>CAXAHI010000090.1:0-9691 GCA_963968645.1 uncultured Gammaproteobacteria bacterium | reverse complement strand
GTAAAAAGCCGAGTGAGGTTTGTGGGTGTCATCTAACGTATCGACAGCAGCAGTAGAGATTGTTATACCTATACGTGTTTATATTGAAGACACGGATGCAGGCGGCATTGTCTATTACGTCAATTATCTTAAATTTATGGAGCGCGCTCGCACAGAATTAATGCGTAGCTTAGGTTATGGTAAGGCGGCTATTTTTGCGGATGATTTAATGTTTGTCGTGCATTCATTAAATGCGAACTATCACGCATCAGCAACATTAGATGATGAGCTACAGGTAACAGCTAAAGTGACAAAAGTTGGCAAAGTCGCAGTCGTGTTTGAACAAACCATTAGCTGTGGTGACCAAGTGCTTTGCAGCGGTGAAGTGAAAGTGGCTTGTGTTCGACGAAGCAATCAAAAGCCTGCCAGTATGCCGACTCATTTACTTGAGCAATTGCAGTAATAGGTGAGCTTGTAGTTATCGATAAGGATCCAGATTCAGTACTAGCGAAGAGTTCTAGCGAAGAATATTAGCGTAGAGTGCTAGCGTAGAGTACTAGCGTAGAGTTCAGGGCTAGTTTTTTGAAATTTGTTTAATAAGGTAGGAGTTACAACGTGGGTGAGCCACTGTCAGTTTGGAGTTTAGTACTCGAGGCGAGTTTGTTAGTTCAGCTTGTTATGTTGTCACTGATGCTGGCATCGATTTTTTCATGGTCGATGATACTGCAACGCGTCGGCGTTTTCCGCCGTGCGCATCGCGATTTACTCGCGTTCGAAGATGAATTTTGGTCGGGTGTCGATTTAGGGCAGTTGTACCGTGCGGGAACGAGCCGCGGAGAAACGGAATCTATTGAAGGTGTAGAGGCTATTTTTAGAGCCGGCTTTAAAGAATTCTCTCGTTTACGTCAGCAAGGTAATATCGATTCTGATGCCATTATGGCCGGTGCTGAGCGGGCCATGCGTGTTGCACTGGCGCGAGAAGAAGAACACCTTGAGCGTCACTTACCGTTTTTAGCGAATGTGGGATCAGCTAGTCCCTATGTGGGTTTATTTGGAACCGTTTGGGGTGTAATGGGCGCATTCCGCGGTTTAGCCAATACGCATCAGGCAACCTTGGCCTCTGTTGCGCCGGGTATTTCGGAAGCATTAATTGCGACAGCCATGGGCTTGTTTGCGGCTATTCCTGCTGTTATTGCCTATAACCGATTCTCTGCTCGTGTCGATATGCTTAGCAATCGCTATGAAAATTTCGCAGATGAATTTACAGGTATCTTGCATCGTCAGGTTCACTCAATGGCTAAAGTAGAAAAGTAGAAAAGTAGAAAAGTGAATTTACCCAGCCCTATTTATAAAGTCATGTTTATAAAGTGATGCCCATACAATGACACGTAGAAAAAACAAGCGTAAGTTAATTGCCGAAATTAATGTTGTGCCTTATGTAGATGTGACCTTAGTGTTGCTAATTGTTTTTATGGTGACAGCACCTTTGCTCATGCAAGGGGTTGATGTTGAATTGCCACAGGCGCCATCGGCTCCAATTGATGAGCGACTTGAAGAGCCCTTAATTGTTTCTATTAAAGCGGATGGTAGCTTATATATTAATTTAGGCGGCAAACCTGATAAAGCCGTAGCCATGAATGCCGTGGTTGATCGCGTTAAAAAAATTCTGCAACAAAAACCCAAAACACCTGTATTGGTTTGGGGAGATAAAAAAATCCCTTATGGTGAAGTGGTCTTGCTTATGACTGCTTTGCAGGGTGCTGGTGCATCGTCGGTTGGTTTGGTTACCGAAACACCATGATTAAATTTTTGATGCTATTTAAATGTAGGTTGCTTTGACTCGTGGCTAATTCTCGAGGCTATTGGCTGCCGGTATTGATTACTGTCTCAATGCATTTGGGCCTGTTTATTGTTTTGGCAAATGATTGGACGCCACGTGCCAATCCACATCCCGTTATTAAGCCTATAAAAGCGGTACAGGCAACACTGGTCACTCTAAAGAAAGAAAAACCAAAACCTAAAGCAGTAAAGCCTAAGCTTAAACCAAAGCCGAAACCGAAAGCTAAGCCAAAACCTGTTGCTAAACCGAAAGTAGTTAAACCGAAAATTAAAGAAACACCAAAGCCTGACCTAGAAAAGCTTAAGCGTGAAGAAGAGGCGCGAGAAAAAGCGATAGAAAAAGCTGAGAAAGAACAGCAGCGCATAGCTGATGAGCAAGCCCTCGCGGCGATGCTTGACGGTGAGGACGCCGAGATGCAAGCGGATGATGACGCTAATATTATTTCGCAATACACGGCGATGATCTCTCAACAAATGCATCAACGCTGGAAACTGCCTCCTAGTGCTAGGCGCAATATGGTTGCTTTAGTTAAGATTCGAATGGTGCCGACCGGTGAATTAGTGACGGTAACGGTTGCGCAGAGCAGTGGTAATGAAGCGTTTGATCAATCCGCTATTTTGGCTGTAAAAAAAGCAGGGCGCTTTGCTTTTATGCAAGGCATGCCGAGCCGTTTATTCGAAACGCATTTTCGTGAATTTACTTTTCGATTTTCACCAGAGGATTTAAGGTTGTGATGGGATTTTTTAAAACGGTTGCGGTTGTTAGTGTTGTAATGTTTAGCCAGTTAGTGGCCGCAGATTTAGTGATTGAGGTAACCGATTGGGTTAAGGATCCGACTAAAATTGCGATTGTTCCTTTTCGACATGAAGGTGTGGCTATCGATCAAGATATGGCAGCAGTGGTTGCCGCCGACTTAACCCGCAGTGGTCAGTTTGAGGCTTTACCGCGTGATGCTATGTACAGTTCACCCAGCGCCGCCGATGAAGTCCACTACCGTGATTGGCGCGCATTGGGTGTTGATTATTTATTAATTGGCCGCTCACAAGCTACCAATAAAAGCGTGACCTTAGAGTACGAATTATTTGATGTGCATCGTCAAAAAAGTTTAATTAAGAGTCGTGTCGGTAATCGTAAAGGCGCAGAGAGGGCGGTTGCACATAAAGTCAGTGATTCTGTATATGAGCGGTTAACCGGTATTGCCGGCGCTTTTTCAACGCGAATGCTTTATGTGTCGGTTAAAACTTTTCCGGCTAAAAATCAAAATACGCCTAAGCAAATGTATCAGTTAATTCTTGCCGATGCCGATGGTGCTCGTGCTCGTGAAATATTAAAAGGCAGCGAACCGATTCTCTCACCTTCTTGGTCGCCCGATGGAAAGCAAATTGCTTATGTTTCATTTGAAAGTTCACGACCGGCTATTTACCGACAAGTTATTGCGACGGGTGAGCGAGAAAAGCTAACTAATTTTCGTGGTTTAAACAGTGCGCCTTCATGGTCACCCGATGGTAAGCGTTTGGCCATGGTGCTCTCGAAAGACGGAAATCCTGAGTTATACGTAATGGAAGTAGCTACACGCAAGCTTCAACGTATTACTAAAAATTCGGCCATTGATACGGAGCCGAGTTGGATGCCCGATGGCAAATCACTGATTTTTACTTCTGACCGTGGTGGTCGACCGCAAATTTACCGTGTTGATTTAAGCAGCGGCGCAACCAAGCGTATTACTTATACGGGGGCGTACAATGCCAAAGCCAGCTTAATGGCCGATGGTAAAAGTATGGTGATGGTCCATCGCGATGACAGTGGCTACCATATTGCTTGGCAAGAGCTTGCCACTGGGCGCTTAATTATTTTAACGGACTCTTCGTTAGATGAATCGCCGAGCCTTTCGCCCAATGGCAGTATGCTGCTTTATGCGACAAAATATAAAGGCCGCGGTGTATTGGCGGCAGTATCACTCGACGGAGGAGTTAGATTTCGATTACCTTCGCCATCAAGTGATGTGCGCGAGCCAGCTTGGTCGCCTAACTAAATAACGATATGGCTTATTCGATTCATTGCTGGTTGTTATTTGGCTTGGTTTCGGCAAATTAGCTTTTGTGTTCAATATTCAATGTTCAATGTTGGGCACTTGTTAATGGATAATGAGTCTATTAGAGGCATATTGTAAAAAAATGTCTCATAGGTCGCATTTTTAGCGCCGTTTAAAAAAATGTTTGTAATACATACCCTCAAGAGCATTGCATGCCGTGATAATCGCTTTACAATGCATGCCTTAATCCTTTTTATGCCGTTATCCATTCACACAACAGTGAGTACAATCGTGATGAAAAATAAGCTAATGTCTGTTTCTACCTCTATCGTTAAAAAAAGTCTTTTCCTAGCTATTGTAGTAAGTTTATTAACTGCATGTGCCTCTACTAAACAGCAAGAAGCTGATGCAGCCGCTGCTGCCGAAGCTGAAGCCGCTGCTGCAGCCGCAGCCGTTGCCTCTGCTGCTGATGATGCCGCCTCAGTTGAAGTATCTATTGATACTGCTGCCAACTTAGAAAGCGTTTTCTACTTTGAATATGATCAATCTTCGTTGACTTCTGCAGCACGTGCAGCGCTTGATGCTCAAGCATCTGCTCTTCGTGACACGGCAGACAGTGTTCGCCTTGAAGGTCATGCTGATGAACGTGGTTCACGTGAATATAACTTAGCGTTAGGTGAGCGTCGTGCAAAAGCAGTTGCCGATTACTTAGCGATTCAAGGTGTTTCGCGATCACGTGTTGAAGTTGTGAGCTACGGTGAAGAGCGTCCAATCTCATTGCGCAGTGATGATGCAGCTTATAGCTTAAATCGTCGTGTTGAATTGAAATAAAGACTATTGAGCTCAGTAACACCTTTTTAACGTATTACTGATTAAAGTTTTACTGAGTTCAATGTTTGTGAAGGGCGCGTTTGTTATATGTTTGTTCTGTGCCTTCCGCTTTAATAAAGCTCCAATAACCTGATGGTAGTTCGATGATGAACATGGCTAATATTGCTGTTGTTGAATTTATGAGCGTTAAAAAAATTACAATGAATGCTAAGTCCGCTTTGTCGGGCTTGGCATTTTTGCTTACTCGGCCTTTTACATTGGCTGCTTTGCTTACAGTGCCTTCGCTTTTTCTTTCTCCTTTGGCTATGTCCCAAATTGAAGTGGTCGAAGCTGAGCCTGCGGTCATTACCGATAGTCGTTACCCGCAAACGCGAGAAGCTACCGGAGCTACTAATACTAAGGCAAATACTCAAACTATCGATTATTCGATGAATGATGCGCCGCCACCTATCGCATTAAGCTCCGATTCGGGTAATGCAGGGTTATTTGTCCAGTTACAAGATTTACAAGCTGAAGTGCGAGAGTTGCGTGGCTTACTCGAGCAGCAAAGCTATATTATTGAGCAGCTTAGTCAGAAACGAATGGATGATTACCTTGATCTTGATCGCAGAATTGGGGAGTTAAGCCAGTCGGCGATATCAGGATCTTCGGTTAAATCAGCTTCGGTCAAGAATAAACCCAGTAGCAGTAATACTTCAGCGACAAAAAATTATTCAACGGCGGCAGTAAAAAGTGCTGTTCCCGCTAAGCCTGTCTCGGTCTCAGCGACTGTAAAAGTTGCCGCTGTGCCGCCAGTTGCATCAAGCGCTGATGTTGCTAAAAAGGCTTATCGTGCTGCGTACCAGAAAGTGAAAGATCGTCAGTTTGATAAGGCGCGAGTGTCATTAGCTGCTTTTATTCAAGCGCATCCTAAATCGCATTATGTGCCCAATGCCTATTTTTGGTTGGGAGAGCTCTATTATCTTGAATCGGATTTACCAAAATCAAAGCAATCATTTAATGTGCTTATTAAGCAATATCCTAAGCATCGAAAAATAGCCGATGCTAAGTTTAAATTAGGTAAGGTTTATCATCAGCTAGGCGACAATGCTTCAGCGCGTAGCATGCTTGAATCGGTCTTGAATGATTATCCTGGTAGCACTGCAGCAAATCCTGCGCGAGAATACCTTAATAATAGTCTGCGCTAGTTGTTATCGATAATCATTAATAATTGAGTCGATATTTTCATTAATACATTCGTTGATAGCCGCATTAATAAGTTTATCGATAATACTAACAGGCACTAACACTATGGCCGATTCTGAGTCTAACAATTCTATTATGGCGCCATTGGCCAGTGATTTAACCCTACGTCTCACCGAGATTTTTTATTCATTACAAGGCGAGTCTTCTTGGGTCGGTTTGCCGACGGTCTTTGTGCGTCTTACGGGTTGTCCCTTACGTTGTGTTTATTGCGATACCAGTTATTCGTTTCATGGGGGTGAATCACTGCCTATGGATGAAGTACTTAGTCGTATAGAGTTTTATGAAACCAAGCATATTTGCGTAACCGGTGGCGAGCCATTGGCGCAAAAGGCCTGTATCAAGCTGCTAAAAACACTTTGTGATAAAGGCTATAAAGTATCTTTAGAAACCAGCGGCGCAATGGATATAGCCGAGGTTGATACGCGTGTTAAACGTATTGTCGATTTAAAAACGCCTGCCTCAAAAGAAATGAGCAAAAATCGTTACGAGAACATTGCCCTGCTACAAAGCCATGATGAAGTAAAATTTGTTATTTGTAATCGCGAAGATTACAACTGGGCCGTAGCAACCATCGAGCAATATCAGTTGCATAGTAAAGTCGACAATGTGTTGTTTTCACCCGTCTTCGACGTTGAAGGTGAAAGCACAAGAGAGCAGGGTTTTACTGAGCAAAGCTTAGCGGATTGGATTTTAGAAGATAAGCTGGCCGTGCGTATGCAGCTACAATTACATAAATTGATTTGGGGTAATCAGCCAGGACGTTAATATGACATCAATAGAACCATCCTCGAACAAACCATCATCAACTAAAAAAGCCATTGTCTTGGTCTCAGGCGGCCTTGATTCGGCTACCGTTTTGGCTATGGCGATTGCCGACGGATATGAATGCCATACGCTGAGCTTTGATTATGGCCAGCGACATAGGGCTGAGTTACTCGCAGCTGAACAATTATCGACTGCCAGTGCAGCGGTTGAACATCGTGTTATTAGCTTTGATCTGGGTGTAATAGGCGGTTCTGCGTTAACAGACTCGTCTATTGATGTGCCTGAGTCGGCTACCGAAGGTATTCCCGTTACTTACGTGCCAGCGCGAAATACCATATTTTTGAGTTTTGCTTTGGGCTATGCCGAAGTGGTTGATGCTAGCGCCATTTTTGTAGGTGTTAATGCGGTCGATTATTCAGGTTATCCGGATTGTCGCCCAGATTACATTGCTGCCTATCAAATTATGGCCGATTCAGCGACTAAGGCTGGGGTAGAAGGGCATGGAGCAAAGGTGCATGCGCCATTAATTGATATGAGTAAGGCTGATATCATTAAAGAAGGTATGCGATTGGGTGTCGATTATGCAATGACAGTATCCTGTTATCAGGCAAATGCCGAAGGTGAAGCCTGTGGTAAATGTGACAGTTGCCGCCTGAGATTAGAAGGTTTTGTGGGCGCTGGTATCGCCGACCCTACGCGTTATGTTTAATTGGTGAGTTGATCGGTAAATTAGTGCGAGATTCCCTTAAATTATCGCTAAAAACCCTTGTGTTTTGTGTGCTGGCGGTTAATATAGCGCCCCTCTAATCGAGTAGCATTAATATGTAGTTATTACTCGCTACAGGCAGCATTATAGGCAAGATGGTTTGCCAATAAGATTAGACCTTTGCTCCACTTATTTAGTAGATGCAAAATTGTTTCGGGTCGTTAGCTCAGTTGGTAGAGCAGTTGGCTTTTAATCAATTGGTCGCTGGTTCGAACCCAGCACGACCCACCATTAAACAAGGCCGCTTCATTTTATGAAGTGGCCTTTTTTAATGTCTGGCTTTTAATACTTACCTCTTCATCCCTGCCTCTCAATACCTGTTTTTTAATACTTATCATTTAATCTCTGGTTTTTAATGTCTGGTCTATATTATTGAGTTCAGGTGCTCATCTTGAATAGACAGGGTTGAATGTTGGGCCTTCATTGTCTCCGGTCAAAATAGAAGCGATTAAGATAGATATAAATTTGCCTTGCTGATAGTTAATCTTGCTGTCAGGCCGGTGCTGAACGGCTTTGAGGGATGAATCTGTCCTTTTGCAGCATTGTAATCTCGTTAGTTGATGCATTGACAACTTAGGCGTTTCTGTATAAAGTATGCGCAAATCCTAACGATTATCTTTAGGTTGGAAGGTCGGTGTTAGTGGAATGCTTAATTAGACCGTTAATTGAGCCACATTTATACCGATAGCCAAGATTGGTCCCCCCTTAACCAATCAATTTATATAATCCTGGAAGTTTGTTGTTAACCGTTCTGCGGTCACGGCTTCAAAAATGATAAAAACTAGCCTTAAGCCCTTAAAGCTTGCTGTGAATTTTTCTGTATTAGTGTGCCTTTTTATGGCTCACTCTTCTAACGCGTCTACTATTTCATCTACGTGGGTTTCAACCACAATATTGATGCAAGAATACAATACGATTGTATTGAATAACCTGACGCCTGGCACTTCAGAAATAAAAGGTTCTCTTTATGTTGGCGGCATTATTGCGGCTGGCAGTCCACTTTCCGTTAATTCTTCTTTAATGCCAGATGGTTCGCTTGGCGGCTCTCTTGTGGTTGGCGGAATTATTGCTGCGCCCATACAGTTACACTCGGGTAATGTGTTAGTGGGTGGCATTGTTAATACAAGTTTCAATAACTCTGGTGGTGGTAATATCACTGTAGGTGACACGGTTACCGGTGCAATCACCAATACTAATGGTGGGGATATCACCATTGGTGGTAGTGCAACTGGCGTCATTAATAATGTAGGTGGCGGTAATATTACGGTCAGCGGTAATATTACTAATATACTCAATAATGAAAATGGTGGTGACATCACCGTTGGTGGCCAACTCGTTTATGCCTACAATAATAATGGTGGCGGTACAGTGACGGTTGCGGGCTATCATAATGGTGGCCCTAGCAGCCCTGTTTCTTTACCCGAAGTTTCTCTATGTATTAATGTTCAAGATATTCGCACACGATTTGAAATGCTATCAACTGAATTATCCACGCTGTCGACTAACGGTATCATTGAAGCGGGTAATTTTTTAACCCCCGATAATGAAGACGCCATTACGCTTATTCCACCGGGTGAAACAGCAGCGCCTAATGAAATTCTTGTTTTCAATGTTGATGCCAGCTTTTTTGATGGCAATGCACCGACTTTCTCTAATAGTGACATCACTACAGTAGTGAATGTGGCTGGTGCCAACTTTACGATTAAAGATTTTGATTTTGGTGATGAATTTGAAAATGTGGTTTTCAATTTTTATGAAGCACTAACGCTCGATATTGATAGTGTTTTTGGTGCCTCTATTCTTGCGCCATTTGCGGACACAGAAAACACCAGTGAAATTAAAGGCTCTTTGGTGACTAACAATTACATCAACTCGGGTATTGTTTCACCACCTGTTTTTGTCGGTGATTTAACACCTTGGGAGCCAGAGCCTCCAGTTACTGTGCCAGTGCCTGCTTCGGCATGGTTATTCTTCAGTGCACTTGTTGGTATGGCTATATTCCGAAGGGGTCAGAGTTATAGCTAACGCTATCTCTTTCTTCTTTACGTGTTTATTGTTTGATATTTAGAGCAACACATTAACTTCCTGTCTGAGTAAGTTAATGTGGCAGTCTGGTTAGCCGCTCTGGCTAACCACATCCGATTTATTCCCTTTTAGCAATATGCTATTCTTTGTCTTTCTAATGTTCTACCTTCTGTTTATAGCTTTAGTGCGTTGGCCTTATTCTAAGTTT
>CAXAHI010000089.1:0-9767 GCA_963968645.1 uncultured Gammaproteobacteria bacterium | reverse complement strand
GCCCCATACGGATTTGTTGATAGCGACCCGCAGTTAACCATTGCGGCTCAATACAATAGACAACTAAAAGGTGTTCCAGCGATTCTGATGCTTTTACGAAGCATTCATTGTCATGGCGGCGAAGGTCGTTGCCTAGCCAGTAGAGGCCTGTTTTTTGTATGTGTTGCATAGGTAAATGATTACGTGGCTGAGTGAAATTAAAAATGAGTATCTATTTTTATACGGTCTTAAATTATTTAAGACCACTATTATCATTAATAAATGAGTGTGGAGCATTGTTTGAGAAAGGGCCATGTTACAAATTGATACAAATAAAGCGGGCTCATGGCTAGCTAAACGATGTGTTTTATTTATATTTAAATTACGGTGGGCTTAATTTTAGAAAAATTAATTGTTAAAGGATGATGATTTTACTGTAGATTTTGCATTTAAGCTATTGATATTATTTGATTTTTTGTTCCCGTATTCATTTTTGTCATAGTATATTTTTTAGGTGTTGGCTGTAATGTAAATCTCATAATAACCATTTGAAGTTGCATTGATAATAAAAAAGGATTTCCTTAATAATAAAAAAAGGGTGGCAAAAATAGTGAATAAAAAGATATTAACGTCACAGAATTCCTCTCGGCGCGATTTTATCAAGCAGGTCTCCTGCTTAGGTTCGGCTGCAGCTATTCAGTCGTTAGCTGTGGATGATTACAAGGCGCTGGTCTTTATATTTTTAGATGGTGGCAACGATGCCTCTAAGTTGCCGGTTAATAGTGCGCCGCCAAACTGAGGCGGAGACATAGAAGTTTGTCCAGCTCTGTCCAGCGTTGACGAATTCATCTACTGAAGGTGCATTGATTTTACTGTCTTGATAAAGTCCTAAATCACCATAACCCAAATCATCGACATAGATAATAATAATGTTAGGATTCTTCGCTTGTGCATAACTTAATAAAGGGAAGAGGCAGAGTAAATGTAGAAGTCTCATTAGCATATCAAAGTGATTTTACTTTGGGGGCTAAGTTGGAATATTAGAAAAAATGACTGAGACACTAATTGCTATTACACTACTTATTCACTTAAGTTGATTTTATAAGTTGCTCTAGGCCTAAGGCTATTGAATTAATTCAATAGCCTATTAGAATGGTGATTCTTTAATCGTTTCTGTTTTGATGGATGTCTATCTTTTATGATAATTCAAACTCAAAATAAAACGTCTATACCCCTCTGAGTTTTTTCTTACAATCAAGGTTTATTCATGCACGACAATAGCGCAGACACCATTCAAACAGCAGCACAAAAAGCCTTAGCTATTAATCTTGACGAGCTCCGCTATGGCACGATAGTCGAAATTGGTGCAGGGCAAGAAGTTGCAAGGCACTTTTTTAGTGCAGGTGCAGCCGCAGGCACAGTGGCTAAAACGATGTCGGCCTATGATATGCAGTTTAGCGACGAAATTTATGGAAAAGTAGGGCGCTATGTTAGCCATGAGCGAGTAGAGCAAATGCTTGATCATGAATACGGTCTGTTGGTTTCTCGCTTAGGTGAAAGCCGTGGTGAACAAACCACTTTTTTTACTTACGCATCTACCGTAGCCGCAAAAAGCTTTAATAGCGATAGCCACTGTCATGGTCATGTGGGTATACGCTTTCAACTACACCCCAATGCCGCACACAGCACTATCTACTTTCATGTACGCATGATGGATGATGATAACCAAGGACAATGCGAAGCGTTAGGGGTTATGGGGACAAACATCATTCATGGTGTGTTTAACCACTTACATGACAATCTAAATGCCCCTAAAGCGTTTATTCAAAGACTTTTAGATAGCTTAGACTCTGATCGCTTAGAAATTGATTTTATTCAATTTGCAGGATATGGGTTTGAGCAAGTCGAAAACCGCTTAATGAATTTATACCTTATACGCAGTTGGTGCACACGCTCGGTAATGTTTGATGCCAACGGCCAATCGATTATTCCTACCAGTGTTATGCGTAAATCACCCATTATGATTATTCGCGGCTCATTTAAGCCGCCGACCAAAGTCCATGTCGATATGTTTGAGTCGGGTTTAAATACTTTTGCGCGTAACTCTGGCGTACAGCCTGAGAGTATCGTTAGTTTGGCTGAAATCACCATGACTGAGCTGGGTGGAGAGTCCTCCGACGGTGATGCGGAGTTTCTTGCAAGAGTCGATTTATTAAATGCACTGGGTCATAGCGTTTTGATTTCAGATTATTTCCGTTATTTTCGATTACGTTCGTGGCTGCGTCGTTTTACTTCTGAGCCGTTAGCGTTAACGCTGAGTGTTTTGGATTTCCACACCTTATTTAACCAAGCTTATTATGAAGGTTTAGAAGGCGGTATATTAGAGGGGATGGGTAAGTTGTTTCAGGATAATACACAGGTTTATGTGTACCCCTCAATAATCGATAATCGTATTGTGACCTTGGCCAATGTTGAGGTTGATAGCAGTCAGCGTTATTTGCTCAAGTATTTAGTTGACAATAATTTACTGTTAGATTGCCCTTATATTAGTGAAGAAAACTTACCTATTTCAGCTCGACGTACGGCGGAGATGATTGAGGCAGGTAAGGATGGCTGGCAAGAAAATGTCCCTGAGTCGGTAAGAGATAAAATTGTTAGTCAAAATTTATTTGGGTATCGAGCAGAGGATTAAAACTCTGTGTGCGGCTAAAAATGAATATAGCCGCACCTCAGTGAGATTTACTATCTATTAAAATGCGGCTTTAAAAGCGCGTTTGCTTATTATGTTTTTGTTTATAAATAGAGGCACTGTTTTTTGTTAAGTCTCGCTGCACAATCGCACGTTCTCTTTTAGTAAAAGTGCCATCAGCTTTAAAACGTGCTTCTTTGCGCTGGTTTTGTACCTGCTGTCTTGTTAGTTTTATCCCTTCTTTTTTAGTGATCTCACCGCTAACAACGCCTTGCTTAATACGGGCTTGTTGATTGTCCTGTCGTTCATTAATGCTATCTGCCATTGCATGCGTGCTTAAGGCTAGAGTAAAGATTACTGTCATTTTAGTCATTGTATTCATCGTGCTCTCCTAGTGGTTAACGCTTTTATGCTTAAGCGGTAATCACTTTAATCATTAGTTGTCGTTAAATTATCTCCATAATCCTTTTACTTGTATCAATTTGTAACAAGTCATTCATTCGTTCAGTGGTACACTTAATGGTGAGCAGGAGAGGTGATAAGTGCTAAGAATAATTGTGCTGTAACACTTTGTTATAGGGTGCTGCTGGTAGGGTTATTGATTTAATACGGCTCTTCTGTATGGCGAATCAACTAATAATAAATACCTTTATTCTTGCTCTCTCTAAGATCAATGGGTTTAGGTTTATGAAAAATCTTAAAGAGGGAAGTGTTATGTCAGTATGCGTTTTAGTAGAAGGTACCTTAAAAGATGAGTTTAAAGATGTTTTTCCTGTTGTTTGCGGCGAGGGCTTTAAAGTCACTCGCACAGTCGACGGTTGTCAGAATATTAATTTAGTGATTAATAGTAAAAACCCAAATAACTTTGTGTTTACAGAAGTGTGGGATAGCAAAGAACATTATGATAAATATTTTACTTTTCGACTCGCAGACGGGACGATTACGGCTATTCAAAAAATGTGTTCCGATGGCCCTGAAGTAAGAGTTTTTGATATCACCAAAGCTTAATATCACCTAGGGATGGGAGAGGGACGGTTTTTTATTTTTCAAAAAAAGCCGTTTTTTTATATCGATCAATAAAAACAATGAACAATGACGGTCGCTATTTTTAATTAATGGCTTAAGTCGTTAATCATTATTCCCAATGGATGTTTCCCACTTCAATAATTAACATCTCATGTAAGCGTGCAGGTAGCGGTCCAGATAAATGGCCAGGCTAATTTGGCTTAGGCTGGCCGCACTAAAAATGGTTGTATTTTAATCAAATAAGGTTGATTTATGGCAAGTTTTTGCGTAAATTGCTTATTTTATGATCGTTTTTATGCATTATTGGGGTGTTAGCTGCGTATTTTATTCCAATCACTTGTGTCCGCCGGTTCGCTGTCACTCTGGTTCTTAAACTCATTTCGTGCTTCTCGACTCAGTGGTCTATTACTGAGTGTGGTTCTGCTCGTGTTTGCATCGTCAGGGTGGTCGTTCGCGTGTCCGCCAGAATGCGTCTTACCTAGCTGCCATTGCCCCTCATCTTCAGTCGCTGGCGTCAGTGGCAAGCCGCCTCAATTTGTCATCATTACGGTTGATGATGCTCTGGGTGATATTGCTTATGACTTAACGGAACAGGTTATTGGTCAAGGCCATACTAATCCGAATGGATCACCTTTACCGTTTACCTATTTTGTCAGCAATAATTATTCTAATTACCACAAAGTTCAGCAGCGGCATGCCCAAGGGCACGAAATTGCCGTGCATACCATGACCCATTCAACCAGTGAATACACCTCGCATGATGAATGGCGGGCAGAAATTATTGGCTCGCGTAAACATCTATCGGAATTAGCGCAGATTCCTATGGATGATTTAGTAGGCTTTCGAGCACCTTATTTAATGTACAGCGATGAATCAATGAATGTGCTTTATGATCAAGGCTTTTTATATGACAGTTCAATTGGTGAGTGGGTTAAAGATTTAACCGTTGATGGTGGTAGTTATATCTGGCCTTATACTTTTGATGTTCTAGGCGCTCAGGCCTGCTATGTCGGTAGCTGCCCAGAGCAACCTTATCCAGGTTTGTGGGAAGTGCCTATCTGGTCGATGCTCGACGGTAATGACGCTCACTGGGCGAACATGGACCCTGAGGCCGATTATTACACCATGCTCTACTTTATGAAATTAAATTTTGATCGCCGTTATGCGAGTAATCGAGCGCCGCTAGGTATTTACTTACATGCGCCTTGGTTCGAGGTTGAGTCAAATGTTAACGCGTTAAATGATTTTATTCGCTATGCCGCTGAAAAACAGAACGTCTGGTTTGTCACCACACGTCAGTTAGTTGAATGGATGAAAGACCCTGTTCCTGCCGAGCAAATGGCAACGTGGCCATGGGTGCAGTACACGGCACCTTTTGGTGGTGTTGAGGTGGCTGATGGATGGGACAATGATGGGGATGGTAGTGTCGATGAAGACACGGTTAACTACTGTGAATACCCGGAGTCTTGGTTTTATACTAATGCAGCATGTCCTGACAGTTACCCTAGTTTACAAATAGAGCAGACGCATGCGCTTAACGTAATTGTTGAGCCTATTAACGTTGCAGACATCGCTTGTGAGGAGCCGGCATGGATGGCTGATAGAACGTATTTGGGCGGTCAACTTGTCTCTCATTTGGGCAAGCGATATTTTGCCAAGTGGTGGCCCCTTAATATAGAACCTAATCCTTACGTGAGTGAAAACCAAGCATGGCGTCTTGATGGTGAATGTAATTCTACCGACCCAGTGCCAGGGAGTGTTACACCGTTGGGTAAGGTGAGGATTGCTTCAGGTGGTGAGCAAGATATTAATTTCACCGTGAGTCCTGGGTTTCAAATTGAATATATAACGGTGAATGGCGTATCTATTCCGGTAAGCGAAAGTTTTACCCTCGAAAATGTTTTTGGTGATCACGAAGTAAGGGTTTTATTTTCTAAAGCAACGAATTCGGTAGCCGATACACCGGCTGTTATTACTGGCACTCTCGGTGCAAGCACCACGCAATCCGTTTCGGTATCTGGCAGAGTTATTGCGAGCGACATTGATGGTTTAACCGACCTCAGTTATTTTGAATTAACGAGCCCTCCTATTAACGGGCAAGCGCTAATCAATACCATAACCGGTATGTGGGCGTATGTGCCAGGAGTAGGTTTTACAGGATTAGATCCTTTTGTTATTACTGTGACCGATGATTTAGGCGGCACAACAGAGCAGGTTATTGCGATTGTAGTAACCGCTCCCGATGGCGACAGCGATGGTATTTATGACACTGTTGATAATTGCTTAGAGATTGCTAATGCAGACCAATCCGACATTGATAACGATTCAATGGGTGATCTTTGTGATATTGATATAGACGGTGATTCAATAAGAAATACGATTGAGGTATTGCATGGTACTGATCCTAATGATCCTAGCGATGGTGATATGGCTGAGGTCATTATATTAGCCTCTTCAGTAGAGCTAAGTAAAAACGTTCCTGCTATGGGCGGTGCAGGCTTGTTAGCTTTAGGTCTGTCGATGCTGGGCTTAGGTGCGGTAAGAATGAAAAAAAATTCAATTTAATTGAATAGCTTAAAAATGAGCCGTGGTGTTTACTACGGCTTTTTATGCGACAGAAGCGCTTTCGTTCCGTATAGATTTTACGACTAACGATCGTATTATGCTGGCGCCAAATACGCTGAATTTGAGTTTGCGTCTAGATATGTAAATTTAATTTCTCGTATGGAATAGTAGTATGGAAAACCATCAAGCTAACTTATAAAGCTTGGTGGTTTTTTTTATTTATTCATTTTGTGTTCAAATGCTCAGCTAAGTGGTGATATTTATAGAAGGTTAGGGCTTTAAGCGTCACAACACTGAGTTTGAGCGTCGAAACACTTGCTACACTCCGTAAAATAAAAAACGATAGAATTTTTGAGTCCTAGTATTAGCCTAACGTTTTTAATATAACGCGATATTTGAATAATAATTGCTTGTTAAAGCAATATTTGATATTTTTGCTGTAATAATCATAGATTTAGGGGCTTCATATTCACCGGACGGCCTGTAATTTGAAGATAGCTAGAAGATAGCTAGAGGATAGCTAGAGGATAGCTAGAGGATAGCTAGAAGATTACTAGAAGATAGCTATAAAATGGAATAGGGAGATTAAGGAATGAAGGTCTATTTAATGCGCTTTTCTGCGTGTCTGTTTGTTTTTGCCAGTTCAAACTCGTTAGCTGCGCTTGTGGATAACGGCACTTATTTTACCAATACCGAAACCAATACCGACTACCTTAAATTAAGCCAGACTGTTAACTCATCGTGGACTACGGTTGCAAGCAATGACGCGCTTGGATTGATTGCTGATGGTTGGCAGGTAGCATCGCAGGCGGCATATTCGGAAATGGCAACGGCTGCTTCTACACGCGATGATATGTGGCTGCTGTGTGATGTCTGTCAAAGCGATGACAATGCATTTCCCATAACCAATGGCGATATGTCTAATGGCCAGTTTGGACTTCCAACCAGTATCTATCCCGATTTTCATACTGCTAACGGCAATTATTTAAACTTTTCTTATAACTACAGTGTGAGTACTGAGCATTAGCTTATTGGCGTTGCTTTATCTCGTGCTAGTGTGGTGCCTGTTCCTGCCGCTGCGTTTTTGTTTTTATAGGGCTTGGTGAGTTTGGCTGCGATTAAAAAAAGCAATAAATAAAAAATAATTGATTTTAAGCTAGCGGCTTATTTGTCGAGTTAAACCTTTGCAAAGAAAAAGTTTGAACCTGCAGATTAAAGTCTGAACCTGTCTGCGATTATTTACGTGTCTGCTTTACTAAGGCGGCCAGTTTTTTGCTTCACCTAATATTTTTTTGGTCAGTTGTTTTTAGGTGTTTGTTTTTCAGGGAAGTTACATACAAGGGATGGTAATGATTAAAAAAATTGTGCTGGGCGTGTTTTTTGTTGCAACTCTGTCGGTGATGTTTTATGCGTATTTACTGTTTCAGAATAACCAAAGTATTGAGCAGCTTGCGCCGGATAAAATATCCAACAGCTTAGAGCAATCAATCGTTTGGATGGTAGATAACCATGAACAAGCATTGAAAGAAAACAATGCGATGTTGTGGTGGATGATAAAGCGCAGTAGTGAAATCACTCAGGATTATCGTTTATTACAGATATATGATGAGTATCATAAAAACTATATTGATACAGACTCCTTAGGTGTTTGGCAGCCATTATTTTTACCTTACGCAAACGTTTCGGTAAACCCCGAATTTTTATTCCATCTTCCAGATTATAATTTGTATTTCATTTATGGCTTAACTTGCGATGCAGGGCTAGCCCAGCTCGATATTATTCAACGCCAGAAAAAATCTAACTTTTGTCCTGAAACACATCCTATTAGTCCGGCCTGTGTAACCCATCAATTGATGGGTCTGCGTTTTAGGCAGGATAAAACCTGTGGCGACAAGACTGCAATGGCAGATCAGGTTAAGCAGTTACAAACAATGATAATAAAGCAGTTAACTTGGGATCCTCGTTTAATCGATGTGTATTTGCAGCGTGTATTAATGTTGGTGGATACCGGTGCTGTACAAGCAGTTAAGCATCAATGGATACAAAATATTCTTGATGCTCAGTCCAGCGATGGCGGATGGGGAGACTTTCAATCATTGCTAGCAATATCGGATACACGGCATATGGGTTTTTATAGTAGAGGGATAAAGCTAGGCGCGCCGAAGGATACTTTACATGCTACTGCACAAGGATTGCTGTTAATGAGTTTGTTGACGCAGCCTGTGGTTGATAGTTGATAGTTGATGGTTGGTAGTTGATAAAAGGGGGGTGGTTTTGAATTGGCAGTTTAAGGGTGAGTGCTTTAAGCAATTAACGGCCGGCTAGTACAGGAGCAGAAAACTCTTCAGCCACCTATAGGATTTATTTAGGCATTCTTTATAGGTTTTTTTTGGAATCATTTCAACATTGAAATAAATAGCTCGACATTGGAATAGTCAAAAATAAATTGTGAAACATCTGCTGCTTGCTGGCCGGTTTTTTTTCTAACATTAAAGCGGTGGTTGGCAAACGTTCTTTCACTAATATGCAGTTTATCGGCTCCGCTCTTTGTGTTTTTGGAGTTGGCAATAGCCTTCAACACCTCTAACTCGCGAGGAGTGAGTAGCTCGACAATACCGATAACTTTATGATCTAACAGAAATGCTTGGGTTACAGCCGAGCTGTCGGCTGCAGTGCAGGTGGCAAAGCAGTAGTGTGCGCCATTGTCGAGGGTAGTAGAGTGACGGGCAGGCTCTTGCTGTTCTTGAATGATGATGTTGATTTGCATCTGGAAATTAGTCGCGGGATTGACTGCTGTTTGCTTATTAAACGAGCGTCCTTGCCCCCAAGTGCTAATGTGATCTAGTTTACCACCCAAAAATGTCCGTATAATTAGCAAAAGTGAATCTCCTTATTTGGCGCACAATTTACAAGATAAACACTTATTTCGATATAAGTATTCATACTTAATATTTAATGCTTAAACAGCTTTAGATATTTGGCTTGCGTGCTCATTGGACTTGCTGTTTCTTTCTTATGGGTCATAACTGTCGTTTAAATATATTAATACACTTTGGTTTTAGATGTCGCTTAATTGATAAAATCATTAAGCCTGTTTGTTTTCTATGGTCTCTTTGATAGTGAGATTTCGTATAGCCCAATAAGTGCCAGGCATCACTACGCTGCTTCAAGTCTGATTTATTTTATCCTTTTTGTCGCTTCTTATAAAAAAGTAATATTCCAAGAAAAAAAAGAATCAGTAGGAATATTTTTGATCAATCGTTTTGAATGATTTTTTTAATTATTAAAATCTAGTGGCAAAACGGTTTTTCAATGGTGAGTGAGAGTGGGGTCATTCTGAACCCGATTGCATAGCTTGCATAAACGGTGACGTGTCTTGTTAGGGTTGAAAATAATTATATTATTTTTATATGTTCTATCGTTGTTTCAGACCACTTATGTGAGTGCGCTCTTATTCAATAACGATTCATTAATGCTGTTCGATTATAGTATGGCTTATCGACGAGTT
>CAXAHI010000088.1:0-10070 GCA_963968645.1 uncultured Gammaproteobacteria bacterium | reverse complement strand
GCGTCTGGGCACCATTTTTTTGAGATTCCTCATTATTCCTTATGCCCACGCCCCCTTGATACGCCATTTTATAGTCAATTATTTTCATCAAATATTTTAGTCCTCCTGCATTAGTTATGATTGCTGTCTCCGTCATGCCCGCTGCAGCAGTAACTTGGTTGTTAGGCTCTGTATTAGTAAGTCTTGGTTTAGCTCTTAGAAAAGAAGTTTTGCCACCTAATTTACACCCCATCTATCTATATTTAGTTATGCATGCAGTAATTGTTTAATTCTCTAAAATATAAGCACCTAGATTTAAAGCTGTATACATTATTTTAAGGATGCTTAAGAAGTATTTAAGCACTCCTTAAGCCCCGCCTAAGGCTATTTGAGCCCCCGCTATCGCAACATTACTAATATCTAACGCTTTCATATAGCGCGTCGATTGATCGATTTATGATCATCCTGTAGGATATATTCAATAATTAGCCAAGCTAACGAAAATGAGTCTTTTGAAATACACAGCTATATGAATACACCAAGAGCCAGAACAACAAACGACCTAACGTTATTTATTAGTTTTATTTTTTCGCTAATACTCGGCGCTACCTCTATTGCCTCGCAAGCCTATAGTTGCGCGACAAGCTGTATTGCTCCCGACTGCTACTGTGCATCGCCTCAACTGCCATCAGGCCTCTCACGCAGCGAAACACCGCAGTTCGTCGTCATCACCTTTGATGATGCCTTGCATGAGACCGCATCTGATCTCACTGAACAAATTGCTGGCCAACAACATAGCAACCCTAACGGTTCTATTGTGCCCTTTACTTATTATGTGAGTACCAACTACACGAATTATCATTTGGTCCAGCAGCGTTATGCTCAGGGTCATGAAATTGCTGTACATACCATGACACACACTACCGACACGCAGACATCCTACGATGTATGGCGGGCAGAAATTGTGGGGGCTCGCGAAGCACTATCCAATATCGCGGAAATACCGCTTGCCGATGTTGTGGGATTTCGTGCACCTTTTTTACAACACAGTGATTTATCAACGGCTGTTTTGCATGAAGAAGGTTTTTTATACGATAGCTCGATAGCCGAAGCACCTGGCCTATTATCAAATAATGCCGCTGAATTTATCTGGCCTTATACATTAGATTCAATGGGTGCACAGGAATGTCATTCTGGAGAATGCCCACAATATAACTATCCAGGTTTGTGGCAAGTGCCAATGTGGATGCTACTAGATGAAGCCAATCGACCCATGGCTGTTATGGATCCACCGGGTACGAGAGATAGCTTATTGAATCTTTTTTCTCATAATTTTGATCAGCGTCATCAAGGTAACCGCGCCCCACTGGGTATCTTTTTACATGCCGGTTGGCTTTCTAACCCACAACACGTGCAAGCCGTTAATGATTTTATTCAATACGCCAATACTCATAACGATGTTTGGTTTGTCACTAATCGACAACTGATTGAATGGATTAAAAACCCAGTTCCGGCAAATGAGATGAATACTTGGGAATGGGTACAGCCGCAATCACCATCCACTATCATAGAAATTGCAGACGGCTGGGATAATGATAGCGACGGTGCGGTTGATGAAGATAGTAAACAAACCTGTAATTATTCGTTTTCTACCTTTGAAACGAACAATGCCGCCTGCCCTAATAATTATCCTAGTTTAAGCGTTATTCCCTTTTACCAAATAACCACCACAGTGGCCTTAAGTAGCGACGTTGAAGTGACATGCGCTGACCCAGAATGGGATCCGACACGTACCTACGTCGGCGGCGAGACCGTCTCATACCAAGGTAATACCTATGTAACAAAATGGTGGGCGGGGCAATCAAATCCAACAGGCGGGAATGCATGGCAAGACCTTGGCACTTGTATGCCATTAGGCGGTAGTGGCGGTCGTATTAGTGCCGGCCAGAAACGATTTTACCCGTCAGGCAGTAATGCTTTTTTTGAATTTATTGCAGACAATGGCTTTCGTGTAGAAAACGTCACCGTGAATAATGTGGCGCAAACATCGGCTCCGCAGTATCAATTTGAAAATATCAGCCAAGACTTACACTTAACCGTAAGCTTCACACTAGATGAAGATGCACGCTCTTTTAGTGTACCGATACTTAATGGCTTGGGCGCCATAAGTTTAGCTTTATGTTTGTCGTTTCTGGGAATGCGAAAATATAAAGAGGAAAAATAAACTTATCTCTTTATATCCCTGCTTAACGTTGATAGTTATTTAGATTTTCTATATGTATTTTTTTGATATGTATACAGAACAGTGATTTATCAACAATATTTACCTTGGAAAACCGGATCAGCAGATCTGTTTCTTAATCAGTTATTCGTCAGCCTCTTGCACACAAGCTAACAACTGCGCTTCCCATTGGTCAGACATTTCGCTGGCAATTATTTCAATACGACTCTCTATGCAATCATCTAACGCTATTTCGGTTAGATAATCAGAAGTGAGGTTATAACCGTAAATGCCTTTTTCGGTAATAAAAACGGCCTTCATTCTTTCGGCAACAATACCGGTTAAAAATAAAAACAATGCTTTTTTATTAAACACTTTGAAAGCATCAAATCGCCAACCTATGCTATGAAACCCTTCACCTTGATTAATAGCCGTCAGATAACCTGACTCAGGTAAAGGTATATCTGCCAAACCTTTTTGCTCAGCTCTCTCGGTATGGTTGTGTTTATTCGCAGTCACTGAAGCCGCTGTTGGGCCCTGTAAAACCTCTAGCGCTAATTGACCTTGCTCAGCAAAGATAAGCTCTACTTCTGGCAAAGCCTTTGCTTTCACATAACGCTCAAGCTCAGCTTTGTCTTCTGGCCGATAGAGATCTTGTTTGTTACCCACAATAATATCGGCTATGGCAATTTGTTGATTAAACGTGGCGTGCTCCGTATAACGCTTATCAGAAAGATTTCGCGCATCCACTAAAGTAATAATTTTTTCAATTAATAAAACATCAAAATAATATTCGGTGGTTAATACTTCTAACACTTCAACTGGATGGCCAAGCCCTGTCGGCTCAATTAATAAGCGGTCTGGTTTGGCGCGAGAGAGTAATTGGTTAAGCGCTATTTGCATTGGTAAACCTGAAGTACAGCACATGCAACCCCCAGGCACTTCACGAATAAATACCTTACCTTCTTCGCTGTGTTGACCTTGAAACAAACTGCCATCCACACCTATTTCACCAAATTCGTTCACCAAAACGGCCCAACGCTCATTGTTTGGTTTTGATTTTAATAAATGTAAGATAGCTGAGGTTTTACCTACACCTAAAAAGCCAGTAATAATATTGGTGGGGACGGCTTTGATTCTAGAAGTAGATATTGTCATGGCAGAAAACTCAAAATCGAAACAGATTTATGGATTAAATGAATAAAAAATAAATGTTGTTAATGACAATGCAGCGTGACTTATAAATGGACTAATAAATGGCGTTATGAATGACACTCACAAGATGAACGCTTACATAATTGGTGATTTCGTAAATGCCCTAGTGCAATAATAATGGCACCTGTCGCTAACAATATCTGTTCACCAGCTTCATTCAAAATATCGTGGCCAAGCAATACTGCTGCAATCAAAACGGCTAAGCCAGCTAAGCCAAAAATCATCACAGCCAATTTTTTATGTTTTTTGCAGCCCATAGTCAGCGCAAATAGGCTAGTCGGCACTACTGCAGCGAGCATCCACAAGTGGGAGGCTTCGTCTTCTAGATTTAACACGGCTAATGCGGGCAGCAACACAACCGCTAAGGGCAGCGCTAGGCAATGAATAGTACAAATAAATGATAAAGTGATGGCTGCTTTATCAGCAAGGGCTTGTATGTTTTTCATTATGACTTCATTTGTTTAGCGCTTAAACGGCTTAATCTTTACTGCTATAACAGAGGCAATGTATTTCTTATCAAAGCCTTAATAAAGGAGGTATAAATAAGAATAGATGATAATGATACACTATATCATTATTTGAGCAAGCCCGTCCTAGGCTTACAAGGTACATACTCAACAATTAATCTGAACGTAAAAACAATGTTTCAATCGTATTCCATTTTTATCTACTAATAATCAATATAAATATCTTTGCGAAAGTGAGCTGGTAGAAATATTCCTACTGGTCTTACCCCGTTTCCATTTCCTGGTTTCCTGGTTTCCTGGTTTCCTGAAAACAATAGCCTTACAGTTTTTGCCTTCATTGATTTTATACAAATACATATTGATTAATGAGTTATTTTTATCCATAGATGTATATGCATCAATTGGAAGAAGTCTTAAACTGATGTTTGAATGGGACAACAACAAAAGTGCTATCAACCTTAAAAAGCATGGCATTAACTTTAAAGAAGCCAGCCCGATTTTTAACTACTCTGTTTTATACTTCATAGTGCATCAAGTGTTCTGGCTCCGCTTTATTAACAGCTAGGCATCACTTTTTAATCGACTTGAACTCTCTTTATCCAAACTCATACGCAAAATAAAATAGCCTGCCAAACCGGATATCAAAGAACCCAAAATAATACCTAGGCGCTCATCAAAAAGTAAATTAACACCTGTCTCTTCAAACGCTAACGAGCCTACAAACAAACTCATGGTAAATCCAATTCCGCATAATGCGGCAGTCCCATAGAGCCTTGTCCAATCCATACCTTGGGGCAAGCTTGCAATTTTGAGTTTAATAAACAGCCAGCAAATTCCAAATATTCCAAACTGCTTACCAAAAAATAAACCTAGCGTAATACCCAACGAAACATCATGGAATAATGCATCAACACCCATATTACTAAAATCAATGCCCGCATTGGCAAATGCAAACATCGGCAAAATAAAGAAGACAACGGCGGCATGTAAATCATGCTCCAGATTTTTTAAAGGTGAAAAATTTTCATCGGTTTCACAGCGCATAGGAATAAACATGGCCAATAAAACACCGGCTAGAGTGGCATGCACGCCCGATTTAATGGTCGCTACCCACATGATTGCACCAATAAATATATAAGGACTAGTAGAAATAATATTTCGTTTATTAAGAAAAGCTAAAATAGGTAAGCATAGGCCAACAATTAATAACGCTGACAATGAAATTTTGGAAGTGTAAAAAAACGCGATAATCAGTATGGCACCAATATCGTCAAATATTGCTAACGATGTTAAGAATATTTTTATAGACAGCGGTACTCTCGGCCCCAATAGCGTTAATACCCCTAATGCAAATGCAATATCCGTTGCCGCAGGTATAGCCCAACCTTGCGCAGCAACAGGGTCGTCATAATTAAAATATAAATAAATTAATGCAGGCACTAACATACCGCCAATAGCACCAACGCCTGGCAATATAATATTTCTTTTATCTGCCAACTCGCCTTCTAATAATTCTCTTTTTAGTTCAAGCCCCACAAGAAAAAAGAATACCGCCATTAGACCGTCATTTATCCAAAGCAATAGCGGCTTAGCAAGCTCCAATGAACCAACACGCACCTCTACCGGTGTCGAAAGTAATAATTGGTAATACATTTTTAAAGGCGTATTTGCAAACACCATGGCCATTAAAGCTGAAACAATAAGGAGTACGCCTCCTGCAGATTTCCACTTAAAAAATTCGGTAATAAATGAATCATTGGTTCTTTGCATAGTTATTAACTCTTCGTGCCTTTATATAATACTCTGTAATGTACTAATAAACCGTAATGGTCCCTGTTGTCTTCAGAAAAGAAGAGTCAACTTATTGCGAAGTTGTATCAGAAAACGGGAGGGATAAAAATACTAGCTAATCGACAGAGAAGCGATTTATTCATCATTTAAAAAATTGACGAAAAAATAAAAAGGCATATAAAATATTTATTGGCCCTTTTTTCGGACTCTAATTTTATTACCCACTATAAAAATAAACGCCGCTAAAACCCCATAGAATAAATTAGGCAACATCGGAATGAATAACCCTTTTTGTTCTGCATTATTAATCATGACCAAATGACTCTCCCAAACAACTGGTATTGCATTGGGCATATTACGCATAGGAAGCGCAGAACCAATGGGAGCTCCAAAATTAACAGTGGGCAGCGCAGCAATAGCATCGGCAACATCCATCCCTACACTCACCTCACCAAACACGGTAAAGCCACCATTTTGGAAATCAAGATTTGAAGCGTTATCGGCTAAATTAATAAACCACTGGCTGGTTGCACTATTTGGATCACTGCCTACTTTAGCCATGGCGACAGTGCCGCGCACATTGGATAATGCAAATTCATTAACGATGGCTGGGTCAACGGGTACATAATCAAAGAGTTGATTTATAAAGGTGAAACCACCGCCCTGCACAATAAAGCCAGCAATACTGCGATGAATAAAGCTGTTGTTATAATCGCCATCATTCACATACTGTAAAAAATTCTCGACATGTATAGGCGCAATATCTGGACGTAAATTAATTTCTATAACGCCCATATTGGTATCTAGACGCACTGTGGGCTCTGCTTTAACAATAGAAATATTGATAAATAAACATATCAGAAAAACGCGTGCAACTATCAACGCGACGGCGCATATAAGGCTATCGATCGTTCGATAAAAACAATCAATAACACTCTTAATAAATTTATTTTTTTTCAATTTATGCCCGCCCGCCAAACTCACCGGTTACCGTTGAGACTTGTACCTTATCACCATTAGCAATGTATTCAGGAACATGTATTTCGATTCCTGTACTCAGTTTAGCTGGCTTTGTTCGCTTAGTTGCCGAACCACCTTTTAATTCAGGGGGCGTATCAACCACTTCTAATATCACTGTGGCCGGCATTTGAATGGCAATAGGTAAATCATCGATTAACTGAACAAATACACCTTCAAGCCCCTCAGTAATATAGTTAGCCATATCACCCACTACATTGGCATCTAATGTATACGATGAATAATCTTCAATATCTAAAAAGACAAAAGCTTCACCGTCCATATAAGAGAAAGTACTTTCTCTTCTCAAAAGATCCAGCTCTTTTAAATCATCATCGGCTCGTAGAACTAAATCAACTTTATTACCATTAGCGACAGAGTAAATGGTAAACCGATACGTCACATTACCACCGCGGCCTTGCGCTGAAGATTTTTCAATATCTCTCACTTGAAACACAGCATTATTGTGCTCAATAACATTGCCTTTTTTTACATCGCTTGCTTTCATAATCTATCTCTTTATCCGCTCTATCGCTGTTGTTGTTCATTTTACCTATAACACTTTAACGTGTATTTATGGGACACACAAACAAGTTAAAACATTAGTGTTAATGCAAACAGTGATTATACAAGCTCAGTTATTAGGCCAGATAACAACATAAACCAGAAAATAACGGCCTCAAACACTCATCAAGCAATACAATTACAAGGATTTCAAAAGGCCAAAGGGCTTATGGGAATAAAATTTCTTTATTCAAAAGGGCGATTACAGGCTGGCATAGAGCAATAATTCATGACTAAACGAGAGTAGAACCTAAAAAACTAAACAATATTTTACTCATGGCACTTAACGCCATAAGCTGACGAGATCATGGTCCCGTCATAATTAAAACGCTTTGCACTTCAAAGCCTAAAACGTTGCCAGCGCTAAAACTGCCGTCATCTAAAACGAAACCTGGCTCATCAGTACCATAGGGATTGCCTAGCTCACCAAATTCCGACTCAAAAAGAAAACCGCCGTTGGTTAATGGAATACCAGTTTCTATTTCAATTACGCCATTTTCAAAAACTGAATCTACATCGCCAGCATGACCAGCATGTTCATCCTGTGCATTAGCAGAGAAAGCGAATACTCCTAAAAATGCGGCTACAACTATTTTGTTCATCATGATAAATACCTTTTATTAGTTAGTTCTTTATTTGTTAGTTCTGCGAATCATATGGAGTGCGAGCTCCTTCTTATTTTCGTTTTCTGATGCGAGGCTCTCTCGGGCTATAACCCTCCCGAACCACAACCAGTTACGGTGTCTACGCACGCACATCATCTCTCGATTTAGTTATGATATAACATATCATTTATAAGATACAAGTATAAAATATGAACATTTTATTTTATGGGGATTTTATGGCTTTTTAATCGATGTTTGAGCGAGTACTTGGATGAGTTTAGATAGGGTACTGCCCAATAGTGCACAGCTGGCACACAAAAGGGCTATTGATTAAGATTAAGGGAGTATTTATTAAGGGGATTTATTAATCGGAATTATAGATGTCGTTAACGAGTGCTGAAGTTGTTTGAGCGAGTACAGAGCTTGTCGATTATTGCGCAGGCTGACAACTATGACAAATACCATGAAGTTCAAGTTGTTGATTGTTAAGGGCAAACCCTGTTTCGCTTACATCAGCTTTGAGCTTTTTGAGGGTATCTTTCTTAATGCCAGCCTCGGATACCGATTGGCAGGTATCGCAAATAAGGAATTGCGGCAGTTCATGTGCGTGGCTGCAGTTAATATGCTCACATACCGTGTATTTATTTACTGAGTGGAGTTTATGGGCGAGCATTTCATCGACAAGAAAATTTAACATGCGATAAGCAGACATAGCCGTCAGCGAGTCCTTATACCGATTTTCGTATTCATCCTTGAGCTCATAGGCCGACATCGGTGCAGGCGCATCAAGTAACACGGTTAATGTCCGTTTGCGTTTTTCAGTTAACCTTGCACCTGATTCCCGGCATATGGCGTCAGCGCTATTAAGCGTTTTTTTAGTTGCTAATTTACTCATCATAAATCCAATAAAAGGTGTATCGCAGCAGCATCCTAACAAATAATGCACAACAAGATGAAGTCGATAGTTAATTTGAATTTAACTGTCAGCATAATTCAAAACACAAAAAGCGACGATATTAACAACATTAACCATAAAACCATGCCCAGCAGTTACCCGCGTTGGATGGTTAATTAGCTGATATTGAGCATTTTTTCGCTACATAGACCATATTGTAATGTAAATAAATATCTCAACAAGTCTATGTTTTTGATTACTTATTAATATCTTATAGCAAAAACAGCTAAAAACGAGTCGTAACTAATTTGACGACTAAAGCGTATATATATTAGTCTAATTGAAGTATTCAAATTTAAATGGACTTTTAGCTTTAATGCTTACAAGTTCTAAAGCAGACTTGAAAAAAATAAAGGGCTTAAAAAATGAATATACAAGTTAAATCCACCAAAAATCTGACCTCAATTCTAGCATTTAAAATACTCCTTACTGCTATCGTTTTTTGCGCATCAATGTTTACTCATGCAGCAATTGTGACTTATACATTTAGTGGCTCAGTAGATCTAATCGAAGATAAAAAATTAGACGATCCCGATAGCTTTGGCTTTGCTATCAATGACATCATTTACGGTAGTTTCTCGGTAGATAATACCATTGCCCCTACAGGCGGCAGCGGTAATAAGGACGAGTATACTAACGGTATCAATTTTTCATTTACTGTCGCCTCTGCTTCAGGAACCGTAGTTTACAATAGCGAAGACACAGCTACAGATTCGAATGTCAGCAATGATATAAAGTTAACCGTTGAAGATAATAAAGATAAATTTAAAATAGAAGACAAGGATGATAGTTTCCGTAGCAGCGTTAACGGCTTTGAAGACGGCGACGCACTCAGCATGGATTATGATAAATTCAAAATTGAGCTACAAGACAGTTCAAAATCCGTTTTTTCTGACACCGCTTTACCACTAACATTAAACTTAAGTGACTTTGATACTGACCATCGTAAAATGGAACTCAAATTTACTGCTGGCGGAGGAAAAGAGCTAAAAATTAAAGGCTTCATCGATTCACTCTCGGCCTCTACTGAAACACCATCAACAGGCGACGGTGGTTCAACCGCTGTTCCTGTACCTGCTGCTGCATGGTTATTCTTTACTGCCATCGGTGGACTTGGCTTTTTAAAACAAAGACGCCGAAGCTAATACCTTTTTTTCATTATGAAACGTTTCGGTCATAGCAATAACATGGCAAATAAACTCACTATTAACTCTCCCAACATAATAGTTGACCTTATGGTTTTATTAATGATAATT
>CAXAHI010000087.1:0-10086 GCA_963968645.1 uncultured Gammaproteobacteria bacterium | reverse complement strand
TTATCCTACTAACTTGTCTGCCGTATCTGTCTGTTGTACCTGTCTGTTGTACCTGTCTGTTGTACCTGTCTGTTGTACCTGTCTGTCATACCACTTTGCCGTACATTTTGGCGTTTTATGCAATATACTTAAGGTCTATTGGCTGAAAGCATCTAAAATAAAAGCCAATGCCTAAATTTCATTATAGTTGAAGACAATTGTGACCCAGTCCTTAGGCTGATCACTTTGGAGAAAACAATGTTAAATTTTCAATCGCTTTTAACCACGCAACATCTTCGTCTTGGTATTTTTCTTAGTGTTGTCTGTTTATTAGGTTTTGGCTACTTTCTCCAATATGTAGAAGGCTTAGAGCCCTGCCCTTTGTGTATTACCCAGCGCTTTTTCTTACTTCTATCTGGCGGGCTTGGCCTGCTTGCTGTATTGCATAATCCTTCCTTATTAGGCGCTAGAATTTATTCTCTCATAGGCACCTTAATAGCCATGGCAGGCGCAGGCTTTGCATCACGCCAGCTCTACTTACAAAGCCTGCCCGCCGACCAAGCACCGGCTTGCGGACCCAGTATCGATTTTATTTTTCAAACCTTCCCACTTGCCGATGCACTGAGCATATTACTTCGAGGCGACGGTAACTGTGCCGAAGTTGCTTGGCGGTTTTTAGGTCTTAGTATTCCAGGATGGACCGTTATTGCTTTCAGCTGTATCGCAATTGCTTGGCTGCTTCAACTTCGCAACAAGAATACCTAGCTGATCAATTAACACACTAAAACCCCTTATTAGTTAGCGCTTACTATCAATTACCGCTTTTAACGGAATTTTTATAGCGCTCAACTCTCACCCTGTTTAATCAATTTTCTCATATAAAACAATAAGATATAGCTTAGTCCTAAAATTATTGTTAATTGTTGGCGTACTGATTTCTTGAGAAAGTGCCATTCCTTTTCTAAGCTCAATAGTAACTTTCACGATAACTATGTGAATCCAATCACTCCGTGGTGACTGGTTCGAGTGTGAACACGAAAGCTTCAATCTCATTTTTTGCAGCAGGAATTAAAGACTTCATGCCATCTGGATGGCAATTCTCAAAAGGCAGGAGCCTGAAATCAAGTGACTGACATAACACTGTCATCGCTACATGAATATAACAATGCGTTTATTCAACGCCATCAGTAACACACTGGTGATAGGTCTAAAAAAGGAAACATGTGATGTTAGATAACTGTAAATCGACTAAAGAACGCTGGGGCGGCGTAAGCAAGATTCTTGATGGCTGGATGCAGCAACGACAAGAATTAATCGTTGAGTTTTGCACCATTAGCGGTGTTCATGACTCATCATCTATTTATGCAAAAGATACCGCTGCAGGCTTGCGTCACTTTTGTGAATTGATGGTTGATTACATCTCGGCTGGTCATTTCGAAGTGTACGATCACTTGATTCAAGAAGCAGAAGAATTTAATGACGGTAAAGGCTTAGACGTAGCACGTCGCCTATATCCACAGGTCAGCAAAACAACTGAAGTTGCTTTGGCATTTAACGATAGCTTTGATGAGATATTCTCTCATGGCGTTATCAATCCACAGCTAGCACGTGAATTATCTGTATTAGGTGAAACATTAGTTTCGCGATTTGATCTTGAAGATCAGTTAGTTGAAAGCCTGCACTACTCGCACAGCGAATTAGTTGCTAACGCTTAATCTTCACTTATCACGTTTGTTTTAGGTTTATGGACTAGTACCGACTGCTATCCCTCAGGGCAGCGGTACTAGCCCCATATACTCAGCGAGTATTAATACCCTTTCTCTATTTCGTATGATTTATTCCTGGCTTCACCTTCTGTCTAGGGACGCGATCAAGCGATATACACCGCCTTTCTATTTCTCATCCATTTTTTAATCACAAACCATTATTGCTGGCAGACTTAGATTTAACATAGCTTTTGATTTAGGATTGCTTAGGTTTATTAGTGTTTTAGCGATAACATAGTGTTTATCTAATACAAATTAGCGCTTACATAAAATTCTCTTGAGTGTGGTTTATGTTTTTATCTCTGCATATTTTTAGGCTGTCTCTAACGCTTCTCAGCTTACCGCTATTACTAATAGCTTGCTCTGGCGGCAGCCCTCCCGAATCCAGTTTTGAATATGCCGTGCAAGGTTTATATTCTGCCGAATTAAGTGACAATGGATCACTAGCGATTGTCGGTTCTATTAATCATGGCAGTAGCCTATGGCGTGCCAGTGATAACGCACGACGCTTTAATTGGAATCATAAACAAGGGCAGTTTTCTGAAGTCACCAATGCCGCTTTCTCGCCCGACCTTAATTACGCGATTACAGCTACGCCTCAAACCATGGTGTTATGGAATACTAAAAACGGCACTAGTATGTCTTACTGGACCGCCCCCAGTGAAATCCTCGATATTAGTTTGCTTCCTAATGCGCAGCTCGCACTTCTAGGACTTGCCGACCACACCGCTGCACTATTCGATGTTCGTAATGGCGGCGTAAAGCAAGTCTATTATCATCAAGCGAGAGTCTCTTCGGTTGATTTTAATAGCCGAAAAAATTTAGCACTCACCGGCTCTGATGACTATTCTGCTAAATTATGGAACTTACAAACAGCAAAACTGCTGCAGCATTGGCCGCATCAAGCAGAAGTGCAATTAGTTAAATTGTCGCCCAATGGCAAGCTGGCTTTTACGATGGCTAAATATGACAAAGCAGCACTATGGGATACAGCAACAGGCGAATCAAAAGGAGAAATACCGCTAGCGACTTCAGCACTCTCACGCGGCTTATCATTTACGGCAGTCGCTTTTTCTAATAACGGTGATTACTTACTTACCGGTACATCCCATCGAACCGTGCAATTATGGGATACCAATACATTAATCGAAGTTAAACAATGGATAATGCCTAAGCGCGATGCCGTCGCACCGACCAGCGCATCAATACTCTCCCTAGCGTTTAACGGCGGTGGTTCAGCTAACGCAGGGTATCGTGTAATAACTTCTGATGGTTTTATTCATCAACTTAAATAGATAGCTGTTTTAACTTACTTATCGATTCAAACATGGTGATTCAAATCGCCAGCCAAAAAAAAGCCGGGATGATAAAAATCATTCCGGCTTTTTTATTTTCTATAGTTCTATTTCTAAAACTAGATTCCTATCTACTACATTTCTATCTACTCAATATAACTGCCTAAGATAGTCGTCTCAAACAACTGTCTAAAACAGCTTTCTCAAACAGCATAGCTAAATCCAATTATTCAGCTGCTGGAGTATCATCTTGAATAGCTAATAATTCAACATCAAAAACCAATGCTGAATTCGGCTGAATCACATTACCAGCACCGTTTTCTCCATAGGCTAAATCAGCAGGAATAAACAACTGCCATTTAGAGCCAACAGGCATTAACTGTAATGCTTCTGTCCAACCGGCAATAACGCCTCCAACAGGAAAGGTTGCTGGCTCGCCACGCTCAAGTGAGCTATCAAATACAGTGCCATCAAAAAGACGTCCTTCATAATGAACTGTAACCGTATCTTCTGCTGCTGGCATCGCACCATCACCAACGGTTAATACTCTGTACTGTAAACCGCTTTCAGTCACAGTAATGCCTTCTTGCGCGGCATTATCGGCCAAGCTTGCTGCAGAAGCATCTAAGCTGGCTTGCATTGCCAAGTTACGCTTTTCTGCTTGCGCTAACTGAGTAGCTTGCTGTAACGCCGCTAATGAAGCTTGAATCTCTTCTTGCGTCATACGCTGCTCACCGTCCATAGCATCGTAAAAGCCAGCATTAAAGTAAGCAGAATCGACAGTGATATCTGCCGCTTTTAAGCTTCCGCCCATGCTCTGACCTAAAGAGTAGCTTTGTTTTTGATCATCGGTGCTAGGTACATCGGTTGCGCGTGTCAATGATGAGCCATCTTGCTGACAACCACTTAAGATTGCGATTGCTGTTACGCCAGCCACGATGGCAATGCCAGATTTAAACTTGTTCATCGGTTTGTCCTGTTGAATTAATTAGCTAAAAATACAAAGCGCGTAGATTATCGCCTGTCGCTGCTATTGTCGAGCTGCAATCAGTCCAAAACGAGAAGCTGAACTTATTCGTGTGTTTTCTGATCAATTGGAGTGTTTTGACGCGCCCGTTTTGCTTGCTCGACTAACTGAGGCAAGTCTTTAAGCACCGCGCCTAGCTTAGACATATCGCCGTTCGCCACTGCTTCAATATCGGCTAAACTCGAAACCTCAGCAGAAGCTGCACCCGTTTTTTTATCATTATCTTTAAACGCGCTTTTTCGATGAGGAAATGACTGCTCCTCTAATAAAAACGCCCGAGAGCCGGCCGCACTTAATGCCGCTTTGGCCGGAGCCAAACCGTCTTGTATAAACTTATCGGCAGGTATAGCCAATCCATCATGAGGAACCAGCGTCACTTCAGCACCATCGACCGGGGTATCACTAAAATGTAAAACACCCTGACTATCACGCCAGGTATATATTTCTGCGCCAGCACCTACCACGGTTTGCGGCAAGCTATCCGTTAATGGTGCCTTGCTTAAAAGCTTGCTAGTCCAGCTATCTAGGCCTTCCATCAAGCCGTCTGTCCAAGTCATCATTGATTGAGGAATCCAGTCATCTACGCTCATAATAGGTTCACCATCGGGCCCGCGAATAAACATTGGCGCAATAACACCTAAACCAATTAATAGAAGCAATAATTTAATACTGAGAATTTTCATTGAGCTTCCTGATAAACCTCTAAGGCCCACTGCCTGACTAGGAAAGATGACTTTCTACAAACGGCTATCTACAAACAGCTATCTACAAACGACTATCTAATTGAGGCTACGCCATAAAAAGGCCTCATGTTATTAATAGAAGAAGTCACCAGCGTATTTATTCTGGGTACATTTATTCTAGGCATAAGGACAGATGATGGGGATAAAGAAGCCGCTAAATAAGAGACCTAGCTAGCATTAATATCAATAATGGGCGAATAAAGCGTTTATCTCTTGCCATTGCTGAGGCTTGCTTGTTGCTCCTAAAGCCTGACATTGTGATAGGTAGAGGCTGATATTCGCCATAACCACTGCGGTATTATCTGTTTTAACAGTTAAACCCGAATGCCAGTGCTGAGCATCAATTAGCACTTGCAGTTGCTGCATCGTAACGCGTTCAGCTTCTAGTTCTGCAGCCTTAATTTGTTGATAAATCGGCTCAGCATCCAGCGAGGGCTCACTCTCAATAAACTGCCGTATATCTCTGCGGAGCTGACGCAATGGTAGGGTCATCTTTTGCTGCCATACCTCAACCGTGCTATTGAGCAAGGCTAATTCAGCCAAGGTTAACTGCCGACCATTTTTCCCCAGCCAAACAACAGCCAGTAACACGCAGACATCGGCGCCGGCTTCATCTTGAAGCTGTAAGCAAGCAGTTTTGATGAGCGAATGCTGATAAATACCCACTGCGAAATCCCATAAACTGTTCATTGTGCTGCTCGCTTTATCTCTAGGTTATTGATTGAAGTGCAGTTAACCAATATTGCCACTTTATTTGCTCTTTTGAGTATCTCTGGGGCCTATAATGATGACGCCTTACTGTTATCCAATATAACAATTAATCGAATATAAACTGCATACAATAGCCAGACCGATAAAATATGATAAACGAAATCGTTGAACTAGAAACCAAAATCGCCTTCCTCGAAAAGCATATAAATGAGCTGTCAGATGTTTTGTATGCTCAACAAAAACAAATCGATGAACTAGGCGCAAAATACATTAATCTCAAAGATCAATTAACTACCATGGATCAACCAGAGACTGAAACCAGCGATGCAGATGAAAGGCCTCCCCATTATTAGCCCATTCATACTCATTTTCTTGTCACTTTATTCTCATTTTATGGCCATCACTTGAAATCGACGACTTCGACCCAATTTATAGCTTGAGACTGGATCGGCCCTTACCAAAACACTCACTATAAAACATAGACGCTATGACCTAACATCATGGTCTATCGATATTACTTATGAATATCGATAGGTAATGTCCTTATAGCGATGGCAATGGTAGGATACCGCCAGAATTAGCGACAATCGCGACCACTTATAACTAAACACTGACCTGACAACCCCCTAAAATAGGGTATTGGAGAAAAAAATATGAGCAACACCATCGTCCACGTTACTGATGCCACTTTTGAAGCCGAAGTCATCAATTCCGAAATTCCTGTTCTTGTCGATTACTGGGCAGAATGGTGTGGTCCTTGTAAAGCGATTGCGCCGGTACTTGCAGAAGTTGCCGCTAACTACGAAGGCAAAATCAAAGTATGTAAAGTTGATGTCGACAGCAACAAAGATGCGGCACAAAAATATGGCATTCGTGGCATTCCAACATTAATGGTTTTCAAAGACGGCAATGCCTCTGCTACAAAAGTAGGCGCGCTATCAAAAACACAACTAGAAGAGTTTGTTAACAGCTCAATCTAAGTTAAAAATCATCTATCTTATTGATTATTAACAACTAAATCGCTTGCTAGCTATGGCAACAGTCATAGCTAGCAAGCGGTTTAATATTGTAATAATCGTAAAAATAGTATCGTAATAGCAGTGTCGTAATAATCGTATCGCAATAATCATATCGCAAAAAAGTGAAACGGCAGCAGTCACAAAGATAGAAAAAATCATCAAAGGACCGCCACCCAGCAACTGAATGATTAACAAAAATCTAAAATGGGGGCTAGACGACTTATAATATCAATGCTAGAGTTACTGCCATAACTAAATACAGACATTTCCGCTCTTACCTTTTAAACGACCTTAAACAATCTTTCAAAACAAACGTTAAAAAAACCAGAGTAAATTTAAGCTATGGCCCTAGCCGCAACCGCCAATTCGTGTTGCTCACCTAGTCTCATGATAAGTCATACACAACGACTTAACTTGAACGACTTGAACGGAAAACCAGAGCAAAAAAACTTAATCCATTTAAACCCATCGCTGCAGTAAGCATCGTCAATTTTTTCTTACCCCTCACAACTTATGCCAATCCCAAATATGAATTTAACTGAACTGAAAGCCAAACCTATATCTGAACTTGTCAAAATCGCAGAAAGCATGGGGCTAGATAACGTCGCCCGCTCTCGCAAACAAGACATCATCTTCTCCATACTCAAGCGCCACGCAAAAAGTGGTGAAGATATCTCTGGTGATGGCGTACTCGAAATACTACAAGATGGTTTTGGTTTCTTACGATCGGCCGATTGCTCTTACTTAGCTGGCCCCGATGACATTTATGTATCACCGAGCCAAATACGCCGCTTTAATTTGCGTACTGGTGATACCGTTGCCGGAAAAATTCGTCCACCGAAAGATGGCGAACGCTATTTTGCGCTTTTAAAAGTTAACGAAATCAACTTTGATAAGCCAGACAACTCAAAACAAAAAATTCTCTTTGAAAACCTTACTCCGCTATTTCCCGATGACCGTTTAGTACTTGAAACAGGTAACGGTAGTACTGAAGATCTCTCTGGCCGCATCATTGATTTATGCGCACCCATTGGTAAAGGCCAGCGCGGCTTAATCGTATCACCACCTAAAGCCGGTAAAACATTAATTTTGCAGAACATGGCACAGGCCATTATTCGCAACAATCCAGAATGCTATGTCATCGTGTTACTTATCGATGAGCGCCCAGAAGAAGTTACAGAAATGGTTCGCTCCGTGCGCGCAGCAGAAGTTATTGCCAGCACCTTTGATGAGCCACCAGCACGCCATGTACAAGTAGCCGAAATGGTTATCGAAAAAGCCAAACGTTTAACCGAACATAAACGCGACGTTATTATTTTACTTGATTCAATAACGCGTCTTGCACGTGCGTATAACACCATTATTCCAAGTTCAGGCAAAGTATTAACCGGTGGTGTTGATGCCCATGCACTTGAACGTCCTAAACGTTTTTTTGGTGCTGCACGAAATATTGAAGAAGGTGGTAGCTTAACTATTATTGCAACCGCACTTGTTGATACCGGTTCAAAAATGGATGAAGTTATTTACGAAGAATTTAAAGGTACCGGTAACATGGAACTGCATCTCGATCGTAAGATCGCAGAGAAACGTGTTTACCCTGCCATCAGCATCCGTCGTTCAGGTACGCGTAAAGAAGAAATACTGACCTCCGATGAAGAACTGCAACACATGTGGATTCTGCGCAAACTATTACATTCGATGGAAGATTCGCAAGCGGTTGAGTTTCTAATAGACAAACTAAAAGAGACAAAAACCAACAACGAATTCTTTACTTCAATGAAACGCCAAAAAACCGGAAAAATTGCTTAGCGCTATAAGCGTCACCAAAAAATGATTGGCAACAATTATGAGCCTGCAATTTAATGACCTGCGCGAGTTTATCGCGCATCTCGAATCCATCGGCGAACTCGTAAGAGTTTCTCAGCCAGTCGATCCCAATTTAGAAATGACTGAAATTTGCGACCGCGCTTTAAAACAGCGCGGGCCTGCTATTTTGTTTGAAAATCCTGTTGGTCATAGCATGCCCGTTCTCGGTAATTTATTTGGTACCGAGCAGCGTGTCGCCTTAGCTATGGGACAAGCAGAAGTATCGGCACTGCGTGAGATAGGTAAACTGTTAGCGTTTTTAAAAGAGCCTGAGCCGCCTAAGGGCCTTAAAGATATGTGGCAAAAAGCGCCTATCTTTAAACAAGTTCTCAATATGAATCCTAAGCGGATTAGCAAAGCGCCCTGCCAAAAAAATCAAATTACCGGTGACGATGTCGACCTAGGCATGCTTCCTGTACAAACCTGCTGGCCAGGGGATGCAGGGCCATTAATTACTTGGCCGTTAGTCATAACCAAAGGCCCTAATAAAGAACGCCAAAATCTCGGCATTTATCGTATGCAGGTGATTGGTAAAAACAAATTGATAATGCGTTGGCTTTCACATCGTGGTGGTGCATTAGATTTTAGAGAATGGCAGCAGCAACATCCCGGTGAAGGTTTTCCCGTTGCCATTGCACTGGGTGCTGACCCAGCCACAACACTCGGCGCGGTAACTCCGGTCCCTGATAATTTATCTGAGTATGCATTCGCGGGTTTACTTCGCGGATCAAAAACCGAAGTCACTGACTGTTTAACATCCGACTTACAAATTCCTGCGCATTCAGAAATTATTCTTGAAGGTGTTATTTATCCCGATGAAATGGCTGATGAAGGTCCCTTTGGTGACCATACGGGTTACTACAATGAAGTTGATCAGTTTCCTGTATTAACAGTTACCGCGATTACTCATCGCGACAATCCGATTTATCATAGTACCTATACAGGCCGACCGCCTGATGAGCCTGCAATATTAGGACTGGCACTGAATGAAGTGTTTGTACCGTTACTACAAAAAACGTTTCCGGAAATTACTGATTTTTATTTGCCGCCCGAAGGCTGCTCTTATCGTCTGGCTATAGTGACTATTAAGAAACAATATCCGGGTCATGCTAAGCGTGTAATGATGGGCGTGTGGTCTTTCTTGCGACAGTTTATGTATACCAAGTTTGTTATTGTGACGGATGATGATATTGATGCGCGTAATTGGGAAGATGTAATTTGGGCGATGACTACGCGGATGGATCCGGCACGCGATACGGTGCTTGTTGAGAATACGCCGATTGATTATCTTGATTTTGCTTCGCCTGTTTCTGGGTTGGGTTCTAAGATGGGTATGGATGCGACAAATAAATGGCCAGGGGAAACGACGCGTGAATGGGGTGAGCCCATTACGATGGATAAGGATGTGGTTGATAAGATTGATTCGCTTTGGGATTCGCTTGGGATTGATTCGGTTTCGGAGTAGTTTTTTTAAATTTAATTGATGCGTTTGAGTTTTTGATTTTTTTTAAGTTTTCACTTCAAGAGCGTCGGACTTGGAGCGATAGCCTGAAGCCTGCTCTTTTAGCTTGATCTGATAGTAATCTTATATTCTGGTGTTTTGCTTTTATTTTTTAAGTTTTAAATTCAAGGTCGTCGGGGGTGGCCCCGACACGCCAGTCACTTTTCTTTGTTTGTGCA
>CAXAHI010000086.1:0-10399 GCA_963968645.1 uncultured Gammaproteobacteria bacterium | reverse complement strand
GTCAATATAACGTATGCGTTAATTTATGCACTGGTGGTGAATTTTTGAATCAGCGTTGTTAGCGTTTCAACTAAGGTAGCTGCGTTTTCATCCGTCATAATTAATGGCGGTAAAAGTCTAATGGTTGAGCCCGCGGTTACATTAATCAGTAAGCCGGCGTTTAGGGCGTCGCTCACTAGCTGTCCGCAGGGACGATCTAACTCTATGCCTATCATTAGGCCGCTGCCTCGAATATCGATAACGGCAGCGTTGTCAGCTAACGCTTTTTTAAAGTCAGCTCTTATGTTGTTGCCAAGTGCTGCGGCGCGTTTGCAAAGATGATCTTTTTCTATGGTGTCAATAACCGCTAATGCAGCTGCAGTGGCGAGTGGGTTGCCACCAAAGGTTGAACCATGTGTGCCGGGTGATAACGTTTCTGCTGCTGCGCCTTTAGCGATGCAGGCTCCAATCGGTACGCCATTACCTAAGCCTTTGGCGGTGGTCACTACATCAGGTGAAAGTCCTAAGCCTTGAAACGCAAAGTAATGTCCGCAACGACCATTGCCCGATTGCACTTCATCTAACATAAAGAGCGCTTGATGATGGTGGCAAAGCTCTTGCACTTGTAATAGATATTCGGCATCGCCAACATTAATGCCGCCTTCGCCTTGTACTGGCTCTAAGAATACAGCGGCTATATTGTCGCCGTGCTCGGCAAATAATTGTTTGGCCGATTCAATATTATTGTATTCGCCATAAACAAAACCAGCTGGCAATGGGCCAAAGCCAGTTTTCATTTTCTGGCTAGCCGTTGCGGTAATAGTCGCTAATGTTCGGCCATGAAAACTGCCGGTCATGGTGATAATAATAGGATGGCTATTGCCTTTATGTGAGGCATGCAAGCGCGCAAGTTTAATGGCGGCTTCATTTGCTTCGGCACCTGAGTTACTAAAAAACACCTTGTCCATAGCCGAGATATCGCAAAGCTTTTGTGCCAGTTGCTGCTGCGGCGTAATATGGTAGAGATTCGAGGTATGCAGTAATAGGTCGGCCTGCTTTTTAATGGCGGCGCTAACGGCTGGGTGAGCATGACCTAAGTTAGTGACACTAATGCCGCAGAGCGCATCGAGGTAGCGCTTGCCATCAGTATCGATAAGCCATACACCTTCACCATGACTAAAGGTCACGGGGAGTCGTTGGTAGGTGTTCATTACATGTGTTTTCATTGTCTTTAAGGCTTCAATAGCTATCAACAAGTCGGTTTGTGACTTGGATTAAAAAGGTTATGGCTTGGTTTTAAAATAGTAATGAGAATGTCTGCAACCATGGCGGGTCATATGGATAGCCAAAGCAGCATTCGCTAGAATGCAAAAAGGCAGCGTGAGCTGCCTATGCAGGTACAAATACTAGCGTATGAGGGGTTCGAGAGTAAATAGGCAATATGTCACTGCGGCTTATAAATGCTGCGCATTCAGGTGATATAAATCGCTAGGATGGTCTTTTGTCATTGTTGCTGGCGTAGCCAATTGAAACGCAGGTCGTTACAATGCCATTTTAAAGGGTATGGATTTTTTTTAGCGGTAGATTTAGGCGCGCAGTCATATAACCCCGGTTTACCGAATTTAGCTTATTTGGATTCAGATTATTGCCTGTCATTGAGCTGAGCCAAGTGTATTTAATAGCAATGCGAACTAAGCATTAATAAGTAGAGGAATAAAATTAACCATGGATATCATGGACACAATAAAAGACCAGATTGAAAGCAACCCAGTCATTGTTTATATGAAGGGTTCTCCTGATCAACCACAGTGTGGATTTTCAGCACGCACTATCGAAGCCTTAATGGGCTGCAACAAACGTTTTGCCTTTGTCGATATTTTGGCTAATCCAGATATTCGTTCAAATTTGCCAAAATACGCAAACTGGCCAACATTCCCTCAGCTTTGGGTTAAAGGCGAGTTAGTTGGCGGCTGCGATATCGTGACTGAAATGTTTGAAAATGGTGAGTTATTGCCAATGATTACTGCGGCTGTTCCTGATGAAGCCCCAAAAGCCGACGCCTAAGGTAATAAGCCGTTAGGCTAACAATGCATTCATGCTGCGCTGATGCCGCATAGTAATTGTTGGTTTTAGTGCTAATATCTATTGATAGAAGCTATTGATAGGAGCTTAATGCTAAAGCTGTGTTGCGTTTTTAGCATGCTAGATTTAGCTGTACCAACGTCTTAACTGCGGGCTATTAAGCTCGCAGTTTTGTTATAAAAAAGCTGTTTATTGATTATATTCAAGTGGCCATTGGTAGTGGTCACCACTGAGAAAGGAAACAATTATGCCTGTTATTACTCTTCCTGACGGAAGCCAGCGTGCTTTCGACCTTCCTGTTTCTATTATGCAAGTAGCTGAAGATATTGGCCCCGGTCTCGCTAAGGCGACGATTGCCGGTGTGGTTAATGATGAGCTAAAAGATGCTTGTGAGCTTATTGAGGCCGATTCAACGCTGCGTATTATTACGGCTAAAGATGATGAAGGCGTTGAAATTATTCGTCACTCTTGTGCGCATTTAATTGGTCATGCGGTTAAACAGCTGTTTCCTGATGCCAGCATGGTTATTGGCCCGGTGATTGACGAAGGCTTTTACTACGACATCGCGACTGAAAAACCGTTTACGCCAGAAGATGTCGATAAAATTGAAGCGCGTATGAAAGAGTTAATTGCGCAAGAGTATGACGTAGTTAAAAAGATGACGCCGCGTAATGATGTTATTGCTGAGTTCACTGAGCGTGGCGAAGAATACAAGCTGCGTTTAATTGATGATATGCCTAACGAAACATCTATGGGGCTTTATTATCATCAAGATTATTTGGATATGTGTCGTGGTCCTCATGTACCGAATACCCGATTTTTAAAGCATTTTAAGCTCACTAAGCTGGCTGGCGCGTATTGGCGCGGCGATGCAAATAATGAAATGCTACAGCGTGTTTATGGCACAGCATGGGCCGATAAAAAAGGCTTAAAAGCCTATGTCCATAGAATGGAAGAAGCTGAAAAGCGTGACCATAGAAAGATAGGTAAAAAGCTCGACTTATTTCATTTACAAGAAGAAGCGCCGGGTATGGTGTTTTGGCACCCACGTGGTTGGGCCTTGTATCAGGTTATTGAGCAATATATGCGTGAGGTTCAAAACCTTAACGGCTACGAAGAAATTAGAACCCCGCAAGTGGTCGATCGCTCTTTATGGGAGAGGTCGGGTCATTGGGATAAGTTTGCCGACAATATGTTTACCATAGAATCGGAAGCGCGCGACTATGCCGTGAAGCCGATGAACTGCCCTTGTCATGTGCAAGTGTTTAACCAAGGTTTAAAAAGCTACCGTGATTTGCCTATGCGATTGGCTGAGTTTGGTTGCTGTCATCGCAATGAGGCCTCGGGTACTTTGCAAGGCTTAATGCGCGTGCGTGGTTTTGTACAAGATGATGCGCATATCTTCTGTGCTGAAAATGCGATTCAAGAAGAAGTCTCTATCTTTATTGATTTACTGTATGACGTTTACAAAGATTTTGGCTTTGATGATGTGTTAGTGAAATTATCGACGCGACCTGAAGAGCGAGTAGGTGACGACGCTGTTTGGGATAAAGCAGAGCAGGCGTTAGAGCTGGCTTTAGACAATAAAGGCTTGGCTTGGGATTTACTGCCAGGCGAAGGGGCATTTTATGGCCCTAAAATTGAATTTTCACTGCGTGATTGCATTGGCCGAGTATGGCAATGCGGCACAATTCAGGTCGATTTCTCGATGCCGGGTAGATTAGATGCCCAATATGTGGCCGAAGATGGCAGCCGACAAGTACCGGTGATGTTACATCGGGCTATTTTGGGTTCATTTGAGCGTTTTATCGGAATGTTGATTGAGCAATATGAGGGTAAATTCCCCGCTTGGTTGTCCCCCGTGCAAGCGGTAATAATGAACATTACCGATAAACAGGCCGATTTTGCCTCTAATGTGCAAGAAACCTTAAGAAAACAAGGTTTTCGGGTCGATTCGGACTTGAGAAATGAAAAGATCGGCTTTAAAATTCGCGCCCACACTTTAAGCAAGACACCTTATCTTTTAGTGGTTGGCGATAAAGAAGTAGAATCGGGTTCGGTTGCCGTTAGAACATTAGCGGGAGAAGACCTAGGAAGCATGACTGTTGATGCTTTCACTGAGCTGCTCAATGCCAGCATTGCCCAACGTGGGCGCACACAGATAAGCGAGTGATATTGATAATCGACTAGCTAAGTTATTGTTTTAATGACTAAAAAAGCGATTTAAAGTGAATGTTAATTACTGGAGATTTAATTATTAAGCAAATACAAATTGGTGGTAACGTCGCGTGAAAGGAAAAGATAGCAAGCGTGCAATCATTAATGAAGCTGTCGAGGCTTCCGAAGTCCTATTAATTGGGGCAGATGGAGAGCAAGTCGGCGTGGTACCCACTACTGAAGCAATGGCTATGGCGCAAGAAGCGTCGTTAGATTTGGTTCAGATTGCTGGTGATAGTACCCCCGTAGTCTGCAAGATTATGGATTACGGCAAACATTTGTTTGATATTAAAAAGAAACGTGCGGCTTCAAAGAAGAAGCAGAAGCAAACGCAAGTGAAGGAAATGAAATTTCGTCCTGGGACGGAAGATGGAGACTATCAGGTCAAACTACGCAACCTGACACGTTTCCTCGAAGCAGGGGATAAAGCCAAAGTAACGCTGCGTTTTCGCGGTCGAGAAATGGCACACCAACAGCTCGGGATGGAGCTACTCAAACGGGTCGAAGCTGACCTCGCTGAATTTGGTGCGGTCGAACAATTTCCAAAGATGGAAGGCCGACAAATGACGATGGTCATTGCCCCTAAAAGAAACAAATAGTTTTAGTAGCCAAAACTTAGCACCTTAAGTTTAACTGCATCAAAAAGCTATTTGCCTAACTATGGTGAGAGCTCACCGTTTTTTTATAAGTGCTGGTATGTTTTTATACTGGCTTCTTTATAAGAAGACATTGGGGCCGCCTTTATTTACATTTAACAATGCGAGTTTTAAAATGCCAAAAGCAAAAGTACACAGTGGCGCTGCCAAGCGCTTCAAAAAAACCGGAGCTGGCTATAAGCGTAAAAGCGCTAATAAAAGCCATATTCTTACTAAAATGACAACCAAGCGTAAGCGTCAGTTACGTGGTACATCTATTGTTGATGCGGCCGATAAGCCGGCTATCGATAAGATGATGCGCGCCAACTAACTCACCCTTTATTTAACGCCGAAATTTTTAGGAGAACAAAATGCCTCGAGTAAAACGTGGAGTGGTAGCACGTCGTCGCCACAAGAAAATTCTTAAACAAGCCAAAGGTTACTATGGAGCACGTTCACGCGTATTCCGTGTTGCTAAGCAAGCGGTAACGAAAGCAGCGCAATATGCGTATCGCGATCGCCGTCAGCGTAAGCGTCAGTTTAGGGCCCTTTGGATTACCCGTATTAACGCAGCATCGCGCGCAAATGGCTTGAACTATAGCCGTTTAATTGCCGGTCTGAAAAAAGCGGAAGTGTTGCTTGATCGTCGTGTACTAGCTGATTTAGCTGTACGTGATAAAGCGGCATTTAGCAAAATCGTCGAGATGGCTAAGTCTGCACTTGCGTAGGCTTTAAACGCTCAAAGTTATTTTGAGTGTTATCGGTTTACCGATCTTGATCGACGTAAAAAGGGGAAAGGGCGCATGCTCTTTCCCCTTTTTCGTACATTAAAAAGCGTTTTTTAAAGCGCAATAAATGGCTGTTATTTAATAGCCAACAATCTTCATCATCACAGGTGTGATATGTCTAACCAAGATAATTTACAAATACTCACTGACACAGCGTTGAGTGCTATTAAAAGTGCTGAGTCTATAAAAACGCTAGATGATATTCGTGTTGAGTATTTGGGTAAAAAAGGCAGCATTACTGAGCAGCTAAAAGCGCTGGGTAAATTGCCAAAAGAAGAGCGCTCGGCAGCAGGCGCGCAGATTAATATTGCTAAGCAAGCGGTACAGCGAGCCATAGAAGATCATCGGATTGCCTTAGAGACTGCCGAGTTAGCGGCCCGTCTTGCCAGCGAAAAAATTGATGTCACCTTACCGTCGCGTTGCGATTGTGGCAGCGCGCATCCGGTGACTATTACCATGCAGCGCATTCAGTCTTATTTTGAGCAGATTGGTTTTAGTGTTGCCGAAGGCCCAGAAATAGAAGATGACTACCATAACTTTGAAGCGCTGAATATTCCTGCGCATCACCCCGCTAGAGCCATGCATGACACGTTTTATGCGCGTAAGGCCGGTACTGAAAACGCCGATAAAGATGGCAGCAATGTACAAGACGGTGCGCATGTTTTAAGAACGCATACCTCGCCTGTGCAAGTGCGCGTAATGGAAACGCAAAAGCCGCCTATTCGTATTGTTTGTCCTGGCCGCGTTTATCGCTGTGATTCTGATATAACCCATACGCCAATGTTTCATCAGGTAGAAGGGTTAATGATTGATGAGGACGTGACCTTTGCGCATTTAAAAGGCGTAGTACAAGAATTCTTGCGCGTATTTTTTGAAAAAGATTTAGCCGTACGGTTTAGACCTTCTTACTTTCCGTTTACTGAGCCCTCTGCCGAAGTGGATATAGAGTGCGTTATTTGTAGTGGTGAAGGCTGTCGCGTATGTAAGAAAACCGGCTGGTTAGAAATTATGGGTTGCGGCATGGTGCATCCTAACGTTTTTGAACATGTAGGCATTGATGGCGACGTATACACCGGTTTTGCTTTTGGCATGGGTGTAGAGCGTTTAGCGATGTTGAAATATGGCGTTACCGATTTAAGATTGTTTTTTGAAAATGACGTGCGATTTTTATCGCAGTTTTCTTAGCTGAATACGCTCGCCAACCAATGACTGTTTAGAGTTATTACTGTGTGGCTAAACGTATAAAGATAAAACATTATTAAGCTTAATAAATTCAAGGTTATAAAATGAAAGTCAGTGAAAGTTGGTTGCGCGAATGGGTTAGCCCGAATGTTAAAACAGAGCAGTTAATGCATCTGTTAACCATGGCTGGCTTAGAAGTTGATGGTGTTGAGCCCGCAGCGCCTGCATTTACCGGTGTAGTGGTCGGCGAAATTACCGCCATAGAAGCACATCCCGATGCTGAAAAATTGCGTGTTTGCACCGTATCGAATGGCAATACAGAAAGCCAGGTAGTTTGCGGCGCAAAGAATGCCGCTTTAGGCCTAAAAATTCCTTTTGCTCAGGTGGGTGCAGAGCTGCCCGGTGGCTTAACGATTAAGCAAGCAGCGCTACGCGGCGTAGAATCGGCAGGTATGCTCTGTGGGGCCTCTGAGATCGGTTTAGAGGATGCCGTTGATGGTTTGCTCGAATTACCTAACGATGCCGTTGTTGGGCAAGACATTCGTGAATACTTAAACCTTGATGATGCCATTATTGAAGTCGATTTAACGCCTAACCGTGGTGATTGTTTATCGATGAACGGTGTTGCGCGTGAAACGGGCGTATTGACGGTGACCGATGTGGTGACACCTGCCAATAATGCGATAGCGGCAACGATTAAAGATATTTTACCGGTGACTTTATCGGCGGGTGAATACTGTCCTCGTTATGCGGGTCGTGTTATTCGTGATATTGATTTGTCGGTATCGACGCCCTTATGGATGCGCGAAAAATTACGTCGCGCCGATGTGCGTTCAATTGATCCTGTCGTAGATGTGACTAACTATGTGATGATTGAGCTAGGCCAGCCATTGCATGCTTTTGATCTTGAGCGAATTAACGGTGGTATTGATGTGCGCTTAGCGCAGCAAGATGAATGCCTGACCTTACTCGACGAAAAAGAAGTAAAGCTTAACGATGACATGTTAGTGATTGCCGATAGTGAAAAGGCGTTAGCTTTAGCCGGCATTATGGGTGGCAATGATTCAGCGGTAACGACTAAAACACAGCATGTATTTTTAGAGTCCGCGTTTTTTGTGCCAGAAATTCATGCGGGCAAAGCACGTAACCTTGGCATGCATACCGATGCCTCGCATCGTTACGAGCGTGGTGTTGATTCCAACTTACAAGTACGTGCTATTGAGCGTGCCACTGAGTTGTTGCTCGATATTGTGGGTGGACAAGCTGGGCCGGTAACATTAGTAGAAGCCGAGCAGCATTTAAACGCGCAGCAAACGGTTGTATTACGAGAATCACAAATTAAGCGTGTATTAGGTTTTGCGATCCCTGTCGAGCGCGTATTAGATATTTTGACGCGTTTGGATTTATCGCCAGTAGCGACTGACAGCGGTTGGACAGTGACTGTACCATCGCATCGTTTTGATATTGAGATTGAAGCGGACTTATTAGAAGAGCTGGCGCGTATTTATGGTTATGACCAATTACCCGTTGAGCCGCCGGTTGCCAAATTAGTCTTTAGTGAGCGTTCAGAAAGTGTTTTATCGAGCCAAGATTTTTGTCGAAACTTGATAGCTAAGGGTTATCGAGAAGCGATTACCTACAGCTTTGTTGATCCTGACTTACAGCAGATGTTTAACCCTAGCGAAGCGCCGGTTGAATTATTGAATCCTATTGCCAGTGATATGGCGGTTATGCGAACCAGCATTTTGCCGGGCTTAGTGAGTGCGGCGCGTTACAACCTTAATCGTCAGCAGACACGTTTGCAGTTATTTGAAACGGGGCAGGGTTTTAGCGTTAATGGTCAGAAAATAGACCATACGCCATTAATTGCCGGACTGTTAGTTGGACAAAGATCAGCCGAATCATGGTTAAGTGGTCGAGATGCGAATGTTCAGAAGTCACAAAGTACCGATGTCTTTGATTTTTATGACATTAAATCGCATGTTGAATCCTTGTTAGCGTTAAGAGGCAAAACCGGGGTAGAAAGTGACGTGCATTTTGTTGCCAATACCGACGCCAGCCCAGTCACCGCCTTACATCCGGGTCAGAGTGCCAAGGTATATTTAGGTGATGAATATGTGGGTTATGTTGGTTTATTACACCCAGAATTGCTTAAAAAGCTGGATATAGAGCAAGAGATTTGGGTTTTTGAGCTGCAATTAAACTTGATTTCTGTCAAAAAAGTGCCAAAATTCAAAGAATTATCGAAGTTTCCTGAAGTGAGACGAGACCTAGCGATAATTGTAGATGGCAGTGTGGCGGCGGGAGAAGTTGTTGCATGTGCACGAGAGGCTGCGACAGAGCATCTTGTATCACTGATTGTATTTGACCAATACAGTGGCGCTGGCATTGAAGAAGGTAAGCAAAGTATTGGTTTAGGTATAACGTGGCAGCATGATAAGCGCACGTTAAACGAGGACGAAGTTAACACGTTGACTGATGACGTGGTAGCGTCGTTAAAGCAACGTTTTAATGCATCCTTGAGGTGACACATTATGGCTCTCACAAAGGCAGAGATGGCCGAAAAATTATTTGATGAGCTGGGCTTAAACAAGCGAGAAGCAAAAGAAATAGTCGAGCTCTTTTTTGAAGAGATTCGATCGGCGCTTGAATCGAATGAAAACGTAAAGTTATCGGGTTTTGGTAACTTTGATTTACGTGATAAAAAACAGCGTCCAGGAAGAAACCCAAAAACGGGTGAAGAGATTCCCATTTCTGCGCGTCGCGTGGTAACATTCAAACCTGGTCAGAAACTGAAACAACAAGTAGAAACTTATGCTGGAACCGAGCAATAACGAAGAGTTACCGGTAATACCCGGAAAGCGCTATTTCACCATTGGTGAAGTCAGTGATTTATGTGCGGTAAAGCCGCATGTTTTGCGTTATTGGGAGCAAGAATTTCCACAGCTTAAGCCGGTAAAGCGTCGTGGTAATCGTCGTTATTATCAGCGTCAAGAAGTCATTATGATTCGTCAAATCCGCAGTTTGCTATACGATCAAGGTTATACGATTGGTGGTGCACGCTTGCAGATGAATGGCGATAAAGTAAAAGATGACGGTGCACAATCACAGCAATTATTGAGACAAATGATTGGTGAGCTTGAAGATGTATTGGAAGTATTAAGAGCTTAAACCCCTTCGCAAGACCTATTTAATTCAAGCATTATTCGAAGTGAAAAATATTCGGGACGTAGCGCAGTCTGGTAGCGCACTACACTGGGGGTGTAGTGGTCGCAGGTTCAAATCCTGTCGTCCCGACCATAAATAAAAAAAGGCCACCTGTGTTTATAGGTGGCCTTTTTTTATTTATCTTCGAAAGTGACAAGTTTGTTCATTAGAGAGGCGCAGCCGAACGTACTAAAGGTTCAGCGATTGCGAATGCAATCACCAACGAGCGCGTAGCGCGAAGCCCCGAAGGGGGCAATGCAGCCCTTAGGCTGTATTGATTCAATCCTGTCGTCCCGACCATAAATAAAA
>CAXAHI010000085.1:0-10584 GCA_963968645.1 uncultured Gammaproteobacteria bacterium | reverse complement strand
AGCGTTTTTTGCTGCGCGCCTGAAGGGCGTCCCGTAGGGTGAGCGAAGCGAATCAAAAGTTACTGGCTGTCGGGCCACCCCCGACGACCTTGACTTTAAAACTCAAAAAACCAAAATGAAACATCAGAATATAGAAACACCATCAGATAGCGCTTAAAGATCTAGATCCTAGCTATAGTTCTATCCCCGACTCCCTTGACCTTAAAACTCAAAAAAAGCCTCCTCCCTGCCCATTCAATCCAAAAAAATCCATAAAAGCATATTCCACCAAAAAAACCCTCAACAACAAAATATTGCTCTGCAAACCTCCAAATTTCAACAGCAAAAACTTCTCAAAAATTGCCATAATCCGCAAAAGCCAGTACCTGATTTATCAAAACTATTTTCAACTTATTGACAGAAAGAGCTCAATCACCATGACCCAAAACACCCTAGCCAAAACACAAGCAACACAGCCATCAATCGATGAACTCCGTCATAACATTCGCCTCTATACTCATGCCGATGAAAACCAATGCGTACAAGCACTCATTGAACAATCCACCCTTAGCGACACCCAACTAACTAGCATCAGTCAACGCGCCGCATCCATCATTACCCAGTGCCGAGCAAACACCGCACAACGCAGCCTACTCGATGCATTCCTTCAAGAATTTGGTCTGTCAAACCAAGAAGGCATTGCACTTATGTGCATGGCAGAAGCGCTACTCAGAATCCCCGACGCCGCAACCGCCGACAAACTAATCCAAGAAAAAATTGAATCAGGCGACTGGCAATCCCATATCGGTCAATCCGACTCTGTTTTTGTTAATAGCTCTACATGGGGCTTATTGTTAACCGGCGGCATTATCAATCTTGATGACGATATCACGGCCAATCCTATTAGCTGGATTAAACGCTTAACTCATCGCAGCAGCCAGCCGGTTATTCGTAAAGCCGTCATGCAAGCCATGCGTATTATGGGTGGGCAGTATGTTTTGGGCCGAACCATTGACGAGGCGATAAAACGCGGGATAAAAAGCAACCCTAAAGACACATCTTTCTCTTTCGATATGCTAGGCGAAGCAGCAAGAACGCATGAACAAGCTAAAAATTATTTTGATGCCTACCTAAATGCTATTCAGTCTATTGGCCAGCGTCATATTACTGGTCATCCTTATACCAATAACGGCATCTCCGTTAAGTTATCAGCATTGTATCCACATTATGATTTTGCGCATCATCAAAAAGTGATGGATGAACTGCTGCCTCAACTACAAACATTAGCAATGGCCGCTAAACAAAACCGTTTAGGCTTTACCATTGATGCCGAAGAATCTGAACGATTAGATATTTCATTAGATATTTTTTCTGCGTTGGCTAAAGATCATCGACTTGCCGATTGGGACGGTCTAGGTATTGTTGTGCAGGCCTATCAAAAACGCGCGCCGCAGGTCATTGATTGGTTAGCCGCACTGGCGAAACAAACCGGTCGTAGCTTTATGGTGCGTTTAGTTAAGGGCGCCTACTGGGATAGAGAAATTAAGTTTGCTCAAGAACAAGGCCATAAAGACTTTCCTGTTTACACACGTAAAGCCAGCACCGATCTTTCCTATCAGTATTGTGTTAGCCGACTGTTTGCCGCAGGTAATGCGCTGTATCCACAGTTCGCCACGCATAACGCTTATACCACCGCGCTTATTTTAGAAACCGCACAAGGCCGGCCTTTTGAATTCCAACGTCTGCACGGCATGGGCGGCTTGCTGTATAAGCAATTACTGGCCAATTTAAATGAACCTGTATCCATTCGTGTTTACGCACCAGTGGGTGCACACCATGATCTTCTACCGTATTTGGTAAGGCGCTTATTAGAAAACGGCGCTAACAGCTCTTTTGTGAATCAATTTTTGGACCCTACTGTACCAGTGAGTCAATTAGTCCAAGATCCATTAGCGGCACTGAAAAAACTAACGACGAGTAAATCAACGAATGACATATCCAGCGTGAGCACGCTTTTATCTAACACAGCAACAAATACATTACGCCACCCCTTAATTGCCAAGCCGCTTAATATCTATAGCGACTCATCACTTGATGGAAGCCAGCGTGCTAATGCCATGGGTATTGACTTAAATAACCCCATCACTGTTAAGGATCTTTATAAAGCCATGCAAAACACCCGCTCAACAGATTACCTTGCCGGCCCTATTGTGAATGGTAAGTTTTGTACCGACAGCCCTTCAACCAACGTCACAAGCCCCTACGATCCATCACATAGCGTTGGTAGTGAATACGCAGCACAAACCCAGCATATCGATGAAGCATTCTCTAGCGCCGCCATAGCGCAACCAGAGTGGAACGCACAAGGCGGCAATGCACGTGCAAATATACTCGACGCCATGGCAGACTTGTTAGAGGCGCATAATGCCGAGCTCATCGTATTAATTAGTGATGAAGCAGGAAGAACCGTGCCAGACAGCATTGATGAAATTCGAGAAGCCGTTGATTTTTGCCGTTACTACGCATTAAAGGCTCGCGAGCATTTTTCAACGCCTATCGCCCTACCGGGACCCACCGGAGAAAGCAATCAATTAAGCCTTCATGGTCGCGGTGTCTTTCTATGCATTAGCCCATGGAATTTTCCGTTAGCTATTTTTGTAGGGCAAATTGCCGCCGCCCTAGCCGCTGGTAATAGCGTTGTTGCAAAGCCTGCAGAACAAACGCCCTTGATTGCAGCCAAAGCGATAGCGCTGTTTCATAAAGCAGGCATACCTGTCTCTGCACTGCATTTAATTACGGGAGAAGGCCCAACTGTTGGGCCGCTGTTGGTAGCTCAGCCACAATTAAGCGGTGTTGCCTTTACTGGATCAACTGCCACCGCCAAGCGGATTAATCGTCAACTGGCCGAGCGTGATGGCGCTATATTGCCTCTTATTGCAGAAACCGGCGGACAAAACGCGATGATTGTCGATTCGTCGGCGCTGCCAGAACAAGTGGTTGATGATGTGATTAGCTCGGCGTTTTTAAGCGCAGGACAACGTTGCTCTGCATTACGCGTGTTGTATATTCAAGATGATATTGCTGACAATATGATTGAAATAATTGAAGGCGCGATGAATACCTTAACGCTGGGCAAACCTTCTGAGCTCGCTACTGACATTGGCCCCGTTATTGATAAAACTGCATTACGTCGGTTAGAGCAACACATACAAGATATTGAGCAAGGCAAGTTAAACACTAAAAACATGCAAGCCTCCATTATTGCTCGCTATGATGAAAATAAATTACCTGCTACGGGCTACTTTTTTGCGCCTAGCATGGTTGAATTGAGTTCAATGGCACAGTTAAAAGACGAAGTGTTTGGACCGGTATTGCATATTATTCGCTACTCATCTAAAGACTTAGATAATGTGCTGCAGGAAATCAACGAAAGCGGCTATGGACTCACCTTAGGTATTCATACGCGAATAGAAACTATGGCTGAGTATATTTGTAAAAACACAGCCGTGGGTAATACCTATGTGAATCGTAATATGGTTGGCGCGGTTGTGGGTACGCAACCCTTTGGTGGTGAAGGCTTATCGGGCACAGGACCCAAAGCGGGAGGCCCGCATTATCTATTTCGTTTTGCTACTGAAAAAACACAAACGATTAATACGGTAGCGACTGGCGGTAATACTGATTTATTTGAACTGTAAGTTTTCTGTCCGTGGGATCGTGGAATAGTGAGATAACGAATAGGTATTAATCGAAAGACTGAAAGCTGGGTAAGGTAAGCTTAAACCATATAGCTGCGGCGCGAAGACTAAACCCAGCGACAAAGGCAACCATTAGCGCCACGCTTTCACTAATGCCGAGTTGATGCAACAACACGTAAACAAAAGCACCGAGCAATGCGCAGGTAATATAAATTTCGGGGCGCATTAATGTCAGCACTTCTGCACAGAGTACATCACGCATAATGCCACCAAACGTCGCCGTCATAACGCCCATAACAACGGCAATAAAAGGCGGCGCACCATAAATTAATGCGGCCTGCGCTCCCATAATTGCAAAAACGGATAAGCCTATGGCATCCATCCAGAGAATCCATGCATCACGCTGACGAAATAAATTAACAGCAAAATAAGTGACACTAGCAGCGATAATACACAAATAAATATTAAACGGCTCGGCAATCCAGAACACGGGGGTAACGCCGAGAAGGAGATCACGCAAGGTCCCTCCTCCTACCCCGGTAACTGCCGCAACCAATATAAAACCCAAAATATCCATTCTTTTCTCAGCGGCAAAAAGCGCACCCGATACCGAAAAGAAAAACACCCCTATCATTGAGCAAACTGAAAAGAGCTGAATAATTAATTGATCGGGCATCACTCGCTATGAATCCAATATGGCTAGGGTTGCACGAATAGGAAACAACACATCTTTGCCTAGTTGCGCACTGCGTGACGCAGACCAGCCCGTTCGAGGGTTAGGTAAATTCGCATTATCTTTAAAGGGCATTTCAATGGTAAAAGCTAAGGTTTTAAATTGCTCGCCTAACCAGTTTGCGGCTATGGTTAAATTGGCTTTGCCGGCAGGCGTTTTAGGATAGCCAACTTGATCTTGAAAATCGGCCGATATTTGCATAAAGGCTTCTTTAAAAACGCATTCGAGTCGCGCATGATAATCGTTGTAACTTGGATTACCTTCACAGCCTGCAACAAAGTTATAAGGCAGCGCTTCATCACCATGAATATCCAAAAACAAATCACCGCCCACTGCTAGCATTTTTTCACGCACCAAATAGACTTCAGGACTCTGCTCCATGGTCGGCGATTGCCATTCACGATTAAGATTGGCACCCGCTGCATTGGTTCGTAAGTTGCCGCGCACTGAGCCATCAGGGTTCATATTAGGAACAATATAAAACTCGGTAGTTTGTAATAGCTGAGTAGCTTGAGAGTTATCTCTATCTAACAGCGCTTCAAGTAAACCCTCAACAAACCACTCGGCCATCGTCTCACCGGGATGCTGACGAGCAATTAGCCAAACGGTATGCTGTGGTGTATCTGTGCCGCTTATATGTAAAAGACTCATTGCATGGCCATCTAAGCTTTGCCCCAAGGTCTCTAAACTTAAACGTGCATCTTCTTGCGCCCAAGATAATAAGTCTAAATGTCGCTCATGGCTAAATGGCTGAAAGAATGAAAAATAAACCGCATTTTGCTCTAAGGTAATATCAAAACTAAGTATGCCGTTATTATATTCTGTGGTGGTTCGAAACCAATCTTCACGACTCCATGAAGTACACACGGCGTAGTCTTTCCAACCATCGGTATAAGATGCCTGCCCTGCATTGGTAATATGGATACGGCAAGTCTGACCAACCTCGCCCTCTAAACGAAAATAAAACCATTGAAAAAAATCGGATGCGTTATCGGGCTTAATTTCTAACTGTATATTAAGCGGATCACTCGCATCGATGACTTTTATGTTGCCGCCATCAAACTTATCTGAAATCACAATGGGTCTCATTACTTGATTACCTTTTTAACAATAAATTGAAATACTAAAACTAACTGTAATGGGAAACATAATCTTAAAATCTATTATGTGTAATCATGTACTGATTCATGTGCTGATTCATTTACTGATTTATGCACTGAAATAGACTCTTATTGATCCAGCACTTACACAAACGTCTGTAACGCAATTGATAGCTGAATAATCTAACCACCTGCCAAACGTTGATGCCTCAGGAATAAAAACACAGTTATACGCCATTGTGACGAATAACTAAAATGAAACCCATAGCTATAGCTGCCAAAAAAGTTAGCAATTAAGGCCTTACTATCAAAGAGGCTTACAGAGAATCGATGCAAAAAAAAGCGAGCCTAAGCTCGCTTGGGGACTACTAGTCAACTAAACAGACTTCTCGATACGAAGTGGGCGTTAAACCCTCCCAGCGAATAAACGCACGAGTAAAGTCACAAGGCTCTGCAAAACCCACTTTGGAGGAGATGCCGGCAATGCTGATATCACTGGTCAGCAGGTACTTTTTTGCCAGATCACGACGGATTTTGGTTTTGATTTTTTGAAAAGACACTCGCTCTTTCGCTAATTTACGCGATAAAGTTCTCCGCCCCATCATCATAATTTCAGCAACGTAATCGATAGAGGGTGAGAACATACCGTCATCACGCAACTCTAAAAGTATCTGCTCTACTTGGCTGGCAATACTTTGATCATTACCTGGCACCAAAAACCAATCAGGAAAGTTATCGGTAAAGTCGCCATCCATTAATGCTAACTGGCTGCGTACAATGGGCAGCACTAAATGCTCATGATCAAAACTAAGGCCATCTTGTGGTTGATCAAACAAAACCTCACAACCAAAGCAACGCGCATAATCAAAAGAGAACTCTGATTCTGAACTCGTAAAACAAACGCGTGTTAATTTAATTTGCTGGCCAACTAACCAGCTGTAAAAGCGATAATCCCAATACATACGCATGACATACAGTAAATGTGGTTCAACACCTTTATTGAAATCAGTAAAAAGGTAACTTAAGGTTGACTCACCGCTTACATCATCAATATTGAGCTCTCGCACTTCATCGTGTCGCACAGCATTAATAAATTCAGTAGTTTGGCGAAGCCCTTGGCCAAGGGTTTCGGATTGCACTGCGGTACAACCTGCATGCATCTCCATAGCCAACTTACCTGGGATACGAAGAAACCCCATATATTGATCATTCATAGCTGCTCTAACGACCATCATAAGCTGCTGGAACTGTTCGCCATTAACACTGGCGCGTTTATTGGTATAGGTTGTAGGCGGTATACCGGCTTGCTCAAGCAATGCCAATGGATCATGGCCGGCCTGCTTTGCTCCGCGTAAAAATCCTTTTACATAGCTATTACTTACCCTGTCACCAAAGACGGGGGCAGCAGCTCTTACACGACGATTAGAATCTTCCATCACTCTCTCCTTAAACGATAATCCCTTGAAGTAGGACAAAGTATTATCTTTATCACGCTGGTTACTTATTAGGCGTATAGTAGAACCCATGTTATTTAAACCAGTCGCTGGAATACCTAGACACTAACCATTTAACTAAGTTTCGTATCAATTAGCATTTCAAGACAAAAAAATTAACATTTCGGGCCTATATTAATAAGACGCCTAAACAGGGAAAAACCCCACCTTTAGAATCAAAATAAATGAATATTCTCTATATTGATTATAAAACGAACAGGTGAAAGTCGCCTACGAAGATCATAAACGGCCTTAAAACTATTATATATCAGTGGGTTGGAGAGATTTCTTGAGAGTGGCTAGCGAATAAGGCTAAATAGCTATGTTTCTTAAACAATCCATTTAGCCAGCGCGAGTAAAAGCTAAGGAAAAATACCCCTGCGATCATAAACTTCACGTAATCTCTCAAGCGCCACAGCATAAGCCGCTTCACGATTAGTGCACTGTAAACGGTTACGCGACAATAAAACCTCATCATAGGCCGTCCATAGAAGATCACGTAATTTATCTTGTATATCTTCATTCGACCAATAATGAGCGGATTTATTCTGCAGCCATTCAAAGTAAGAAACGATAACCCCGCCAGAGTTAGCCAATATATCGGGGATAATCTCAACGCTCTTATTGTTAAAGTACTGATCGGCCTCAGGCGTTGTTGGTCCATTTGCAGCTTCAATAATTAAACGGCAATGCATTGTCTTTGCGCGCTCTATCGTAATTTGATTTTCCAATGCGGCGGGAACAAAAACATCCATAGCTGTGGTAAATAAAGCTTCGCTATCAACCAGCTCCGTCTTGCTTACATCGTTATGAGCGATCTCCGCATCGACAAAGCCTTCTATGCTGCCATGCGCTTCAATCCATTTCAGTAATTCCGGAATAGGCAAGCCATCAAGATTTCTAATGGTGCCATGATGATCACCGGCGACAACAATCTTGCACCCCTCGTCATAGGCAAGGCGAGCAAAATGACCACCCACATTACCCATGCCTTGAATACCAACCGATAAAGTATCAAGAGCAATACCATGCTGGCCGCACCAGTGACGCAAATTATAGAGCACGCCCTGGCCGGTTGCCGCTTCACGACTTTTACTACCGCCACATTCAACACTCTTGCCCGTCACAATACCTTTTACCGCCTGTCGATCTGACGACGCACTGGTATTGGAATAGGTATCCATAATCCAATCCATGGTTTGGCTATTGGTGCCAACATCTGGCGCTGGAATATCGTGATCTGGTCCAATATTATTAGAAAGTGCATGCGTAAAGCGCCGAACTATACGGCGCATTTCTTCGTTAGAATACTCAGCAGGATCAATGGTTACGCCACCCTTAGCGCCACCAAAAGGTATGCCCACCAAAGCACTTTTGAATGTCATCCAAGCGGCTAGCGCTTTAACTTCATCGAGATCGACCGCGGGGTGAAATCGAAGACCGCCCTTATAAGGCCCAAGAATATTATTATGTTGAATTCGGTAGCCGGTAAACACCTTAAGCACGCCATTATCCATGCGGACCGGAAAATTGACGATAATTTCATTTTGGGGTTCAGATAGAATCGCCAAATAATCATCATTTAAATCGATCAATTTTGCCGCTTTTTGGCAGTGTGATAATGCTGCTTCAAATAATTTCATTATAAATGTTTACCTGTAATAGCTGCCTGATTAGGATCAGGCCAGAGCAAAGTGGATGATTTCGATTATGACATCCCATAGCTGAAAAAGCTCAGCCGTATTAATTACAAATATTTGGATTTTTGAGGGTTATAAAAAAACCTCTATGCCCTTTTGGGCGATAGAGGTTTTTAGATTTAAGGCCTGATGATAGATCAGGAAGCTGACCGTCTTATAAAGCTATGCGGCATTTAACTTAACGCGAGAAACTCTACCTAAACGGACTTTCTTCTTTGCCTGCCAGAGATCATAGCTGTGTTGCATTGCTAGCCAACTTTCAGGTGACCTGCCGAGAGACTTGGCAAGCCTAAGTGCCATTTCAGGACTAATACCACTTTGGGATTTAAGCACTCGGTTAAGTGTGGATGCAGCGACATCGAGCTTGCCAGCTAAAAAGCGGCAACTTAAGCCAAATGGCTCCATATAGGTTGCAACAATAAACTCACCTGGATGAGGTGGATTATGCATAGTCATTAGTGATAATCCTCATAATTAAGTACGTAAACATTGCCATCGGAAAACTTGAATGTAAGGCGCCAGTTGGCCGAAACTGTTATAGACCAAATCCCTTGACGCTGCCCTTTCAATGGGTGCTGCCTGTATCTAGGCAAATCGAGATCATCTATTTGCCTGGCAGTATCAAGTGCAGACAATTGAAATCCAAGCTTTTTTGTATGCTTAGCTTGAATACCAACAGAACTGCCTTTCAAGAAAAAACTCTCAAGCCCCTTATGACTGAAGGATTTGATAATTGATCTAATGTAGCTCGTTGCGCAACACTGTCAAGCGATACGTAAAGGGGAAAAAGGAGCATGCGAAACACAACCACCTACTTAATCCTTTTCAATAAATAAACAACAGCGACAAACGCAGGCACAATTAAAAGCACAACCACCATTGGCACACTTTCTTTTATTACCTCAACATCTAAAGCATAAACCGTAATCACATCGGATATATCAGTCAGTAACCTCACTATCAACAGCGTTAAAAGCGCTCGATGAGACCTAAGAACTAAAGCGACTATTATCCCCAAAGCGACCGTTATATTTCTTGTGATATAAAGCTGAGTAACATAATTCAACTCAGAGACATTCGGTATAAAATCACCGGGACTCATCGCCGTGCCCACCGAGAAAACAAGCACTAAAAATATTTGTACTAAAACAATGACCCAAATCCAAATAGGTAAAAATCTATCTACTTTATCACTCATGACTGCTCGCCCTTAAAATCAATAACTCGTGAGATACCGACATAAATCGCTTTTAGTGCTCTATTACTTTTGACTTATCAGCGGTAAATGTTAAACGCAATAATTTTTGTCCCGTTGGCTCATGGAATTTCTCTTCCAATAGCTCAAAACCATACTTTGAGTAAAAATTTCGACCAATAGCATTCTCTTTAAAAACCTCCACCTCCAAATTACCATGAAGCGACCGAGCCTTATCCATTAATGCTCTGCCAATACCTTTTCCATGATGAAGAGGCTGAAGAAATATTGCACCAACTTCGCTGTCCATAAGTGCAATAAAACCTATTACCTCACCATCCACTTCCGCAACCCAGGTGTCCGTATTAGGCAAATAAACTTCAGCAACATTTTTACGCTGCAGAATTATAAAGTCATTAGCCATAAACTCATGAGCTAAACGCGTTGCCGCCTCCCATGAATCCAAGACAGCGTTTAGATCAGATTCTTTATATTGTCGAATATGCATAAATTTAACTCTTTAACATCAAAATTCTCAGACATTAGCGTGATAAAACAATCACGCTCGAATAGGACAACCCTCAACTCAAAAAGCTCAATATAATTATTTATCATTTCCTATATACACCCACCCATAAAAAAACCTCTACAGCCCATAAGGCGGTAGAGGTTTTGGATGTGTGAAA
>CAXAHI010000084.1:0-10719 GCA_963968645.1 uncultured Gammaproteobacteria bacterium | reverse complement strand
TCATTTATAAGAAATAATTCAGTGAGTCTTCTCCTAAGTTTTCTAGGTTAGCTAATTAAGATAACAGGAATGTAGTATGCAAGATAATATCAATAGACTGCATTATATGGATGCTATGCGGGCAATCTTGATGATTCTAGGTGTTGTGTTGCATTCAGCTCAGGTTTTTAATCCTACTCAGAGTTGGATTATATATAGTGAAAATGGTCATTCATTTTTTAATTACTTAGTTGATATCATCTCTACTTTCAGAATGCCTGCATTTTTCATAGTTTCTGGTTTTTTCTGTTTTATAACATTGAAAAAATATAAGGTAAGACTTTTTTTATCATTAAGGTTAAAAAGAATCATTATCCCTTTTGCGTTCACCGCAATAACGCTTAATACGTTGCAAGCATTGCTGTTAGAGTGGAGTGGGTGGCAACAATTTGAATATCCCGATTATTTATTAAAAGGGGAGTTCGTATCGCACTTATGGTTTTTAACTAATCTTATTGTATATTTTATAGTTGCGAGTTTTTTAATCAGTTTTTTTGGTCCCTTAATGAGATTGGTCGGAAATCGAATTGTAAAAATGATGAATCCTTTACCGATCACCATCGTTGTGGCGGTAATGCCTTTATTTTCAATAATAATACTCAGTCTAAATAAGGTCGGATTACCTTTATATTCTTCGTTCTTTTCTATTTTCAATGTTTTTTCGATATTGCAATATGCGCCATTCTTTATTTTTGGCGTAGTTATGGGATTGAGTAAAGATTTATTAGCTAGACTAAGCTCAGCTAATCCATTTTTATGTTTAGCTGTTATTGTTATTTCTTTCTTGTTAATTGAGTGGATGGAAAACACAGGGAATATGAAGGGCTGGTTTTCGATAATGGTAGTTCAATATCTTACTTTATTAACTATTTGGTTTTCTGTACTAATTTGCTTCTTTGTATTCTATCGATATTTTAATAAGTCTTCAAAGATCATGTTTTACCTTTCTGATGCATCTTATACAGTGTATTTGTTTCATCATATATTTGTTGTGTTACTCGGGCTGCTTGTTGTCTATTTGAGTTTTCCAGCCTATTTAAGCGTATTTATTTTAATAACTTGTGTAACAGCAATAACCTTATATATTCATAGTCATATTATTTTAAAGTATAAATTATGTCTTTTTATGTTTAATGGTAAGTGAAATCACTGTTCATAATAGCCTCTAAAAAAACGATTACACTCTAAGGGATCGCATATGGATATCATTTAATTCTCATTTAATGTTTCTTTCATAGCTTGATCTGTTCCGTAGAAGTCAGAAATACTTTTATTATCACCAAAAACCTTATTTTCATAATTAAGCATTTTCGAATTCGAATTAAATCGATAACTAAAATCTGGATTCTTTTTACGAATAGCATTCAATGCTATATCGACGGTTTTAAAGGCTATTCTCCAAATAAATATAGGCACATAAATAGCGATAACCTTTTTGGGCGCTATTTCATTATGTTGGCGAATATACTCTTTGACAGTAGGTTGCTCGGCGTCGACAACGTTAATGACATTATCAGTCATGTGATAGTCGGCCATGCCAAACTTAATTAACGCTTTCGAAAGGTTCTTAACATAATTAAGCCCCAGCTGGCGCTTACCCAGTCCGTAGACAAGTAGTAGTCTTCCTAGTAATACACCAGCATTACTCAGGTTGTTATTACTGGCCCGTCCATACACTAGACCAGGGCGAACTATAATCGTTTCGCATTCGGGATGACTTTCTTTGAACTTAAATACAAGTAACTCGGCTTCTTTCTTCGCCTTAGAATAAAATCCCCTTCGGTCTGCTTCTGCCTCCATTGGTGAGTTTTCGTCCACGGTATCGCCATTTTGCAAACGCTGATAATCCAATATGCCTAATGAACTCACATAAATCAGTCGCTTCACCTTTGCCTCGCTAGCAGCGGCTAACAGGTTCTCTGTTGCTTCTACAGTGGAGCTATAAAACTCTGTCCAGTCGCCTGTCATGGCAGCCGCACAATGGTAAACCGTTTCGATGCCTGTCATGGCTTCTGTTAAGGCCGGCTTAGAACGCAAATCACCTAAATGAATGGCGCTGTTGTCAGGTAGGTCTATAACCGAATTTATTGAGCGACATAGCACTCTGGGCTTTTGTCCATCGGCGACTAAATCTTTTACTAATTGTCCACCAATAAAACCGGTACCGCCAGTCACTAAGGTTGTTGCACTTTGTTCTAAGCGATCTTTAAACTCTTCAAGAAGCGCGCTGTTAATAGCTTGCTGTGTTTGATTCTCAGGAACAAGGGTCGTAATAATCTGCTCTGCCATGTCCACTACAGGGCCAGCGTTAATATGTGCTAGGGGTTCAAGATTGTTGGATTCTATCTGCTTATAAAATTGCTCGAGAATTTTATCTAATCCATCATACATATGCGTTTTGCCAATAATCAGCAAAATCATATTGATAACAAATTTATATTGCGCTTGAAAAGTACTGCTAAAGGTATCTACTACACGAGCAATAATATTCGGTAGGCCTCTATCGGGTAAAAATACGCTGTAGAGGTTTCTTAAGTCAATGTGAACAGTGCCGCGCTCACAGTAAATCGTTAGCCGATTTTTTAACGGTTTCGTATGTAAGGAAATACGAATAATCGCGCTGGTATTCTCATCATTCATCGAGGCGGTAAGTTCGTTAATGGTCCCGTTGCTAGCCTTGCCCCAGATATCTCGTAATTGTAAGTTTGGACACAGTGATAATAAAACCGATAAAGGGTGGGGCAGTAAGTCGGTTGTTACGCCACCACGTAGACTATTAAACCAAGGCGGTGAACCTTTTATATAGCGAATAGGATTCCGTAGGCTGTCCGTACGCTGCACGCTTGGGTCATCATATTCATAGAGCATACTAACAATATCGCCATAGCGGTCACCGGCAAGCAACTCTCTGGTCTTAATAAGCATGGGGTTGTAAACACGGGTATGGTCAACGCTAATAAGCTTCTGCTGACGATGCGCAATAGCCATTAAGTCATTAAACTGTTCGGTAGTTTCGCAAATGGGTTTTTCTACAAATACATGACAACCACCCTCGAGGCATTGTTTGGCTAAGTCGTAATGAAATTGTGGCGGCACAAGAATATGTACGACATCGGGCTTATGCTCTGCCAACATCTCAGCAACATCATTAACAATAATCGGATTATCATATTGCTGGGCGAAGGCTTGGGCGCGGATTTTCGATAAATCACAAACGATATCAAAATTACGACCGATTTTTTTTAAGAATCGTGCATGTACGTGGGCAATATGCCCACAGCCAATCAATGCTGTTTTCATTTACGCGGATTTCCCTAAGCTTGTGTAACGCCACCATTTTTACGGTGAGAAGATTGTTTAATACTGTCTTGTACCTGTGAGACAACGGTTTCTACTCGTGCATCCCAGGTATATTCCCTTACTCTGTCTAATCGTTGTTGACTATAAATAGAATTATCTTCATTCATAGCGGCTTCTATGGCGTTAATAAATCCCTGCGGGCTGTCTTCGATTTTTATGACGTCAGTATATTGCTCGGCCTGAGGTATGCGGGCAGAGACAACGGGTAAGCCTGTCGATAAATATTCGCGAAGTTTTAGCGGGTTACAATTAATATTCATTCTATGCTCGGGTTTATACGGCATAAGCGTGACATTAAATAACGATGCATAATCAGGCAGTTCGGTGTAAGGTCGGCGACCGATAAAATGTACGTTTGCCAATCCTTCACAAGGGTTTTGGTCAACATCAAGCCTACCGATAAATATAAAATTCCACCCAGTTTTCTTTTCAGCTATATGGCGAATGAGTTCTAAATCAATACGCTCATCGATAAGCCCAAAACAACCGATAACCGGTTTTTTAATATGACTAATATCATTAGGTAGAGTTGTATTTTTTTGATGCACACGGTTGAAATGATCAAAGTCGACACCATGCGGGCTTAAATGCACATTGTCGTTGAGTGTTTTTTTTTGTTCATATAAAGTGTCAGAGGCGAGGAAAACAATATCGGCACTTATCGTCATTTGACGATCCATCTCTTCCACGGCGTTGATATCAACATCGGGAATGCCGGCATAATCATCAATGCAGTAGTAAACCTTACAAATGCTTTTTATGTTGTCAGGTACCATATAGAGGTGAGGTACTACAAACCAAAGAATCGGATTTTTTAATTTTAAAAAAAACTTGAGCAAGTTAACGCTGAGTAAAACTAATAATTTATTTATCCAGCGCACAGCGGCATATTTATGAAATGGCAGCTGAAATAGGGTGTAGACATATAAGTTGTCGTCTATCTTTCTTGGTCCTCTCAGACTTTTAAACACTTTAGAAAAAAGCTTTTTAATATCACGTCCTGTTCCTTTGGGGGCTCTTAAACCGGGACATTCAATGTAAAGTATTCGGTTATTCCTCGCTAAGCGCTCAGAAATATGATGGCTGCTCGTTTTGTTCTCTGCAAACCAGTCGTTACCAAAATAAATAATATTATTCATAAATTCCAGGCTGTATTAGTCTGTTAGGACGATTGATAAGCAGGGGAGTTATCGCTATTTGACGCGGCGTCTGTCATGGCGCTGCTTTTCACTGTATCTGCGTATTTCTTCAGGCGATAATTACGGTAATCATTTGGATTACCTGTTTTCCCATCAACGGCTGCATAAATCACATTCGTCATTTCCCGCGCATTCATATAGTGCAAAACATATTTTTCACCGTCGTTATAATGATTTTCAAAATAGCTATACATCTCTTCTATTGGCTTGCCTAATAAGCAATCCATATCTTCTTCTTGCGTTCCGTGCGTATGCACTTTAATCATTAACCATTCAGGCCGACCTTTTACATGGATGTGCTGATTAACCCATAAGTCGACTCTATCTGGAGTAGGCGGATTAGAGCTGCGGATATCGCCGTTTTCAATGCGGGGTAAGATGCCAGCTTTACGACGCTTCCAATTTAACGCCAATGGACCTTGTACTACGAGTAAGTCACCTTGCAGGGGTTTACCTACTTCTGCTTCTACGCCAACATCATGATTCTTGGATTTATTAGGCTCGCCGGTTGCCATATAAATTTTGTTTACAGTACGGGTCTGCGTGCGATTAGGCGCACTAGGCAATGTCATATCTACATAGCAGTTGGTTTTATTCAGCAGTGCTAGTTCGTTGTTAATGCCACAGTGCAAGCCGTCGGGATGCGAATTATCTAAGGTCCAATTGCCATGTATAAAGGCATAACTTAATTCACCAGCGTCATCAACGGTGAGTAGCTGGTGATTGTCGGCAAGCGTTTTTTTGAAGCGATTAATGGTGGTGACAAAATTGTCTTCGGTATCATCTTCATGATGTAAATGGATATCCATTTCACCAAAACCGGCTTCGCAAAGTGTTTGCAGTTTATCGAGATGTTCCTGACGGTATTCTTCTTCGGGATAAAAAAACGTATGCTGAGGCGCAACGCCATCGGCATCTTTATGGCCTTCAGCCATTTTGGGATAGTCGTTTAACCAGCGATCCACTCGACTACGTTCGACAGCAATATCATCTGTTTTCCACTGCGGCTCGTAATGATCAACAAAGCAAAATATCACATGGGTAGGGCCACTATGTGCGGTTTTTTTAGTGATATGGTGGCTAATATAGCCCCATAACCAAATATCCATATTCTTTTTTTTGATCACCATATAGCCGGCCACAAGCGTTAATAGAATGCCGATGCCGATGAGTTGCAAGAAAAGCATTGATTGTCCTCGTTATTGTTTAGCCGCTTTTTCAGCTGCCTATGGTTAGCGTGCTGTGCGTTTCCATGTTCCGCTACTATGACCCTTAATATGTTGAATAAATCCAAGACCTAGGGCAGCGTTCATTGAAACCATAAAGTAAATGAGTTGAATGAGTGTGGGTGCACGCCATTGCCTAAGCGGGTAATGCATTAACAGGCAGAAGCTGTATAAACTGATCTGACAGGCGAATAAAACTACGTATACGGGATGTGACCACATCAGTAATGCATTGCTAAGGAAGACCAGCAGCATGCAGTGAGGCACCAGCCAGCGCAGCACCTTGTGAGATAAGAATGCAAAGCTCCGGAAGCCCATGTTGGGATTAAGGAAATCGCTATATTCCATCATTGCTTGATAGTTACCAGCGCCAATACGCACTCTACGACCAAACTCTGAACCTACGGTAGGTGACACTTCTTCATAGGCAATGGCTTCTGGATCGTAATGAACTTTTTCGCCTTGACGGCAAATGTTCATAACAATAGAAAAATCATCAATAAGCATGGTAGTTTTAAGCGGCTGATAGAGCGTTTTACGTATAGCGTAAATGGCGCCGTTAGCGCCCAATAAACCGTTTAAGCGCGACTCATGAAATTTTAAGAGGCGCTCATACTGCCAGTAAGCACTGTCCTGGTTGCCTTGCTTTACAGGGTCATAAAGCACCAGTTCGCCTACCACGGCGCCAATATCGGGCTTATTAAAATGCCTAAGCAGTTTGGCAATAGCATCTTCGGCAAACAGGGTGTTGGCATCGCTAAACACTAAGATATCTTCTTTAGCTAGGTCGACTAATTCATTCAGTACCGATACCTTGCCGCGACGTTCTTGAAAATCAAAAATATGCAGATTGCTGGCATCAACGTCTTGAGCATTATAAAAGCTATTGGCGATTTCGATGGTCTTGTCATCGCTGCCATCAGAGCCAATATAAATTGACATATTGCTGGGTAAATCCGTTTGTTTAAAGAGGTTCTCAATACGCTCATAAATCGATTTTTCTTCATTGTAGGCAGCAATAATCACAGCAATGCTAGGTGCAGGTTTGTCGATATTCATCGGCAATGTTTTGTTAGCGCAGCGATTTTCTATACGACGATCATGCTTGCTTATTAAAAATCGACAATCACTGAATAACTGTGCGGCTGCGCTAATAATTAATAACAGAACAGGGTAGAGTAAATAGGTATAAATAATGGCGAAGAGGGCAATAAAGAATAAAGTCTCGATGATTAACATGCACAGGATTCCGTTTTTAAATAAGGCCGTTAGCGAGTAACACGTTGGTAAAGTGATAGGTATTTATCAGACATTTTAGTTAGGCTATAGTTGGCAAAAATAAATATTTTGGCGGCATCTCCCATGTTTTGTAAATGTAAGGGGTCTGCACACGCTTTGATTAATGCTTTGAGTAAGGCCTGTTTATCTTGTGATGGCACTAGATAACCATTAACGTTATTTTCAAGAACTTCTCGTACGCCGCCAACATCGGTAGATATTACGGGTAGGCCGCCGGCCATAGCTTCTATTATTGCTAGCGGCAAACCTTCGGTAATAGAGCTTAAAACAAAGGCATCGTGGCTAGCGACGCGTTGGGGGATATCATTAACGGCACCAACAAAGTCAATACTGTTGCTAATCGTTAACTGCTTAGCCTGTTCCATTAATACATTTTTTTGATTGCCATTACCGCAAATAGTTAAACTTGCCTTAGGATAATGCTTAAGTAGTAAGGCAAAGGCCGCTAATAACAGTGACTGATTTTTTTCATGCGACAATCGACCGACGTGAATAAAACGAATGTCACCGCTGTGCATTCGCTGTAATTGGGTTTCACGATGAATATCTGTAAAGGGTGATAAATCAATCCCGTTTTCAATAACCGCCAATTTTTTTGGATTGATCCCTTCGATATCGCGGCAGACATCACTGGCGTCATTTGAGACTGAAACAATGGTATGGGTAAAAAAAGATGAGATTTTATTTAATAATACTTTTCTTGACTGATCTGGATTATCACGACCATGTTTAGTATGAATAAGTGGGATGCGGTTAAACACTAAGGGTATCGCTAAAGAGGCGTAAAAATGCGGCACGCTATTGTGGCTATGAATAACATCAACATTAAGCGATTTAACCAGCTTGGCGATTTTTATAGCTAGGCCGAATTTTAGACCAGGCGTTTTATTCAGCGTGATTATCTGAATATTCTCATCGGCTAATTGATAAGCAATATCCCCTTGATGCTCAAGGCAGACTAAAGTGATGCGCAGGTCTTTCTTGAGTAGTCCTTGAATTAACTGAATAACCATTCGTTCTAGACCGCCCATATCTAGGCTTAGAACAATCATCATAATATGTGGCTTTGAATTTTTCATAAATACTCGTTTATCTCTAATGCATGGTTTAGGTGCTGACTGACATTAGCCTAAGGCGTATAAAAGCATGGCAAGAAAATAAAACCCGATAACACTACCCAAAGTAAATATAAGAATTTTTCCCCAGTGTTGAGAGAGACATACTTCTGGAAAGTCGCGCCATTTAAGTTTCATGTTAATGTAATGTGCAACGATTAATGCATACATGGTGTAGAGAAATATGTTGTAGCTTCGGCTTAAGAAAAACGTCGCCAAGCAAAATCCGCTTAAGCAATATAAAAAGGTAATGCTCAGCTTTTTATCCTCATTAAAATCTTCGAGGTCTTTAGTCGTTACATGGCTATTTCCATTGCTATTGTCTTTATCAGCAGAGGGTGGAGGCGCTTTTGTCAGCTCAAAAAAAGCTAAATGAATCACCATAATTAATGAAAGAATCATTAACGAGTTCCAAACAAAGTAGCCTGGAATTCCCAGCTCTGCCATGGCGAGTACCCAAGTGTTATGGGCAGTACGATAATGATGAATAACAAAGCCACCCACGCCAACACCAAATATTGGGTTGTCGCGAGTCATGTAATAGCCTTCTTCCCAGGCATCAACGCGGCCCTTTGCTGACGCTTCACCAGGATCAATTTGGGCAACGCGCGAATTCAGGCCCATAATAAGAACGAGAGCGGCAGCAGCAATGCCAATAGAGATCATAAAACCAAATTTTCTGGCCGCGAATAAAGCGACAAGCGCGGCTATGCCTAAGGTGGTGCCGCGCGATTCAGTTAAATAAACGCCGTAAAGAATAATGCCAAGCGCAAACAAATAGACGAGGCGAAAAATAAAATGACTACGAGCCATTAAATAGATCAGCATGGGAATAACCGTTAAAAAGAATAAACCCATATCGTTAGGGTCGGCAAAAATTCCGATATAGCGGATTCGTCCCTGGATTGTATCCATACCGGTCCAGCCAATACCTTCAATGGATTGCTGAATACCATGTAATGCCATAATGACCGCGGAGAAAACCATGACTTTAAAGATGCCACGAAATTTTTGATTATTGTCCATGGCATCAACAATTAGAAAATACAAAATAACAACGGGATAAAACTTAGCAAAGACCGTCATTGCATAGCTGCCATTAATTTCAATGGCGGTTGATAATGTCATTGATAACAACAGTAGTGGCATTAGCCTGTGTTGTGATGGGCTCGTGAAGCTCCGCTTATTCGATAACCATGCGATGACAGCCATAATGAGTAAGGCAGGCATAATAGGTATGCCACTAAGAGCAGGTAGATATTCATGAAAGCGCAAGAGAACAAACACTAGGTAAATTAACAGTAAGTAATACGACGCAGAACCACGATCACTTTGTTTTTCATGATGTCGGCGATAATTGCCTGCCTTTATGTCTGTGTTTATCGCCGTCATTGGATGTTGTCAGCATATATTTTTAAATGGCTTTCAATAATGCTTTCCCATTGGGCGAATTCAACGGATTGTGATATTTGGCTTTTGTCCCATGCTGTTGCTAAGCAACACAATAATGCTTCGGCGAGCTTCACTGGATTATTTGCAGGCACTAAAAGCCCATTTTTATTGTGCGTGATGATTTCCGGTATACCACCGACATTGCTAGCCACTACAGGAAGCGACTGTACCAATGCTTCAAGAATGACATTGGGTAAACCTTCCATATGGCTTGGAAGACAGAGCAAGTTTGCGGTTTGCATCCACTGGGCGACTATGGTTTGCGGTTGTGGGCCGATAAACCGTACGGAATCACTTATGCCAAGTGCCTCGGCAGTTTTTGTCAGTGAGTGCAGTAAGGGGCCTTCGCCAATAAAGACTATGACGAAATCTAAGCGATTATTTTTTTGCAGTTTTGATGCTGCCTCCAGTAATACGTCCAAGCCCTTCACGGGATGTAATCGCCCCACAAATAAGACAATTTTTTTGTTGGTATCTAGTGCTAATGGGCTAGGTAATTTTTCGCTGTCTGGATTGGTTTCGGTGTCCATTTCATGAGTGCTAGTGGCTGTATCAGTATCTGTGCTTACTGATTTCGCTTTAAATATCGTTCGGCAGACCCCTGTAGGCACCCAGTACACTTTATTTTTCTGAATGCCATAGTGAATAATCGTTTTGACAAGATCTTTACTCACACCAATAACAGCCGCCGCTCGCTGTAATGCCCAGAGGCTTTGTTTTTGTTTTAGACTAACTTGCATTTCTTTATTAACGTCAGATCCCAATGCGGTGATGACGTTGGGAATGCTTAGCCATTTGGACAGCAGTGCAGCAGCGACGCCATCGGGGTAAACGCCGTAGGCATGGAGTACATCAATCGCATCACTGTTATGGATGTTTTTTATTGTTTTTCGGCAAGCTAAGGCGATACTAAGCGCATTCAAATAACGAAAAAAAAAGGGAACAGTAAAAAAGGGCAGATAGTGTATTTGAATATTATCTTCGATATGCGTCTTGGGTATGGGTGTCCAGGGCGCTTTTTCAGGAAAA
>CAXAHI010000083.1:0-11259 GCA_963968645.1 uncultured Gammaproteobacteria bacterium | reverse complement strand
GAGTTAGATCACCTACCCTCACAATTCACTAAGCAGGCCAAAAATGACCTGATTGGTTTGACCGTGGCATTCGTTTTCAATTAAAGTAATAACCCTATTAATACTCGATTTAACCCCTGTTTAAGCCTATCCCACCTAGGCTCAACCAGAATTCAGCATATCGTTAATTCAGTTATTCGTAATTTAGTCATTCGGAACTCTTGCATGTCAGGCTCTAGCCCAAAAGATCAGCCAGAAAACACGACCAACAAAGCCAAAAAGAAAACGGCTAGTGGCGTAAAGTTCTCTACACCGCAAGGTTTCTCGGCCATTAAAGACGGCATTAAAAAAACTGGTACCGAAAAATTATCCACCGAGCGCAAACCGCCGTGGTTGCGTATTTCTATGAAAACTAGCCCGGCTTTCAATGAGGTTCGAGAAACAGTTAACGAACATCGTCTTGCCACTGTGTGCGAAGAAAGCCACTGCCCCAATATGAATGAATGCTGGAGCAACGGCACGGCTACTATTATGTTAATGGGCTCAGTCTGCACCCGCGCCTGTCGTTTTTGCTCAGTAGATACTGGCAACCCTGGCGGCTGGATTGATCATGAAGAACCCGCCAATGCCGCCCGCTCTGTGCAATTAATGAATTTACGTTATGTGGTTTTAACCTCAGTAGATCGCGACGATTTAGCGGACGGTGGCGCCTTGCACTATGCTAATTGCGTGCGCGCTATTCGAGAACTTAATCCAACCACCGCCGTTGAAGCGCTAACACCCGATTTTTGTGGCGTAATGAATGATGTAGCTACCGTGGTTAATTCTGGCTTACAAGTATTTGCGCAAAACGTCGAAACCGTTGAACGACTCACCGAAAGAGTCAGAGACCCTCGAGCAGGCTATCAGCAAACGTTAGATGTATTAGCTTTTGCGAAACAAGAACAACCTTCTATTCTGACAAAAACCAGTTTGATGTTAGGACTTGGAGAAAATGATGATGAAATTTTCCGTACCATGGAAGATATGCGTCGTCACAACGTCGACATACTGACACTTGGCCAATATTTACAGCCCACCAAAAGCCATTTAGCTGTTGAACGCTGGGTTCATCCTGATGAATTTGCTGCTTACCGAGAGCAAGGTTTAGAAATGGGCTTTACTGAAATAGCGGCCGGGCCAATGGTGCGCTCTAGCTATAGAGCTGACCGTATTTTAGAAAAGAATAATTTAGGCTTAGATGCTGACACTGCCGCTGCCAGCGCTAAGGCGTCGATACCGATTATTAATCTTTAAACGCTAGCCCATGAAAATAGACATTAACATTAGAATAGACGCATTAAGATAAAGACCAATCAACTGGCTCAATACCTTCTGCTAACAAATAATCATTCGCTTGCGAAAAATGCCGACAGCCTAAAAAGCCTCGATGCGCCGAAAGCGGTGATGGATGCACGGCCTTTAAAACAAGATGCTTATCACTATCAATAAGCTTACCTTTTTTATGCGCGTAGGCGCCCCACAACATAAAAACAATATTCTCTTGCTGCTCATTTAACAGGGCAATAACCTTGTCGGTAAATGTCTCCCAACCTTTGCCCGCATGAGCACCCGCCGTTTTATGCTCAACCGTTAACACGGCATTAAGCAACAATACGCCCTGCTCTGCCCATGATTGCAAACAACCATGCGATGGAATCGCTAAGCCTAAATCGCCATTAAGCTCTTTAAAAATATTAATTAATGAGGGCGGTGTACGAATACCTTTAGGCACAGAAAAACTTAAACCATGTGCTTGATCGGGGCCATGATAAGGATCTTGTCCTAGAATCACGATTTTGACATCATCGAACGGCGTGCTATTAAAGGCATTAAAAATATTTTCGCCTTTAGGGTAAATTACTTTATTTAAACGCTTTTGCGCCAATAAAAAATCGCGCAACTGCAGCATATAGGGCGCATCAAACTCTTTCTCAAGTTGAGCCAACCAAGAGGGATGCAATTGAATTGCGCGTGATGACATAATATCTGCCCAGTCTTTGGATAGAATAAATTTGCTCATCTTATGACATCACCTATAACAATAAATTCGCTGCTTTTCTTTTTACTGACAATAAATAGACTTTCCGCAGAAACCTAAAAACGTATCAATTATCCATGGCCAATTGATTATTCATCGCTTTCAATGCACCCAATGCTCTCTCTCGCGTCACTTTTAAATCTAAAATAGGATGCGGATAATCGACACCTAACTCAATACCAGCTGCTTGCAAAACATTCGCTGGCGCTTCCCAAGGTTTATGGCGATACTTTTTAGGCAAGCCTTTTAACTCGGGTACATAGCGAGTTAAATAGTCGCCATCGCCATCAAATTTTTCACTTTGCAATAACGGATTAAAAATACGGAAGTACGGTGAGGCATCGGCACCTGAACCGGCTACCCACTGCCAGCTAGCACTATTACTGGCTAAGTCGGCATCGACCAAGCAATCCCAGAACCAGCGTGCGCCCTCATGCCAATGAATTAATTGGTTTTTAATTAAAAACGAACCCACAATCATACGAACGCGGTTATGCATATAACCGGTTTGCCACAGCTCGCGCATACCGGCATCAATTATTGGAAAGCCAGTTTTACCCTGCTGCCATTGTTTCAGTCCTTCTTTATCAGCACCCCAAGGAAAAGCCTTATATTTTGGCTGAAAAGGCTGATCAGGTAATGTTGGCCAATGAAACAATAAATAATAAGAGAATTCGCGCCAACCTAGTTCAGAAAGATAATGCGATAAATCTTCTTCCTGCACAGGGATAACCTGACGTACCTGCGACCAAACCTGATGCGGCGAAATTTCACCAAAATGCAAATGCGGCGACAAGCGCGAAGTACTGTCCATGGCAGGAAAATCCCTACCCTGTTTATAGCCTTCTAAGCGACGCGCAACTAACTCGGTGAGTTTGTTATGCGCACCATCTTCACCGGCATCCCATGCCTCAAGAATACCTTTATCCCAGGGAATACTGGGTTGTAAATCAAGCTCATCCAATGTTAAGCCCTGAATGTCTTTATTGCGACGCACATAATTTATTTCTTTAGGTGCGCGTACTACTGGGCGAATGATATCGACAGACCCCAAACAACCACGCTTAAAATAAGGCGAATACACTTTATAAGGAGTGCCGTCTTTTTTAGTAATAGACCACGGTTCCCACAGTAATGAACCGTTAGTACTCTCTACCTTAATGCCTTTTTCAGTTAATGCCGCTTTAATTTTTCGGTCACGCTGAATACGCCACGGTTCATAACATCTGTTCCAATGCACCGCTGTTGCATTCGATGCTTCTACCAAATCAGTAATCAGTTTTTCAGCATCACCACAAAGTAGTAATAGTTTACCGTTAAGCGATTCATTGAGTTTTTTTAATGACTCATGCAGCCATACTCGGCTAGCAGCACCCATCGCCCACTCACCGGCCGTCACATCATCGAGAATATAGACAGGTAAAATATCACCTGCATCGGCTGCCGATAATAATGCAGGATTATCATGTATACGTAGATCCTGTCTGAACCAAACAATGGTTTTATTCTTTACTGACATACCATTTTATTCCTAATCAAAAAATGCTTATTGTATTTTTATAATAATGAGTAGTAGTGTTTTTTTATATTACGCAACCAACCTCAAAAAACAAACAAAGCCAGCGACTAAGCTATCAACTCAATAACGTTAAGTATCCGTAGACACGGCTCGATAATCTGGCTTTGCCATTACTATTTGTGCAGTAGATATAACGCGCTCACGGAAGCCACCTTCGCAATAGCATAAATAGTATTCCCACATACGAATAAAACGCTCATCAAAACCTTGCGACCTAACGGTTTCTAATTTTTCTAAAAACTGCTCACGCCAGCGCTCTAAGGTAATGGCATAATCTCGACCAATATCCGACAAACTGATAATCATCATATCGGTATTACTCGCCACATGATGACCAATAATATTCACCGAAGGTAAGCAGCCACCTGGAAAAATATAACGCTGAATAAAATCGACCGCCTTAGTCGCTTGATCATAACGCTGATCGGCAATGGTAATGGCCTGAATCAACATTAAGCCATCGGGTTTTAATAAATCGGCGCAGCGACTAAAATACTCACTAAAGTACTGCCTCCCTACTGCCTCTATCATTTCAATTGACACTAACTTATCGTAGCGGCCCGTCAACTTGCGATAATCTTGCATTAAGACCGTCACTTGATCATTAAGCCCCAAGTCATTAACGCGCTTAGTGGCAAAATCAAACTGTTCTTGAGAAATAGTCGTCGTTGTCACTCGACAGCCATAATGTTGCGCAGCATAAATTGCCATGCCCCCCCAGCCCGTTCCAATTTCCACCAAGTGATCATTCGCATTTAGCTTTAACTGCTGACAAATCGTTTCCAGCTTGGCATTCGACGCGTCATATAATGATATTTTTTCATCGGCAAAAACAGCTGATGAATACATCATTGTTTGATCAAGGAACAAACTAAAGAAGTCATTACCTAAATCATAATGCGCCGATATATTTTTTTGTGCACGAGCAATCGTATTGCGATTAACGCGATCTAACAGCCACATACCCATGCGACTCAACCAAGTACGCTCGCCATCCATTGCGTCTAGCGTTTGCATATTGATAACAAAAAAACGAATAACTTTTACGAGATCTGGTGAAGTCCAATGCCCGTCCATATACGATTCTCCCGCACCAATCACGCCATTTAAGGCCAGTGCAGAAAACGTATCTGAATTGATAACTGTTAACTCGGCAATAAGAGAGACATTGTCTGACTGATCACCATAAATAGTTTTTTCGCCGTTTTCTTCTATCACTAATTGACCACGCTGCATGGTACCAAGGTGCTGAAGAATCATTGATCGTGCCCAAGCCTTCGGCATCAAACGATCAGATAATGACGCCTTATTTTTAGTAGACTGGGGTAACAACTGCTCACTACTCATACTGTGTTTACCTATTATCAAGCTATTATTTTATTACTTTTTTATGCGTATTTATTTTTTAACTTTGATGCGGCGGATGCGTAAATATTTTTAAACCCTTTAACCAAAGTTTAAGTGCCTGCCAATGAATACCTAAAAATACTTTTAAAGTCATTAATGGAAAACGCCATAAAATCATAGTTAATGCCGACCGGGTAATTTCTTCTCTCTGCAAATTAACCCCTGCAGAAAAAACCTTTCTTTTATTACTAGCATTACTTGTTTCACTACCGGGCATACCATCATCATTAAGAAAGTTACTCAATGAAAATTCAAGCTTCTCATCAGGCGCAGAACCACACCATTGATACGCCATATTCATAGGCATAAACGGTGATACATGCATCGCCTTATCAAACATGATTTCATGCTCGCTCACCTGCCCATCACAAGGTAGCACATACTGCTGACGCTCGTTCCAAGGTGTATTGGTAACATCCAGTAATATTGCCTCAAGACGTTTACCACTTTTATCAAAACAGTAATAACAACTAATAGGGTTAATAACAAAACCCCAGTAGCGTATATTTGCCAACAAACGAATAGGCCCTAGTGGACGCTCACCCGTTTCTTGCTCTACCCTATCGCGCACAGTATCGACTAATGAATACGCGGGATCACCAAAAAAATCACTGCGTTTAAACCGTGCCGGTGACCATCGATTATTTGACCAAAAAATATTTCCGGCAAAAACTTGATCTAACTCAGATAAATCAAGATACATCATAAATACACGATAGTTAAAAGCATGGCGCTTAGGTGATAAACGCTGGTGCCAGACCGTGCCAGAATAAATCGCACTGTTTAGCTTTTGACTAGCAGAATGGCCATGTTTATCCATTGTACTTGCGCCACCTTCTAAGGTTTTATTCACGAGACTTAATCCAGTATCGTTGGTGCATTATTTGAGTCGGTTCTATCTGCAATAGAATTCACTACGCGCAAAGCACTTCTTACACCATCTTCATGAAAACCATTAGCCCAATAAGCACCACAGAACCACGTTCGATTTTGACCAGCTAACGTTTGCCATTGTGACTGCGCCTGCATGCCCGGTAAAGTAAACACCGGATGGCTGTAATTATAACTACCCAATATGGTTTCGGGTGCAATAGAGTCGGTTTGATTCAAGCTGACGCAGAAGGTCTCTTTTGAATCAATCCCTTGGAGCAAATTCATATCATAGGTTAATCGAGACATTGCACCTTGGTCTTCTCCACCGCTTGATTCAGAACTCGACAATCGATAATTCCAACAAGCCCAAGCACGTCTATTAGCGGGTAAACGCGTAATATCCGTATGCAAGACAACTTCATTATTCTGATACGGAATAGCGCCTAAAATATCACTTTCATCTTTGCTAGGCTGCTCTAATAAATCTAAAGCTTGATCACTGTGAGTGGCCATAACAAGATAATCATAAGACTCTCTCTGTCCATCGGCAGTCGTAATCCATACTTGATCTGCATCGCGCTGAATATGACTGATTTTGCTATTGGTTTTAATGCAGTGCAAGAAACTGCTAGTGAGTGGCGCAAGGTATTGCCGCGAGCCACCTTTTATCACTCGCCACTGTGGACGATTAGTCACGCTGAGCAAACCATGATTCTTAAAAAAGCGGACAAAGAACAGTAAAGGGAAGTCCAGCATTGAATCAACACCCGCTGACCAAATAGCCGCCCCCATAGGCACTAAGTAATTATCTTTAAAGGCATCACTGTAATGGTTGGCTACTAAGTATTCGCGCAACGTCATTGCTTCATCGATGTTCGCATCGTCTAAATCGACAATAGCTTCTCGATTAAAACGCATAATATCTTTTAAGATTTTCCAAAAAGAAAGACTGAATAGATTTTTACGCTGGGCAAACAAGGTATTTAAATTACTGCCTGCATATTCAAGGCCGCTATCTTCACAGCTAACACTAAAGCTCATGCTCGTCGCTTGAGTTTCAACGTTTAATTCATCTAACAAGCGAATAAAGTTTGGATAGGTCCAGTCGTTATAGACAATAAAACCGGTATCAACAGCGTAATTACGTCCATGGGATTCAACATCAATGGTCGCTGTATGGCCACCAATAATCGGCGCTGACTCATAGACGCAAACATCATGTTCTTTATTAAGGTAATAGGCGGCAGTTAGGCCTGAAATGCCTGCACCAACAATTGCAATTTTCATAGTAGTAACAACTTAATCTTTGGGTGTTGAACGCGCTAAAATAGCACGATTTATACGGAACCATAAACAAGGAAAACAGGCCACAACCGCCAGTATCCAATGCAAACGTCGAGGAAATTGAATTTTATGTCGCCTGGCTTCAATGCCCGTCATTATTCTTTTTGCCGCAGCGTCTGCATCCATTAAAAAAGGCATAGGGAAATTGTTAGTCGCCGTCATTGGCGTCTCTACAAAGCCAGGATTCACAACACTGACATCAATACCCTGATGGGCTACATCAATTCGCAAAGCTTCTAATAAGTAATTAGCGGCGGCCTTAGATGAACCATAGGATTCTGCCGTTGGCATACCAATCATTGCCGACAAACTCCCCACCCCTACAATCTGGCCTCTTGAACGAGTAATAGCATCACTTTTCGGCTGGTTAAGATCTAGCTGATCGTTTAATGCTTTAAGCAGAGGCATGGCCACGTTAATACCATTAACGATACCAAACACATTAACTTCATAAACCCGACGAAAAGAATCCGTATTTAAGTTAGCGCCTTCTGTGTACTCACAATAACCCGCATTAAAAATAGCAATATCTAACCAACCTAAGCGCACCTTCAAAGCTGCACGAACCGCATCACTCGCGTTATCGTCAGTAACATCCCATACCAATACCGTTATATTATCGGGATAAATGGCAGCAACCTGATTCAGTTTTTCTTCATCGCGGCCAGTAATAACTACTTGATTACCCGCTTTGGCATAAGCTAATGCTAAAGACTTACCAATGCCAGAACCTGCACCAGTAATCCAAATATGCTTAGCTGTAATCATTGCTTTCATGAGTCGACACACTTTTTCTTTTAGGGGTATTAAATTTAATAGATATATTAAATGTTAAAGAGATATCAAGCCTTGTAGTGAGATTGAGCTTTATCGTTAGAGTGCTAATTTAAGGCCTAAACATTTTTGTTGATATAGGAAGTATTATATCAGAGGCTAAGCCGTGATTTTAACCAAAGTACCACCCTTCCCATTAATGGAACATGTTCATAAAGCATGGCACCTACATCAAAGATATCCTCGTGATAATCGATACGATCACCAAACCGGATATGACTCATTCCACGGACAGTAACCGGAGAGCCCGCTGCCAACTTTGAATGCCGAAAAATCATATCCCATTTAATACATGCACTGCCCTTTCCATTAGGGCCTGGCTCAGTTATCCAGTCACCCAAAAAGATAAACTCACAGCTAATAGTATTACCGTACATCTTATTCATATAACTACGCAATGAAGATAAACCATGAATTGAATGAAGAGGATCTCTAAACTCAATGCTGTCGCTGTAAATTTGAGCCAATAAGGGGTTATCTGATCCTGTTTCAGCACAGGCAGCTCTGGTCGCATCGAGGTTTTTATATAGCGCTTTAAACCGCTTAATAATTTCTTTCGATGGCTCAGAAACAGGCTGCGGGGAAGTCATTGTCATAATAATTATAAGTCCATGATTTTGAACGATACTAATAAGCAATACCGACACCTAATAAAAGGGTCAATTTTAATACTGATTATACGCGGGGACTAATTTCACGGATCAATTAACAAACGAGAGCTTAAGACCAAAAAACCAGCAATAACAGGCTTTCTTATGACTCTTTATTGTTTATCTCAACAATAAAATTCAGTAACGCCTAGCAGCATGCAAAACAATGAGGAAAATCAACATATTGAGCCTAGTTATAGGGGTTTTATAAGCTGCCATAAGAAGGTAAACAGTGATCCAATGACTAAGCCATAGCGTAATAGTTAGTGAAAGTCAGGAATGAATATTTTTGGCTATTTATAAACACAACTATACCTCCTTGCGCAGCGATATGATGAAACCTGAAACTAAAGAAACAAATAGCGCCATAATCACTACGTTAGACCGTAGCGAAAAGAGTACTATGGCACACACTGCATCCTATTTATCAACGCTTAAGCGGACTCGAATGCATTCTAACGAAAGTGACAAACCAAGAACCGACGACTGGAGCCCGGTGCTCAAGATTATTGCTCGGGATAGAGATCGTCAGGCATTTGCTCGACTATTTGATCATTTTGCACCCAAAATCAAATCTTACGGCATGATGCTTAAATCTCAGCATACTTCAGCCCAAATGGCAGAAGAGCTAGTGCAAGACGTCATGATTAAAGTATGGCTTAAAGCCCACTGCTTCGATTCAGAGAAAGCCAGCGCCAGTACCTGGATTTTCACCATTGCCCGTAACTGCCGAACTGATTTTATTCGCAAAGCCAATCGTATCAACACCTCGCTTACCGCTGAAGATTTATGGCCGATGGCAGAAGAAGAAGAGCCTTTTACTTCTTTACACCAACGTCGAATTGAAAAAAACATCCATAGCGCAGTCGCTCAACTTCCAGTAGAGCAAGCCGATGTATTAAAGCGGATCTACATAGATGGAAAATCACACTCTGAAGTCTCAGCAGCGACAGGATTGCCATTAGGCACGGTTAAATCAAGAGTGCGACTGGCTGTAAGTAAACTTCGAACCATCGTATAAATCCAGATCTACGATAGCACCGTATAATTGAACCAAAGAAATAAATTTTCATTAAAAAATATCCCGGATCAATTTAAAACTCAATGCTAGCCCAGAGTTTGAAGCAGATCTTTAATTTAAAAGGTTAGTATTTATGAACCATTTTCACCCTGATATACATTGGCTAACAGACTACGCGGCTGGTAATTTACCTATGTCTCAAGCACTGTGTATTTCTGTACACATATCATTTTGCTCGCAATGTAAAAAAGAAGTTGAGCAATTGAATAGTTTGGGCGGCATGATGTTTTCAAGCTCCGACTCCAGTAATCTCGAAAGTACAGCCGAGCTTCCAGCTGCACATTCAGAAATATCCGAATCGCTACGCTCACAAACACTCAACCTGCTCAATAATGAAGCTTTACAGGCAGGTTCGCCGGGTATCACAGCCGTCTCCAGTGCCAATGATGAACCAAGTAACATTGAACCGGCATTACCCCGCTGCTTGAATAAACTTATACCTAATGGAACCGATCAGCTTAACTGGCGAAAGCTTGGTACAGCCGTTAGTGTCGCTCGGCTAGCTGCAGGTGATACCGAACGAGAAGTCGCATTACATAAAATAAAAGCCGGCGGCTGTGTTGGTAATCATGATCACAAAGGGCGAGAAGTCACTGTCGTTTTAACCGGCAGCTTTTCTGATCAAGAGGGACAATACTTACCCGGTGATTTTTTAGTGAAAGACTCAGGTGAATCACATCGTCCTATTGCCAGCGAAGATGCTGAATGTATTTGCCTTTCGGTACTTGAAGCACCCGTTAAATTTACCGGCCCTATAGCCAGATTAATTAATCCTTTCTTACGCATCCATACGGCTGCTAGTTAATATTTTCCCTTGATGTTCCTCGCGGGCTTTATGCCCGCTTTTTTATGGGCCGCAACTTATAAACAAAAGCTATAAACAAAAGTTATAAGACCAGTTTCTAAGCCCTTTTTATTATAAGTAATCCATTAAAAATGACACATAAAAAAACAGCTAAACACAAAGTATTTAGCTGCTCTAATAATAATTAATTTTTATTCTACTGAATAATAAAAACCAGCGAAATACAGCTAGTTAATTAACACCATCAGCATTGTATTGGACTTTTTTATCTCTAATATAAAGCTCTTCTCGCAGCACTGTCATTTCTCTAGGCGCCTTAATGCCTACCTTTACTTGATTACGATTAACATCGAGTACAACAACCTCAATATCATCGCCGATTAAAAGCTTTTCACCTATGCGACGCGTAAGTATTAGCATGATATCCCACCCTCCATGTTAATTATGATTACCTATCAAGAAATGTATCGAACAAAAACACTGTTGCTTAAACATAGCTATCTCCATTTTGTTAATAAATCCTTTTGTGTATAAAAAAGCTATTCGCGCCTACCACGAAAGCCATAATAAAAAATATCGGAATATCGGAATATCGGAATATCGGAATATCGGAATATCGGAATATCG
>CAXAHI010000082.1:0-11271 GCA_963968645.1 uncultured Gammaproteobacteria bacterium | reverse complement strand
CCAAACTATAGCTTCAACCGGCACCGGGCCTGCGTTTGTAAATAACCGTGTCGCCTCAAGTCCAGGCAGAAACGAGCTACTCTCAACACGGCTATGCTGATGTTGCTCAAAATAACGAAGAAAGGTTTCGCGAATAGCTGAAGTGCTAGTCGGTTTATCAGTAGACTTGGACATGAATAAAAACTCTGGCTAAAATTTTTTGTTAGTGATTTACATCATATAAACAGTAAATCGATGATTCAATACAGCATAGTCGAATGCAGCAAAAAGCCCTTACATATCGGCTTCTTTCATGGCAAAACCGGCAATAATATGCAGATGCAAATGGAATACTGTCTGCCCGCCATCTGCACCGTTGTTGATGATGACTCTATAGCCTTCGGAAACGCCCAGCTGCTCAGCCACTTTGCCCACTGTGAGCATTAAATGACCTAAAAGCGCTTGATCTTCAGCGCTAGCTTCCGAGAGCATTTTAATGGGCTTTTTAGGGATGACTAAAACATGAACAGCTGCAACCGGATTGATATCGGGAATAACAATGCAATGCTCATCTTCATAAAGTTTCTCAGAAGGAATCTCGCCTGCAATAATCTTTGCGAATACAGTATCAGTCATTATTTCTCCCCTTAAGCTTGTAGGTCTGAATCCGTTAACTTGCGCGCTTCACTCTCTAACATAACGGGAATGTCATCCCGAACAGGGTAAGCAAGCCCACTGGCTTTACAAATCAATTCTTGGTTAGCTTCGTCATATTCTAAAGGCCCTTTACTAACCGGACAAACCAGAATACTGAGCAATTTTTTATCTAACATAATGTGATGCCTATATTTTGAAAAAATATTTTACTTAAACGCGCTAAATAAAAATTTATATTTATATAGCGCTACTTATCTAACGTCTTATATGACTTCTAATATCAACGTTCATATCAATTCTTAAATCTTCTCTTAAAACCAAGTTATTAAAAACGCGTAAATAACTTTAGATTTTAAAAAGACTCTGTACGGGAGAAGATCTACCTAACAAATCGTTATCTCTATTCAATTCTGAACAGATTGATTACCGCCAACCTCAACCAATAATTCAGGATCAATACGCACCGATGTTTTACCGTCGGTCCAATTCATTCGCCAATCCAAATGCGGTCCAGTTACTCGACCGGTGGCGCCAATTTCAGCAATATCTTCACCCTGCGTCACATTATCACCGGTTGCAACCAATAATTTACTGAGATGCAAAAAGGTTGAGCTCAAGCCGTGACCGTGGTCAATAATTAATGTCCCGCCAGAAAAAAACAAATCTGGCTCAGCTAGTGTCACCAGACCTGCTGCGGGCGCAATCACGGGCGCGCCAATAGGCCCTGCCACATCAAGACCATAATGCGGTCTTCTGGGTTCGCCATTATAAACTCGCTGCGAGCCAAAGACACCCGTAATTGGTCCATTAGCGGGCCAAATAAATCCGCTTAAAAAATCCTGCTGTGGTCGCTGTTGTTTTCGCGCCAGCCTAACCTTTGCTGCTTCTTTGCGTGATCGTTTAACCTGAACGGGATCTGGCGAAACATATTGCTTCGCAACACCTTCGATACGCTGAATGACATAGTCACGAGCTGCAATATTCAAATCGTGGTACTCATAGTCATTATTTTCATTAATAACGGTTAACACAATTTCTTTAGGCGCATCACGATCTAGACCAATAATAAATCGGCCATCAGGAGTAATAGGAAGTAACTGATCCTGATATTGAACAGCTACGCCCTCTTTAACCTGCCCAACAAGCAAGCCTCCCTGCTTTAAAGGACCCGTTAGAATAAGATTAGAAGTATTCTCGACTAAGGGAATAGCATTTGAAAAAGGCAAATAACTCAGAAAAAAGAACAGCGAGACAACAATGGACATGATAATTTGTCGAATTCTTTTCGAATTATGATTAGCATCGGTTAAACTCATTAAATCGCATCTCAAAAGCAGTTTTAAAAAATATATACAGCGCAATGACTGAAGTTAACAAATAAATCTCAATTAATAAATAAGCGCTCATTATTAAAGCCGTTTTATATTATTAAAAAGCGCTTTGAATTAATAAAAAGCGCTTTGAATTAATAAAAAACCACTTAAACTAATTATTTAACGCCCTACTCATCGAACAATACAGAGAGTGACAACAATTATATGGGACGCTATAGACCGCCACGCCCAAAAGGCTCTTACTATATCACTCCTGAGGGTGAAAGCGCGATGCGTGAAGAATTACGCCAGTTATGGAAGGTTGAGCGCCCACAAGTGACTTCTGTAGTACATGAAGCCGCAAAAAACGGTGATCGTTCAGAAAACGGTGACTATATTTATGGTAAAAAACGGCTCAGAGAAATTGATAGTCGCGTTCGTTTTTTAACAAAACGATTAGAATCACTCAATGTTGTCCATGATACGCCCAGCAACGTCAATAAAGTTTTTTTTGGTGCATGGGTTACCGTTGAAGATGAAAACGGCGAAGAAAAAACTTATCGAATTGTTGGCCCAGATGAATTTGACTTGTCACGCAAGCAATTAAGTATGGATTCCCCATTAGCAAAAGCGTTATTGGGAAAAAATATTGATGACGAAATTGTTTTTGAAAGCCCCATCGGAAAACGTGTAATGGTGATTACAGAAATTCGATATCACGCGAATTTATAAGAAAAAAAACGATTCAATGTCCCCATATTATTTTTTGTTAGCAAAAAATGTGATTTAAAGGGGCATAATGTAAAAAGGAACAAAATAAAAGCGCTTATAACGCTTATAAGACGTGAAATAAATAGATATATTGTCTATCATTCATTCCGTACAAACTTTTTAATTAAAATTTTTGATAGTCAACCCAATCGATGAAGTTGGAAATCCTTCTTCATAGGAGAAATAATGCCTCAAGTAAAAAAAGTTTCTAAAAAAGCCACTAAAAAGCCAGCTACTAAAGTAGCAGCTAAAAAACCAACTGCTAAGAAAGCTGTTAAGAAAGTAGCTGCAACTCCAGCTATCGGTAAAGCAGAAGTAGCAGTAGCGGCAATACAAAAAGACATTAAATCATTGGCACGTACATTAAAAGCCGAGCTTAAAAAAGTAGCTTCAGCTAAGAAAGCCGCTGCAAAATCAAAAACAGCTGCCGATAAAGCCGCTGCTAAGAAAGCTGCAGCAGCATCAGCTAAAACAGCTGGTAAAATCAAAGCATTGCGCGCACGCGCTTCAGCTTCGAATGCTAAGTTAGCAACAATGAAAGCTGATGCAGCATTGAAGAAAGCCGTAGCTGACTTTGAAGCAAAATTGATTGCTCAACGTGATGCAGCCGCAGCGAAAAAGAAAGCAGCAGCTGATAAGAAAGCAGCAGCAAAAGCTAAAGCCGCTGCAAAGCGCTCTATAGCTAACGCAAAAGCATCTGCTAAGAAGAAAGCAGCAGCAGACAAGAAAAGAGCAGCGGCCGCTAAAGCCAAAGCTAAAGCCTCAGCAGCAGCGGCAAAAGCCAAAGCTAAAGCGGCAGCAGCGGCTAAAAAAGCCAAAGCAAAGAAAAAACCAGCTAAGAAAGCTGCTAAGAAGTAATTCTCAGCACTAACTAGCTAAAAAAAACCCCGCCATCTTCGGATTGCGGGGTTTTTTTTAGCTTAAATATAATGAATCAATAAAAAAGTAAAAAGGAATCAGAGCTTAATTTCGATATTTGTCTTTATTCTTTCGGCCTTTGGCGTATAACGCTTTACGTAGTCCGCGACGTAAAGCAGGAAACAAATAGCCTAGTGTCGTCAACTTACCCGCAAACCAAGTCATAGTAATCTCAACTTGCTGCCCCATCGCTAACTTTGCAACATTCTCAGCAACATCCTCAGCAGTACTCATTGGCTGCGAATAAACAATATCCTCAACCTCATCGATGCTGTCCATAATAAACCCGGTGTTAATAGGGCCTGGAGAAACTATAGCGACGGCTATATCTGAACTACGAAGCTCATCGGCCAAAGCATAAGTGAATGCCCTAAGGCCTCCTTTGGTTGCCGCATAAGTAGCAGCACCCTGAAGTGGCGCTCGCCCAGCTAAAGAACCCACCATCACAATGGCGCCCTCGCCGGCTTGTTTTATATAAGGAAGAACTAGAGCAGTTAAATACAATGGAGCGCGCAAATTCACATCAACCATAGCAGCTACATAATCGGCCTTAACCGCACTAAACTCACCTCGATGATGGACACCCGCGTTGTTAATTAACAAATGAATCTCAGTAAATTCCTCAACGACCCGTTCGACAATGTTCTTACAGAGTGAGATCTCAGTAACATCGGCGGTTATAGTGAGCACCTGAGTGAATTCGCGGAGCTCACCGGCAATATCATGTAATGCGACTTCGCCTCGAGCAACTAAAGCTAAATTTGCCCCTGCATGAGCAAAATAACGAGCACATGCAGCGCCAACACCTGCTGAAGCACCGGTAATCAATACGGTTTTATTTTTGAATGTAGATAAGCTCATAATTCATGATCGTTTTTATTATTAAAGAATCTAAGATCTTATCATACTGCTCACGAAGACTAATTATTACATTTCATGGAAACAATTTTCTGTAATGGCTAATTACTTAGTGATAGCCTTACCTTTTAAAGCAGCAAAAGGAGAGGCTATGGAAAAATAGAATACCAATTAAAAGTAATATTAGAGCAACATTAAAAGGAGTTAACTATGGTTGCGACCAATAGCACTTCGCAAACGAAGAAAGGAACAGCACGAAGCTCAAAAAGAAGCACCGTAAAAAAAAGCGATATAAAAAAGAATACTAAGCCAAAAGAACCGGCTGGTAACGATAACAAACCGCATAATCACAATGCGCTAATCGCCACATCAGCAAATGATACGCTCGATAATATTCGTGTGAGTATGGATATGATTCGTGAGATTGTTTGCAGCGACAATGATGGCATGGCACTGTCTGATGACACTAAGCAGGGATTATTCTTGCATATCGAAAATTTGATGAAAGCATTACGCTTTTTGAGAACGCTTTAAATAGTTATTTTGGAACCATTCAAAAGCACTTTAAAGCAACGGTATAAGATACAACATCTTTGATTAGTAGCCTTTAACCCGTTTTGTTAAAGGCACCTTATAATTGTCAATCGTAATAGTTAATCGTTAATCGTTAATGCATAATCATTAACTAGCGTCTAACTAAACCCACTGCCAAGCTAAAGGGCAAGCGCCTACTTCTGAGTAATCATCGCAGACTAAAATACCAGGAATCGCTGCGACCTCATCACCCGCATAAATCACCGGATAAAAATCTCGTAGCCAAGGTGGAATACCGTGTTCGTTAAAACATTTTTTAACTGAACGACTCATGCCACCATAGCGAAAACGTGTACCTTCTTGACGTGTACCAAGCGTATAAGCACCCTCACGCAAACCAATTCGATCATCACTTTGCTCGTCGAGTACTTTATTCTCAGAAACTAACAAAGTCCCTAAGCCATTAATCGTCATCGACTCGCCAAATGTCCAGCTAATATTGTGCGCTAATGCCTGAGAGGCCTGCAATAAGGTATCTTCATTTAATAGATGCAATCGGTCGCCATAAGGGCAAAGCCGGTAAGCGCCTAATTGAACCTTTGCACTACTGCTTGGCGATACTAATAAGTTATCAATTTGCATCATCTGCGCTGTCGATGGCATGCTAAGTTGCTGGGCCGATAACCAATAACGCAATAAATTAATACGTCGCTTCTGACTCAGCGCTAAACAAGCAGCTATCGGTAAACTACTACCATAAGCGCCCGTTTTAGCTTCTACATTTAAATCACTATTCAACTCACTATTTGAATCATCAGGAGCATTAACCCGCTGCAAATCCAACCTAGCAAGATCCGCTAATAACTCGGCATCACCACTGGCATGTTCAGCGTAACGATTTAACTGAGTAACCACTGAGGCCCAACGCTTTTCAAGCTTGGGCAATACTTGCTGTCTAACAAAATTGCGATCAAAACTTTCATCAGTATTAGAAGGGTCTTCTATATAACTTAAATTATTTTGTACGGCATAAGCGTTTAAATCAGCACGGCTGAATTTAAGCAGTGGCCTCGCAATTTGAGATTGCCCTAGCGAACGCTGCATGGGCATAGCTGCGACACCATTAGTTCCAGCGCCACGAAACAAACGCATCAATAAAGTTTCGGCCTGATCATTGGCGTGATGCCCCATTAGCAATACGCTATGAGTGTCGATAGCATTCACATTCACATTAGTATCAGGATAAAGATCTTTACAGGCCTTGAGATGATGCTCAAAGACAGCATAACGGGCCTGCCGTGCTGCATTCTCTAAACCTTTACCGTCGCTATTAACTGCTACTTTTTTTATGAGTAATGGTACGGATAGCTGATCGCAAACAGACTGGCAATGCTGTTCCCAGTTGTCACTAACACTTTGCATTTGGTGGTTAATATGAATGGCAGATAAGGTAGGAATCGTAAGTTTATCTATCGACGCTGATCCCAATGCCGATCTCAATGCCGGCTCCAATTCTAAGGAATCGTTAGATTGGTGAAGTGTCTGGAGAAAATGATGAACCGAGTGCAGAAGCACCGTTGAATCGAGGCCTCCGCTAAAAGCAATGACCCAATGCCGATGCTTTAACAAAGATGGGTAAGCGTCTAAATACGCAGTATTACTGTGACTAGTATTTAGACTGCTCATAGTCGCACGCAAGAAATCATCATCGTTATCTATTATTAAGTTGATGAATACAGCGAGCTAAACTCACTAGCACTTACATATTGCCGTATGACATCAATCGTTTGTAACGCGTTTCAAGTAAGTCATCGAGTGGCACTTTTTGCAGCGCCTCTACTTCTTTAATTAAATACTCTTTTACTCGTAGCGCCGCTAATTCAGGATCACGATGCGCACCACCTTCTGGCTCAACAATCGTGTTATCAACAATGCCTAAATCTTCGAGCACTGTCGATGTTAAGCCCATGGCCTCAGCCGCTTGCGGGGCTTTATCTGACGTTTTCCAAATAATATTGGCACAGCCTTCGGGTGAAATAACAAAGTAAGTGGAGTACTGCAACATGGCGAGCTTATCACCAACACCAATGCCTAACGCTCCACCTGAGCTGCCCTCACCTATAACGACTGAAATAATTGGCGTCTTTAAGCAAGACATTACTTGCAGGTTTTTTGCGATAGCAAAAGAAATACCACGCTCTTCTGAATCAATACCCGGATAGGCTCCAGGAGTATCTATAAGCGTAATAACCGGTAATGAAAACCGCTCAGCCATTTTCATTAGGCGAAGCGCTTTACGATAACCTTCAGGTCTTGGCATACCAAAGTTACGTTTAACTTTATCAGCAACCTGTCGTCCTTTTTCTTGACCGATAACCATTACTGGCTCGCCTTGCAAGCGTGCTAAACCGCCAACAATAGCGGCGTCATCAGCAAACTGACGATCACCGTGTAGCTCATCAAAATCATCAAAGATGCGAGTAATATAATCGACGGTATAAGGACGCTGTGGATGACGAGCGACGCGGACAATATCCCACGGCGTTAACGATGAATAAATCTTGGCCGTAAGCTTAGCGCTTTTTTCAGTGAGCTTGGTAATCTCATCAGAAATATTTAAATCATTATCATGACCGACCGAACGTAACTCTTCTATTTTAACTTCAAGATCAGCTATCGGCTGTTCAAAATCCAGATAATTTGGGTTCATATATCTTCACGCTATTGTTGTTGTCGCAATGCTTTTCGTTATTCACGGCTTCTAAAAAGACATGATCTCTTCAAGCATTGTTACTCATTGACGCTGCAAGCTATCGGTATCTGGCAGGGAATATTGCAAAACCCCTTTCAGCACAACCGTATACTGCTGCAAATTTATGATTAAGTTCCTGTCATTATAGGGGAATAGAGAAGCTAAATCAGCCGCTTTTCGCGGCCGTTATTGGGACTTATCAACACTCTTGATGCTTATTTGTACACTTAGTGCGCTTATGCCGTCATGACTTAAGAATTAGACTCTGGCGAGTTTAAAGCAGCGGCGTCTGCCAGCGCTGCATCCAACCTAGCCTGACGTTTAGCAAAATAGTAAGAGGCGTTTTCACCGGCTAAATATAATGCGGGTACAAAGATTAACGTTACGACACTCGCAAACAAAACACCGAAGGATAATGACGTAACCATAGGAATCAAAAACTGTGCCTGCACACTGCTTTCTAACAATATGGGCGTTAAGCCAAAGAATGTGGTTACTGAGGTTAGCACTATAGGTCTAAACCTTTGTACGGCACCATTAACTACAGCTCTGCGGGGTGAAAAGCCTAAACGCCTTAGTTGATTAATACGATCAATTAAGACGACATTATCATTTACCACTACCCCAGCGCAGGCCATCATACCTAACACCGAAAACATACTAATATTGACGCCGATAATGAGATGCCCATAAATAGCCCCCATAAAACCAAAGGGTACGGCCGTCAGCACCAACAATGGCTGCCAATAAGAGCGGAACATAATCGCCATTACAGCAAATATGCCCATCATTGATAGCAATAAGAATAAAACGAGCTCCTGAAAAAACTCATCATTTTCTTGCTGCTCACCTTTGAGTGCAATCACCACATCAGGATACTGATCAAGCAAGGCATCAATTTCTTCTGTTTGTAGCTGCTGAATAATCGCCCCAGCATTAAAGCCACGTTGCACATCACTCGACACCCTCGCGACACGCTTACGATCTAAGCGCTCAACTTTTTTATAGGTTTTGCGGTATTCAATATCAACCAATGACGATAACGGAACGCGATCTTCTAAGGCACCATTTCGACCGCTAGAAATATACATTTCACGCAAGGCTTCTTCATAAGAACGATCCGCTCTTGGGTAGCGAACTAAGACTTTAACATCTTCACGCAAACGAGGAATACGCTGCACTTCCTCACCATAAAAAGCGCGCCTTACTTGCTGCGAAAGACTGGCCAAGTTAACCGCCAAGGTGTCGGCCTCAGGTTTTAACTGTAAATTGATTTCATTAGAAGGGTTATCTAATGTGCTTCCGACATTGAACACGCCTTCTATAGTGGCCATTTTTAGCGCTAAAGCGGCAGAGAACTCTTCTAGTTGCTGCTGCGAATCACTGCGTACGACAAACTCAATAGGCTTGGGAATATCAAAAATGGTATAGCTAACAGAGAGATCTTTTAAGCCTTGCATCTCACCAATTTGCTCTTGCAATTGTCGTGCAACAGTATCAGAGCCTATCGGCCTGTCGTTTCCATCTTCAAGCAATAAAGTGATACGAGCAGTAGTCGCATAAGCCGCAACATGAATCCCTTTTACTAGTTCATAACCGTACTTAGCATTCACTTGCGTTCTTATTTGCTGCGCAGATAACTCTAGGTGATTAGCCACAGACATAATCTGATTAAACGGTGCAGCTTCAGGAAGCGTTGCCTTTGCCACTACATAGTCCGAAGTTACGCGCGGGAAAAAACTAAAGGGTAACCAGCCGCCTTTAACCGTGGCCACGGCAAAGATAAACAAAAAACAGAACACGACTATGGTGAGTTTACGCGCCCCTACTGTCCATACGAGTAGACGACGATAAGAAGTATTGGCAAGCAACGGCAGCAAAGCTGCTACGGCTAAACGACGCTGCTCTAAATAATGCAATATTCGAGAAAATGGAGAAACCACATAGGCAACTAAAGTTTTTATTATACCGACTACTACCCCGCCTTTATCGGCTAAATGTGAAGGCAATAAAAATAAAGACTCAAACAAAGAGAATACAAGCGCTAAAATAACAGGGGTTGCAATCGTTGCTGGCTCGGGGCCATCACCAATAAAAAAGAAAGGAACAAAGAATATCATCGTACTTATAACGGCGAACCAAACGGGCGCAATAACAGACATCACCCCTTCTATTGCTCCTTGCCGCTGGCTACTGTGATTCATTTGCTCAGTATAAATGGCTTCGCCAACAATAATGGCATCATCAACAACTATGCCGAGAATCATAATAAAGGCAAACATTGAAATAATATTGAGTGACACAGATGTAAACGACAGCCACCAAATAGCACCCATAAAGGCCACGGCTATGCCACTACATACCCAAAAAGCGAGAGACGGCCTTAAGAATATCAACAAAATAATAAAGACTAATAACAGACCACTTGAGCCATTATAAATAAGTGTATCTAAACGGCCTCGATAACTTACCGATGCATCAGACCAAATCGATAAACTCACCGCGTCTGGCAACTGCTCAGATTTTTGCTCAACATAGGCTTTAACTGCTGAACTGGTACGAAGAATATCGGGATTACTTTGATTTCGAATCCAAATCTCTAACGAAGGTAAACCGTCGAGCGTGCTATAAATATCAACATCTTCAAAACCATCAACAACCTTAGCTACATCGCCCACACGCAATAAAGCACCATCGGCATTGCGCCTTAAAGGAATTTGATTAAAGTCCTCTGCGTAATCGGCTTGCGCACGTGTCTGTAATAATATATCGCCGCCACTATCGCGTATTTTACCGGCAGGCATATTAAACGAATAACCTCGAACGGCTGCGGCGACTTCATCAAACGTTAAGCCATAATCGCGCAGTGCAGTTTCAGATATCTCTATGCCTACTTCATAATTTCGTGGTGTGCGAATTTCTGCAATAGCAACAGAAGGCAGCGCCGCGAGCTCTTCACGAATCTGCTCACCTAACTCTTTTAACTCACGCTCTTGGAGATCACCCGCTAATTGCAGCCGTAAAATGGTATTACGGAAGCGCTGCTCAACAATTTGAGGCCGCTCAGAACCTGCGGGAAAGGTATTTATTGCTTCTACATTGGCTTTAACATCATTCAATATACGAATGGTGTCTTCTTCAGGCTTAACCTCAATAATAACTTCGCCAAAGCCCTCTCGCGCCACTGAGCGAATTTCTTCTATGCCACCTAATTGCTGAACGGCTTCTTCAATGCGCGCACATATTTGCTTTTCAACCTCTTCAGGCCCAGCACCAGGATACGGAACGGTAATCTTAATTAAATCTATTTTTATCTGCGGAAAAAACTCTTTATCCAGTAACGGAAAAGTCATTAAGCCGGCAATAAGAATAAAGAACATAGCCAGCTTTGCAGCAATGGGGTTATCAATAAACCAAGTAACAATAGAACGCATTTTTTATATCCGATTTATTCTGGGCTAACTTGCGCTGCAGTCATATCACTATCAC
>CAXAHI010000081.1:0-11807 GCA_963968645.1 uncultured Gammaproteobacteria bacterium | reverse complement strand
CCGTAGGGTGAGCGTAGCGAATCACGAAAAGTGACTGGCATGTCGGGCCACCCCCCGACGCTCTTGATTGAAAACTTAAACAAAAAAAGTAAAACCTCAGAATATTCCATTACCACTAAAATCTTATGCATGAGATTCTAGCTTCCGACTCTAGGTCTATTCCCGGCGACCTTGAGCTTAGTCTGAGACTGAGAAACGATATAAAAAAGAGAAAATTGAATAACAAGCGTGAAAAAAAATCACTGTACCGTGAATGACCATTGTACGAAAACATAAGCATGTGAACTGATATTGAATGTGGCTTTAGCAAGCAAGGGGTACTTTCATAAAGCCACGTTCAATCCAGAATAAACATCGAAACACTTTTTTCACTTAAAAACATAATTCTAACTAAAAATAATACTGGCATTGAATGCGGCCTTAGTAAGCAAGGGGTACTTTCATAAAGCCACATTCAATCCAGGTTTAAACTGCTTATCTTTTACTTAGAACGACTCGCACTACCCTTACTTCTAACAAACATCAATGCGGCAATCGACAAACTAAAAAACCATGAAGATGCAGGCAATGGCACTTCGTTAACCGCAAAACTAAGTTCGTATTCAGAAACAGAATCTAAGCCGGGTAATGGTAAATTGGCTGAAATAGTGATGTAAATTTCTTCAATATTATTCAAATTTGATAGCGGTAATAAGCTCACAGACAAGGACTGCTCTTCGCCCGGAGTAATTTCAATCGTCGATGATGTCTGAATAGCGATTCCATCCGATGCCGACAGTGAGAAATTCCATGTGTTTTCATCATGATTTAAAATAGATTGCGCAAAAGTATCATAAGCACTCCAATCTAAACTTAAACCCTGACTACCAATATCTGCCGATACTTGCCCATTACCTAACACCCAAAAAGTGAGAAAGGTAACGCCATTCGCATCAACATTGGTTTGCGCGCTCTCCGCAGAAACACTGCCTGAAAAGTCGATTTGACTAAATCCTAAAATATCATTTAAGTTAAGCGATACCACTGCTGCCGATGAAAATTGTGCCGATGCTAATGCGGTGAATAAGACGGCAGCTTGACTAATCTTCTTAAATAAAGCGATTTTTGGTTTTTTATTATTCATTTTTATAGCCTCAAAAATACTAATGAGTAAGAATTATTTAAATGGTTTTATTATTATTTCTTCTTAAAATAAGTAATGCTAATGCCGAGCTAAACAACAGCAATGACGCAGGTAATGGCACAGGGTTTAGATCACCGACTTCAAAAGCGACTTCGTATTCGGCTACTCGATCATAATCATTGACTGGCAGGACAGCTGAAATCTTGAGCGTAACGGAAGCGATATTGGCAAGGTCTACAGATTCAAATTCAAGCGTAGAAAAATCAAAAGATAAAATTCCCTCGGTCACATTCGCTGTTACTTCATCCTCGGACACACCGGCAAGTAATAATGAATTAGACGAATAGGTACTTGAGCCATCATCAATACTCATAGAGAAAGTCCAAGGACTTTCATCACGATTAATAATGCGCTGCTGAAAAGAAGTATGCTCGGACCAATCGGCGCTCCAAGAAACGGGCGTTGACATTGAGCCTGAGCTATAACCATTTTGAAGAGAGAGCCAAAAGGTGAGGAAAATCGCACCGTCATCTGTCTCGTTAGTCATAAAAGAAAATGCAGGAGCCCCTTGATTAACGGGCTCCATATCTTGGATTTCGTCACTGTTAAGGCTAACCATACTCGCCCACGACGAAGCCGTCGAAAAGGACATAAGAATACAGAGAGTAAAGAGAATACGAGTGGAATGATTCCCTAAGAATGTAGAAAGCTTTTTCATTCTGGCCTACGACCGAACAAACGGTAGTAATCGAACTTCCAGGATAAAAATATGCTTCAGTCAGATAAGGGGGGGCTGACTTTAACTGTTTGAACGGCCTAAGCCTAACGGTTAGCCTAAAAGATTGCTTTCAGGACTTCTTAAGTAATACTACCCAGCAAACCGGAACCAGTCAAGACTAAAATAAAGCGTTAGGTAAGGTTTAACGCGTCATTACGAGATACCTGGATAATAAATCTATGTTTTTCAGTAAGTTAAAATAGAACCTGCTTCAAAGAATACTTTCATAATCAACTAAAAAAAACAATTCACCGCTATCGTTTCATAAAAAAACCTCAATCTGAGCTGGATACTGGCCTCTAAAGGAGTTTTTTCGCTAGCTGAAACGTCTATTGCGGACCCTTTATCTCTTTAGGTGACCCTTTAATGTATCGCCATGAGTATCATCATTGAATTATTGGCCAGCATACAAAAATTTAACTCATTCATATTTGTCGCCTCTTTTCGTGAGCTATTCACACGATGAAACCGCCACATCGATTGTATTGCCAAAGCGCATTTATTAAACTGCGCGCCTAATTGTTGGCCTCCTAATAAGATCATTTACAACGAATTGATCTTCTTGCTAAGAATAGTCGCTCACTACTGCTTATAACGCCAAGCAGTTATGGGTATTTATCTATAAAAACGCGGCCTTACCTCTCCTCTCATTTGAGAATGCATACCATGTTTGAGTTTCACCCAAGTCGTGTTGCCACGATTAAAAACGATTTACTGTCAGGCCTTACAGTTGCGCTTGCACTGGTTCCTGAAGCCGTTGCCTTTGCCTTTGTGGCCGGCGTTGACCCGTTAGTAGGCTTATATTCCGCCTTTATTGTAGGCTTAATAACCGCGTGTATTGGCGGCCGACCCGGCATGATCTCTGGTGCTACCGGTGCGTTGGCAGTAGTTATGGTGTCTCTTGTTGCCGATCACGGTATTGAATACTTATTTGCTACAGTGGTGTTAATGGGCATTCTACAAGTCAGTGCCGGCGTATTTAAAATGGGTAAATTTATACGCATGGTTCCGCATCCGGTTATGCTCGGCTTTGTAAATGGTCTGGCTATTGTTATTTTCTTGGCACAGCTTAGCCAGTTTGGTACGCCTGGCGAGCCCGGATGGTTAACCGATACCTTTATGGAAGGCAGCATTGTTGATGTTGCATGGCTTGAAGGGTCGCAACTCACATTATTGCTAGGCCTCGTTGCTATTACGATGATTATCATCCATTTCTTACCACGCTTTACAAAGGCGCTGCCCTCTTCTTTGGTCGCTATTGGCGTAGTCACACTGTTAGTGTTTGGATTGAATTTAGATACCCGCGTGGTAGGTGATATCGCTTCAATTAAAGGTGGCTTACCGAGCTTCCATATTCCTATGGTGCCGCTCAACTTAGAAACCATGAGCATTATATTTCCCTACGCATTAATTCTTGCCGCTATTGGCCTAATCGAATCGTTACTAACCTTACGACTGGTTGATGAGATTACCGAATCACGCGGTCGCGGTAACCGTGAGTGTATTGGCCAAGGTGTTGCGAATACGGTCACTGGCTTTTTTGGTGGTATGGGTGGTTGCGCGATGATCGGGCAAAGTATGATCAACGTTAATTCCGGTGGCCGTGGACGCTTATCGGGTATTACTGCAGCCATGAGTTTACTGCTGTTTATTTTAGTAGCTTCGCCATTAATCGAACAGATTCCATTAGCGGCGTTAATTGGCGTTATGTTTATTGTTGTTATTGGCACCTTCGAGTGGAGTAGCTTTCGTATTATGGGCAAAGTTCCCCGAAGCGATGCGCTAATACTCATATTGGTATCAGGCGTAACCGTTGTCACTGACCTCGCCGTTGCCGTGATACTAGGTGTTATTGTTTCAGCACTCGTATTTGCATGGGGTCATGCTAAACGAATTCGGATTATTAGTCGTGATGACCACCAAGGTTCAACCGTTTATGCAGTTATTGGGCCCTTGTTTTTTGGTTCAGTCACTTCGTTTTTAGAACAGTTTAATGTGAGTGATGACAACGAAGAAATCGTTATCGATTTTGCTCGTTCACGCGTTGCCGATCATTCAGGGCTTGAAGCTATTGATACATTGGCCGAACGTTACCTCAATGCAGGCAAAAAGCTGCACTTAGTGCATTTAAGCGCCGAGTGCGTGCAATTGCTTCATAAAGCAGGCAACTTGTGCGAAGTGAATGTTATTGAAGATCCTAAATACTTTATTGCAGAAGACAGCTTAGAATAATTAATCTCTAAAATTACTGACTTGCAGCGGCAGACCAAAATCTTGAGCGCGAACAAAAGCGATTACCGTCTGCAAGTCATCACGTTTTTTACCTGTCACCCTTACCTGCTCACTTTGAATGGCTGATTGCACTTTTAGCTTTTCAGTCTTTATAGCCTTAACAATCTTCCTGCAAGTATCGGTATCTATACCGTGTTTTAAAGTGACCGATTGCTTACATTGCATACCGCTTAAAACGATATCAGCAAAATCCATACAGCTAATATCAATATCACATTTATGAAGTGCGCTTTGCAGAATATCTGTCATTTGCTGAATCTGGAACTCTGCTTCTGCAGTCATGGTCACGGTTCGCTGATCACGCTCAAACTTGGCATCAATGCCTTTAAAGTCAAAACGGTTATTAATAATACGACCCGCTTGATCCACAGCATTGGTTAACTGATGTAAATCGACTTCAGATACAATATCGAACGATGGCATAGTGGTGACTCCTAAAAAAGCAGATTAAGCGATACATCGCTATAAACTCAATGATAACTCAGCATAAGACAAGCAGTTTAACGCGTTGCTATAAACAAAACTATATGCGAAATTGCGAGCCTAATAGGATAGACAGATTCAAGCAATGATTGGATTTAATGTGAAAACAGATAATAACCATTGGTATATCGTTGGTGCTGGCGCTATTGGCTGCCTATGGGCTCATGCTTTAAGGCAAGCAGGCCAAGATGTCACTATGATTCTGAAAGCCCCAATTCAAGACGGCGGTGTTAAAAGGCACCTAGCGCAGCAGCGCATATCGCTAACGGCTATTAACAATGACAGTGACAGTGATAATGCTTCTGCTTCTGCTACTGACACTAACAGCAGCGATATTAAAATTAATGTCCTGACAGCAAGTGAACTCGCCGCACACAACATCATCATTGAGCACTGCATCATTGCTACCAAAGCTTATGACGCTATCGCAGCGCTCCAATCCATTACACCAGCGCTATCATTATCAGCAACGGTGCTATCACTTTGTAATGGCATGGGTATGCATAAGACCATGCATCAGCAGCTTCATAATCACAGTATTAATATTCAGTTTTTATTGGGCGTAACATCTGATGGCGCTTTATTACAGCAACCCTTTGAAGTTCGTCATACTGGTATTGGACATACGTCTATAGGGCATTATGACCCACAAGAATATACCGCCTCATTGCTGCCACCTTGTTTTTATTTACAACATTCTCTGCTCAATAATATTCACCCAGCTCTTTGGCAAAAAATGCTGATTAACTGTGTAATTAACCCGCTGACACTTATTCACCAATGCAAAAATGGTGAGCTTTTTTCCAATACAGAATATATCCATCAAATAAAAACGCTCTGTGAAGAGCTGAGTTTCATCGCCAACAATACCGCAGATGTAACAAGCAACATAACAGCTGTGGCGTTATTTAATACCGCTCAAAGTGTCGCCAATCAAACAGCTGAAAACACCTCATCAATGCTTAAAGATGGCCAATTAGGGCGACCTCTCGAGCTCGACTTCCTCAACGGCTATATAGTCAAGCTGGCGAAAGAACAAGGCCTAGCTTGCCCCGTTAGCGAGCAACTGCTCAAAGTGCTTCTCTAGGCCATGAAAACAGCCTTGGACTATAGTTCTGCTATGCTTAATAGATTAAAGATTGAATGATTGAGTAAATCATATGCCGAACAAAGAACTGCCTCATTTACACTCACAGCGTCACGCCCTGCTTCAAGCCTTAGAACATACGCTTGGAAGTAGCAATAATGAACCACAGCTCACGGCCCTAGCCATTATAGATGTACGCGACTTTCATGAATTAAATCGAAGCTTTGGAAGCGCCTGTGGCGATGCTATTTTAATGGAAATTAATGAGCGACTTAAGCTGTTAAGCCCTGAAAAATTTGCTGTTCACTATCTCGGCAATGATGAATTTGGCGTATTGTTACCGCAGCTAAAAAGCCCTGGCCTGGCAGTGATTTGTGCCGAGCAAATACTCGCATTATTTAAAGGTATTTTTGAATGGCAAAACCATAGCTTAAAAATTACGGTCAATATCGGCCTTGCTTATAACTACGAAAACCATCTTGATGCGAATAAATTATTACTCGACACTGAGCTAGCGTTAAAGCATGCAAAAACAAATAATCAAGCCTATGCAATGCTGGGAAAAAACGAACAGCAATCGAGTGATCAATTAAAATGGGAGCTATTAAACAACCTCCACGTCGCCATGCAAGAAGACGAACTAGAACTCTATTACCAACCTAAACTATGTATTAATTCGCTCGATAAAAACAAATCCTCTACCCGTAATGCAGAAGCTTTAATTCGCTGGCCAACCGTTGATCACGGTCTTATTTCACCTGATATTACCATTCCACTTATTGAACATTTAGGTTCAGAATTGGATTTAATTAGCTGGCTAGTTAATACCGCATTAAAACATTTAAGTGAAATGGATGAGCGCTATAAAGGTGGTGTTAGTGTCAACATACCCGCCAACTCTGTAACCTCTAAAACGCTTTATACACTGGTGGAGCAAGCCTTAACACTATGGCATGTAGAGCCGAACCGGCTCACACTAGAAATCACAGAAGATGTATTAATTAAAGATAAAGAGCTGGCATTCGACTATTTAAGTAAGGTGCGTGAAACCGGAGTAAGAATTTCGATCGATGATTTTGGCACCGGCTATTCATCACTGGCTTACTTTAAACATATTCCTGCAGATGAATTAAAAATAGACCGCTTCTTTGTTAAAAACATGCTTGATAACGAAGGTGATAGAAATATTGTTAAACTGATTATCGACTTAGCGCATACCTTTAACCTAGATGTAGTTGCCGAAGGCGTAGAAAACAATGAGACCTTAGATTTACTCAAATCTATGGGTTGTGATTATGCGCAAGGCTATTTGATTTCTCGGCCTATCCCTTATGCCGACTATTTGATTTGGCTTAAAGAAGACCATCAGTTTTAAATCCTTCCTTTAAAAAACGTCAGTCATTATTAACTTTTCGAATAACTGACGTAATTTTAAATCGTTATGCGCGATGACTCTTTCTTGTGATAGTTAAACCCAACAAAGCTGAAGCAAATAACCATGCAGCAGGAGGCACAGGAACCTGTGTAATTGGCAGCCCCACCATCTCGTCGGACAAATGCAAACGCAGTGTAGAAATACTATCTACAATCGTTTGGCCTTCAGCAGCGGATGCAAGACCATCGATAACAATTTCAAGTGACATCGTACGATCATAAGCTGCGCAATTTTCCGTAACGTCATTTGCACCTGAGCCAGCAATATCACCACACTCAGCCGAGCCGGCGCCTAGCAGCCAGTCAAGCGACGTTTGCCAGTAGACCGTGTCAGCTGGGCTTGGGTTAGCATAGGGGTTTGATGTATCGCAGTTGCCACCATCGTTTGTTAAACCAAAGCATAAGTCCTCGCTAAACATTGATAGCGAACCTGTGCCATTAAGTCTAAAAAACTCACTGTTAACTGCAGTTCCGTAGCTAGAGTTCCAAGAATTATGATGGGTACCGTCTTCATAGTAGCCAACATAGGTAGCATCAAGATCATTTTTATCATCAGCCCAAATCATGTTTTTTGCATAACTGGGCACTTCAATAAACATACTGAGTTCACCGCTATCGTAGGCGTAAAACATTTGATTGGTTAAATTATCGTTGAGATTGTAAATAGAGTGATGGTCGTTATACCACTGCAAAACACGGGAGTCGGTATAACCATCCGCAGCTGTTTTAATGCCATCTACAATCGCAGCCGAAGAAAATTGAGCCATCAAAAAAAGAAAAGCTGACAGGGTGAAATTCGAGAAATGCTTCATAATTATTCTTATATTTTTCATATTAAAATATTCCTTATTTAATAAGTTGATACTAAAAATATCAAGCTTGAAAAAATCAAAAAAATGCATTCAAATCATTTACAACATAAAAAAAATGATTGACCTAAGAGAATGATTAACCAGATATGTCTGATTTTTTATTTTTTTCTGTTTATGTGCCTGTTTCGATTCTTTGGATTTACTTATATTTATATTTGTCTATATCAATTTTTTCTAGTGGCAATAAATTGCTAGACAGTGATGTCAAAAGTTATAGAAGGTTTTACTGTCTGTCAATTACCTGCTCTTATTTTTTACATTTGCTATTTTATGGCTACAGATACATTGAATAGTTCAAATATCAATACAATAACCAGGCATCAGAGGATTAACTATTGTTTATAAAGACCCAATTCAGATTAAATTTAGAGTGAATTCATTAATAAGTGCGGGTTGATAATAAATACAAAAAACTATATTTATCAATTTTCTATAGCAATATCGTTAGTCCATTTTTATATTGCATAGCAATTATATTAGTCCGTTTAATAAGGGATTAAAAAAAATTAAAATGAGGCTAGGAATTTACTGATGAGAGCTATATGGATAAATTTTTCTATTTAGATAAAATAATATGTATGATTTTTGATCTACTTTTTTTACAAATGCAAGCATCTCTGGAATAAATACTGGAGCGAATAAAAGACAAGGCATTTATATTTTAAAATCAAATACTAAAAGAAAATGGGTCTGCTTATGCATTGTAATGAGAGCATCTCAGCCATCATCACTAATTAAAGAGTAAAAAAAACCCACTTAATAATTAGTGGGTTTTTTAATATTAGCGGTATTAACTACCGCTAATAAGTGGAATGACTATAAGTCATAACCTCTTTCATTATGAGATACCAAATCAAGGCCTTCAGCTTCTTGATCTTCATCAACACGGATACCACCCGTTAACAAACCGATGACCTTAAAGATGATGTAAGTCACAACCGCTGTGTAAGCGATAGTAGACACAACACCCGTTGATTGAATCAATAACTGCTCGCTAATCGTATTATCCAAACCTTGACCACTAAACAAGCCAAGCTCAGAGCTAGCAAAAACAGCAACAGCCAATGTACCCAAAATGCCGCCCACGCCGTGAACTGGCATAACGTCTAAGGAGTCATCAATCTTAAGTTTTTGCTTCATATACAAGGTGGCATAAAAACAAACCAAGCCCGCTGAAATACCAATAACCATTGCACCTGCAGGACCAACAAAACCCGATGCTGGTGTAATAGTACCAAGGCCTGCAACCATACCAGTAATGATACCTAATACGCTTGGCTTACCGTATTTAACCCACTCGATAATCGACCACGTTGCTGCACCACAAGCCGCTGACAAATGCGTAACAAGAATAGCCATACCTGCACCACCATCGCTGGCACTTAATGCACTGCCGCCGTTAAAGCCAAACCAACCAACCCAAAGCATACCTGCACCAGCAACTGACAATGTTAGATTATGTGGTGGCATAGGCATAGATGGGAAGCCACTACGTGGTCCAACCATTAACGCAGCGACTAACGCAGCAACACCAGCAGTAATATGGACAACAATACCACCCGCAAAATCGAGTGCGCCTTTATCACTTAACCAACCGCCGCCCCATACCCAATGGCATACAGGTGCGTAAACAGCTAATAACCAAAAAACGGTGAACAGCATGACTGCACTGAACTTAATACGCTCCGCAAAACCGCCAATAACCAGTGCTGGAGTAATAATGGCAAAAGTCATTTGAAACATAAGAAAAACACTTTCAGGAATATCACCGGTCATGCTGTCTTTGGTTACATTGGCAAGAAACATATTGCTAAGGTCACCAATAAAGTTATTACCTTCGCTAAAAGCTAAGCTGTAGCCGGCAACAAACCAAACAACAGAAGCAACACAAGCAATAGAGAAGCACTGCATTAATACTGACAATACGTTTTTAGAGCGAACCAAACCGGCATAGAATAAAGCTAAACCCGGAAGTGTCATAAACAGTACTAAGGCTGTTGATGTCATGATCCATGAAGTGTTGGCACCATTCAGCTCAACTTCCGCAGAGGCGGCCACTGATAACAATAATGCCGCAAGGCCAGTTACTGTTATTTTCATTACTCGTTCAATATTCAAGGTAGAACTCCCAATAGTTTTTATTCAATTTATAATTATTCAAATTCTAGCTTTCAAGATGCTATATTTTTAACGCCTAACTTTAAGCTCTGGCATCACTGTTTTCACATCAAGAATCAAGGCTGGAGCGATCTTATGGGCTTTGTCAGTGCAAATCGAGTGCTTTAATGGTGATTCGGGCTATTTATTTGTCCTCTGGCGGGGCTTTGTACAGCAATGCCGACAATAAGCACCAGATTGGTGCTTATTAAGAATGACGGGGGCCAAAACAAGGCTGTTATAGTGCGAGATGCACAAGCGCTGAAAAAGTATAGAGAGCAAAAAGCCGACGACTTACCAGAAGCATTTCGTGCAATAGTGGCCACACAAGGTATATTTGCCATCGCCATATCATTACCGAGCAGCTCAATGCGCCAGTAATGCATTCGACAATCAATAGACCATAAGGTCGATCAAAAAAAGAGACACCATGAACAATAGTGACGGTTACCAGCAAAAGAAAAACCGCTTTGACAATATGCTGACCATTTATGGCCGCAAGCCCGTATTAGAGGCCTTACAAGACGCGTCGATACCTATATACCGCGTGCACTTAGCTAACAGTAATAAGAAGGCGCCCATACTCGTTAAAATTGAAACGCTTGCCGCTCAGCGTGAAATAGTGACCGAGCATATCGATAAGCTAGCGTTATCACGTATCTCTCGAAGCAGCAAACAAGATCAAGGCGTTGCAGCCGACTTAGTCCTGCCCGGTTACCAGCAATTAGCGAGCTTTTTAAATGACTATGAAGCAGATAGCCAAGACCGTTTTCTCGCTGTAGATAACGTCTCTAACCCGCAGAATTTAGGGATGATTATTCGCTCGGCGGCAGCATCGGGTATACGCGGTTTAATAATTCCCAAACAAGGGTCGGCAACATTGGGGCCATTGGTGATTAAGGCTAGTGCCGGCGCCATTTTTAAGTGCCCTATTATTTGCTGTGAAAAGTTGAGCGATGCTACTTCGGCATTGCAGGAGCGTGGAGTCAAAATTGCGACGTTATGTGCCGAAGATGATGGAGCTAATAGCGGTAGTCAACAAGCGCATTTAAAGAGTGTGAGTTTACAGGCGTTAACTGAACAAGCCGCTGCTGCTACGGTGTTTGTGTTAGGCAATGAGACGGAGGGGGTATCGACAGAGACGCAGTCACAAGCGGATTATAGTGTTTATATCCCTATGCATAATGCGGTTGAATCTTTGAATGTGGCGATTACTGCTGCGTTGATTGCGTTTGCGCCTTATGGTGAGGGTTAGTTGCTGTGTTGCTGTGTTGGTGTCGAGGGTGGCCCGACAGCCAGAATCTAGATCTTTGAGCGCTATCGGATAGTATTCTTATATTCTGAAGGTTTAGTTTTTTGTTTGAGTTTTAAAGTCAAGGTCGTCGGGGGTGGCCCGACACGCCAGAAGCCAGAGTCTTGTGCATAAATTTTTAGTTATGGTGGTTTATTCTGAGGGTTTAGTTTTTTGTTGAAGTTTTAAGTTCAAGGTCGTCGGGGGTGGCCCGACAGCCAGTAACTTTTTTTCTACAGCAAAAAAAAGTCACCAAAAAATGCCGTAAGCTTAACGGCGAAGCTTAACCA
>CAXAHI010000080.1:0-11983 GCA_963968645.1 uncultured Gammaproteobacteria bacterium | reverse complement strand
AGGTTAGGCTGGCAACATCCCTCATCTTATCGAAGAAAATTAAACAACGACAAATTAGCCACCTTAACAAAACTCTGCTGCGCCGCCTCCAGAATAAAACTCTGAAACGACAATCGACTAATTGCCTCAGCATCATCCAGTCCCTGTAACTCATCCAGTACGCCCGTACTAATCAAATCCAAACTCTGCTGACTGCTACGAGCCGACTCCAAGGTATTTAACCGTGCGCCAATCCGCCCACGACCCGATAACAAACTCTCTTGAATATTGCTAAGGTTATCCAAAGCATTACCAATAAAAGCGCTGCGCTCAATCGGATCAGAAAAGCTCGCCATACTCGCACTAATACGCTGTACCGTATTCAGCATATTCTCTTTATTCGTCGATTGAATAACAAAAGAATCGGTTGGATTAGGAATATCACTCAATGTCACTTCAACACCATTAATGACAATCGGCGTCGCTAAATCATAAGGCACATTAGTACTAATTAACTGACCATCCGATAAACGCTGTACCGAATAATTTGGCCCCACCGGCGCAACACTCGTCGTTTCATTAAAGATAATCGCATAATCTTCTGGAAATACCGTATCGAAAACGGCTTGATCAACCACCAAACCACGTCCTACTTGAACATCTGAGCTATTGGTAACGCTAGCTGACACCGATACATTGTTATTGACCGTCGCAATGTCCGCAAACAATGCCTTGCCACTTTCACTACTGGCCATTTTCAGCCCATTAGCAATAGACTCATAACGCACACCTTCATCACCCTGAAAAGCAAAGTTATCGCCTACTGCTGAAAAAGTTTCGGTATTGGTTTTAAAGCCTGAAAAAATAAAACTGCCGGTCTCATCTTGCGCATTAGTTAAATCAACTAACTCTTCAAGCCGCTGATTAATCTCAACGGTAATTTGCTGACGATCTTGATTAGTTAACGCACCACTACCTGCTCGTATAACCAGTTCACGTACACGATCAATAACCCCTTCTACATTAGCAATTTGCGTTTCTGCTCGCTGCAAGCGACCTTCGACATTATCCATATTGCGCTGATACTGCTTACTCATGGTTAACTCTGACTCGAGTGCCATAATGCGCGTTGAAGCGACGGGATCATCCGATGGCGTTAACACACGTTTACCCGTAGCAATTTGTTCTTGCGTACGAGACACTTCTGCCGAGGCATTAGTAATGCCTCGCAACGCTGTCGTGTAAATTTGTGATGATGATAAACGCATAAAACCCACTTTTAAGTGTTTATTAATTTATTAAACCGCTAATAAAACGCGCTAACGGAATGCACCTAATAAGGTATCAAAAATCTCTCTTGCCACGGTAATAATTTGCGCCGAGGCAGTATAGGCTTGTTGAAACTGAATTAACCGTGCCGCTTCTTCGTCAAGGTTAACACCGGCTACCGAATCGCGTCTTGCCGTGGTTTGAAACAATAATGACTGCACCGCTTCTCGATCAATATTCGCAGCGCCGGTTTGCGAGCCAACTTGGGCAACTAACTGGCTATACCCCTGCGCAATACTCAATGTGCCATTATCGAGTATATCGGCCGTTTGCAAACTCGCTAAAGCTAACGCATTACGATTATCACCCGCGCCTGAATCATTAAAACCAATCGAGAAGGTATCGCCTACATCAGGGGAGCCAGCAAGACTCACTTGATACCCTAAATAAACCGGCAATGGCTGCGGCGTTGGGTTGGTAAACAGGCCACCCGAAGTGCTGAGCGTCGATCCTGCATCGGTAATGACATCTATAGTGCCACCCACAACCGCTTCTTGATTATTAAAAACTAAGACATTGGTCGCAGCGCCATTAATGTTAACGATTTCGAGTCGATCATTGGGGTCACTACCAAATTCTTCAAAACGTAAATCGGCACCACTCACTGAACGAACCGTTAGCAAGGTGCCGTCGCTACTCGCGCTGGTGCCACTTCCCGCAAACACTTGGTTTATACGTTCAGCAAGAAAATCACTCGTTAAGGGATTAGGCACTGTACCTAACGCTGGGTCAGTTAATGTCACACCATTAAAACGGACGCGCAATAAACCGGTGTCGCCATCATCAACAATGTTCAGCGTGGCTGAAGTGTTAGCCGTTGCCGTTACACCGTTTAAAGTATTAATACGTGCTGCAGCTGTTGCTGCCGACTCACCCGCTAACAGATTCACCGAGGTGACACTGGTAGACCCTGTCGCTGCATTAACCGTATTAACGGTAATAGTCTCAGAGGTAATCAATGGATTAGGATCGGGGTAACCATTGCTTACGCCACTACCAATAATACCTACTTGTGCATTAAATACATGCGCTGACGAAGTGGATATATAAGTGGAGTTTAGATCTTGGGGTAATAAATTATTACTCTGATTAGGCGCAAAGGTTTGGTTTCGTAACGGCGGACTTAAGTTTTGCGGGTTAAGCGGGTCACTGTTATCTAATACATCGTAAGTTGAGGGGCTGGTAAACCGTATCAATAACGGTGGCGATAATTGACCCGGTGTAGCAAAGGCCGGTAGATTTTGTGCATCAACCTCACCTACCCGAATAATACCGCCTTGAGTAATAACACCTGTACCGGAGTTACCTAAACTGGCGCCAGCTATAATTGGCGAACCTAAAGCCAATGAGGCCGTATCCTGAATATTCAAAGCCATACTTTCGGCTGCAGACAATGTTGGGCTTATCAAAAAGCTATCGCTATTTTGAAAGCTGCCTGAACTTAAGTTAATTGAAAAACCTTGGTCGGTGACTATTGTCTGCGGAAAACTGCTCGACAACATACCACTCGAGACAACGGCTTTATCACTAGCGCGCACCAAGGTGTAATTCAATGTACCTGAACCACCTAAATTCAATCGATATTCACTGCCGGTAAGCTCAGCAATATTATCAATCGATATTGCCGCTACACGATCATTCGGCAAGCCATTATTACTGGAGGCTTTAATACGATCTCGCATTAAAGCATCGGTATTTATCGGCGTAAAAAAGTCGATACCTTGATTACTGTTTAAATCAATACCCGCGCGATGCTGGGCATTAAACATATCGGTTACTGCTATTGCCAGCACACCCACATTACCTTGCACTGAATCCAAAATGTCATCACGATAACGGAGTAAGCCACCTAAGTTACCGCCAGAAAAACTATCTGTCACTATTTGTAAATTGTTATTCACATTAATGGCTAATTCTGTTCGACTTGAATCCAATGGGTTATCCACTGTCACAACTCGATTAGCGTTACTGCCTAACACTAAAGGTTGTCCGCCACCGACAAAGACATTAACTATATTGCCGTCTTGCTCTGAAGTACTGAATGACACTAACTCAGAGAGCTGACGCAATGCCTCTTCTCGTCGATCTAACAAGTCATTCACTTGATCCGACACCGAAAGACCTTGTGCGCCAGCAATATCGCCATTTAATTTTGCGATACTCTGCGCGAGTTGATCAACCTCAGAGCCAATTGAACGTATCTGACTATTAACGTTATCTGTCTGAGCGTTAATACCCGATTGCAATACATTGAAACGCTGCGCTAAACGCTCGCCTTCACTCAGCACTAATTGACGTGCCGGCAAAGAAGTCGGCGAATCTGCAACCGCTTGAAGCGATGAGAAAAAGCTATCTAATGCCGCTGTTAATCCTGTATTAGCACCAGCAATCACCGAATCTAACTGACCTATTTGCGCAGCAAAGGCATTTAGCTCAGCGAAATTGGCTGTATCTGTGCGTAACTGCTGAGTAATAAATTCATTAGTAATACGTCGAATTGTTTCAACTTCTACACCATTGCCAACAAAACCACCGCCACCAAATCTGGGTGCATTAGTTTCGAGCACAACCTCTTGCCGGCTATAACCCTGAACATTAGCGTTAGCAATGTTGTGACCCGTGGTATTGATTGCCGTTTGGCTGGCAAGCAAACCTGTCACTCCGATATTGAGCAATCCCATTACTGACCTCTATCCTGACTATCTAAATAAGATTTATCCATGAGGCAATTGCTCGGACAATGAAACCAACGTGGCATCTAATGATTCCTTTTTAAAGACATCACGGTTAAGAATACTTTGTACTTTTTCAGCGTATCGTGGATCGGTTGCATAGCCCGCGTCTTGTAGCGCTTGAATATAGCCTGCTGCATCAGTCGCTTGCTCTAACGCTGGCTGATAGCGAGATTGCGAACTCACAAACTCAGCATAATCATTAAAACTTTGTTCAAAGGAATCGTACTGACGAAAATTCGCATTCACGTTAATAGGCTGGCCAGAAAAATACTCTAAGGTATCGACGTTAGTGACCGGACCAGACCATCTATCATCCGCTTTAATACCAAATAAATTAAACCCATGCTGACCGTCTTTGCCACTCGGTAAATGTTGACCCCAACCTGTTTCTAGTGCCGACTGAGCTAACAACGTCGATGGCTCAACACCTAATTTTTTTGCTGCTTGCTGGGCGCTGTCATAAAGTGCATTAACAAACGCTTCTGGCGAATCAAAGCGCGGCGTAACGCTTATTGACGATTCGTGAGTATTAGATTGTCCCGTTATGGCAGAGACTGGCGCAATAAATTCATTGCGCTGCTTAGTGATTCTCGCACTAGACAATACTTCTTCAATTGACATAGCTGGCGCCGATGCATCACTGCTTTTATTATTGAGCTTTTCGCCACTCAACTGTCGTGACATAGGTTCAGCAAAACCTAAGCCCGCGCCTTTCGTTAATTCAACACTCCACTGATCATCAAGCATTTCTTGATAAAAATTGACTTGATCGCCACCCAAATAACTGCCTTCAGAAAATACGTTGGTGGCACTACGCATATTCTTTAACATCATATTGACGAGTATGGATTCAAACTGTTTAGCGACTTCAGTTAACGCAGCACCTTCATCAACCTGCCCTAGCTGCTTAATAGACTGCAAGCCTTGCAGGTCACTGTAGACAGAACTATGACCACCACTCATCGCTGCGGGTGACGCAGACATCGAGCTACTATGGGTGGATGTTAGTGCTGACATAATTTTCCTGATTTCCTATTTAACCTAATGAGCCTAAACAACTACTTTAAATAATTTTTTGTATCACTTTTTATATAGCTTTTATATAACGACGATTTCAGCGCGTAGAGCACCAGCTTGTTTCATGGCTTCGAGTATTGCCATTAAATCGCCTGGCGCCGCTCCCACTAAATTAACGGCTCTAACAATTTCATTTAACTGCGTACCAGGATCAAACAAAAACATACGATTACGTTCTTCTTCAATTTCTATTCCTGAATCAGCAACAATGGCGGTTTCTCCACCGGCCAATGCATTAGGCTGGCTCACTGCTGCGCTCTCTGCGACAGTAACGGTTAAGCTGCCATGAGTTACAGCAACCGGTGATACCTTCACACTACTGCCAACAACAATCGTACCCGTACGCGAATTAATAATAACTTTTGCCGAGGCCTGACCTTGTTCTATTTCAAGATTCTCTAATACTGATACGTAAGTCACTCGCTGGTTGGCGGTGGCTGGTGACGTAACAATAATAGAACCCGCATCTAAAGCTTGCGCAACATCAGGGCCAAACACGGTATTGATTCGATCGGCAACGCGTTTCGCTGTAGTAAAGTCAGAACGGTGTAAATTAAATATAATATTAGTAGCCGTATCAAAGCCGCTATCAATCATGCGCTCAACGGTTGCACCGTTAGGAATACGACCGACGCTAGGTACATTCACTGTGATTTTTGAACCGTCATTACCTTCGGCACCAAAACCACCGACGACTAAGTTACCTTGCGCTAACGCGTAAATCTTTCCATCTATGCCTTTAAGCGGCGCCATTAACAAACTGCCTCCGCGTAAGCTTTTTGCATTACCAATTGACGAAACCGTAATATCAATTTTTTGTCCTGGTTTAGCGAACGCAGGAATTTCAGCATGAATGGCTACCGCAGCTACATTTTTTAACTGAAAACGCGCGCCTTCTGGCGTGGTAATACCAAACTGCTTTAACATATTGGTGAATGATTGCGTGGTAAAAGGCGTTTGTGACGTTTGGTCACCTGAGCCATCCAAACCAACCACCAAGCCATAGCCGACTAAGGCGTTAGAACGAACACCTGCAATAGAAGCCATATCTTTTAGGCGATCGGCCTGTGCGATAACACTGACTAATGACAGGCTAGCCATTAGCAATACATGGCGAAGACTTTTAATTAAATAACGTTGATGATTCATAAATGGCATCCTAAAAAGGCCAGACTGAAGAATTAAAGAAGCGCGAAGCCCAACCTTGTTTATTTGCTGCGGCGAGATCACCCGTGCCGCTATACGAAATACGTGCATCAGCCACTTTTGTCGAAGAAACCGTATTATTTGAAGCAACGTCATCAGGACGAATTAAACCGCTGATGCGAATAAACTCTTGGCCATTGGTTAATGTCATCCATTTTTCACCACGAATCACTAACAAGCCATTGGGTAATACATCGGCAATGGTCACGGCAATACTGCCCTGCAAGCGATTCTGCTGATCCGTCTCACCTGAGCCATCAAAACTGCGTGACTGTTCAAGATTCGTGAGTAAAGAGTTACCTTTAATATCAACCAACTTACCTAGAATCGTATCTTCACCAAAATCGACTTTGCCATCTTTATCAATTTTTGTTTCAGCCGACTTACTCGATACAGTTCGCTCATTGAGCGTCACGGTAATAATGTCGCCCTCACGATAAGCACGACGATCATCATATAAATTAACGCCAACTTCATCGCTAAACAAACTACCCGCACTCAAAGGCAAACTACTTTTACTGGCTACAGTGACCGGTGCGAATTCAGCTGTATCTGGCTTTTCGGATAGCGGCTTTATTGCGCAACCACTCAGCAACAACACAGAGGTTAGCGCCAACTGAACCAATTTGATAACACGCATTTTGATGATAATTTTCTTCATAACAATCACTCTAACGATCTAAATATTCTGCGTAATAAATTGCAGCATTTGATCCGTTGTTTGTAATACTTTTGAATTCACTTCATAAGTTCGCTGAGTGGTAATCATATTGACTAGCTCTTCAACGATATTCACGTTTGAATTTTCGATGTTGCCCTGACGAATACTGCCAAAGCCATTTAAGCCTGGCGTACCTTGTTGCGCTGCGCCACTAGAAGCTGTTTCTAAAAATAAATTAGAACCCATTGCTTGTAAACCAGCAGGGTTAATAAAATCTGCCAACTGCACATTACCTACTTGCGTTGGTGCACTCTCGCCCGCTAGTAATACAGATACTGTACCGTCTTGACCAATAGTGACTGTTTGCGCGCCTTCAGGAATAGTAATAGAGGGCTCTAACACTAAGCCACCCGCTGTCACAATTTCACCATCGGCGCTTAACTGAAATTCACCATTACGTGTATAAGCGGTATTACCATTCGGCTGTAAGATTTCGAAAAAACCACGACCATCAATGGCCATATCTAAAGGCTGATCGGTTACTTGTAAAGTGCCTGTAGTAAATTGCTTTTGCGTACCCACTACACGCACACCGGTACCTAACTGCAAGCCCGAAGGTAGTTGATTGTTTTGCGATGACTGCGCACCCGGCTGACGTTGAATTTGATAGAGTAAATCTTCAAAAATAACGCGATCACGTTTGTAACCTGCCGTCGAAGCATTCGCTAAGTTATTAGAGATAGTCGTTAACTGCTTATCTTGTGCAGTTAATCCTGTTTTACTGGCAAATAATGCTGCGTGCATGGTGTAACCTCTACTTTTTTAATCTGTTTTAGTCTTTCTATACTGTTACTAGCTCAAGGCTGTTATTAGCTCAGGGCTGTTATTGGCTCAGGGCTGTTATTGGCTCAAGGCTGTCAATGGCTCAGGGCTGTTATACTTGAACCTGCAAAACGCGCGCGCTAGATTCAGCATTTTCAGCAACGGTTTGCATCATTTTAATTTGCATTTCAAACTGTCTTGCCAATGCCACAATCGATGTCAACTCACCCACAGCATTCACATTACTATTTTCTAGAAATCCCGAACGTAATCGCACATTGGCATCCAAAGCTTCAACATCATTACGGCTATAAATTAAACCGTCTTGCTGCTTTTGTAATGCGCTAGTATCGGGGTTAACTAATTTAATACGATCAACGGCAACCAATGTTTCTGGCCCCTGCCCTAACGCACGAACAGAAATGGTGCCATCAATGCCTACTTCTACTTTTTCTGCTTCAGGAACAGCAATAGGACCTGAGTTACCCATCACTAAAAGGCCTCGTTCATTACGCAACAAGCCAAAAGTGTCGACACTCAAATTACCACCGCGGGTATAAGCTTCTTCGCCGTTTTTAGTTTGCACCGCAATCCAGCCATCGCCATCAATAGCTACATCAAGCTCACGGCCAGTCTCTATTAAAGGACCACTACTTAAATCAACCGCCGGCGTTTGCGTAACGGCATAAACACGGCTGTTATAACCATCACCGCTTTTTATAGGCATAGACATAGCATTAGCTAAATCTGCTTTAAAACCAACGGTTGAGACGTTAGCCAAATTATGCGAACGCGCAGCCTGCTCAAGCATATTATGCTTGGCACCTGTCATTGATATATATAATGCACGATCCACTATTTAACCCGCCTGTTCGTTTATGTTTAGCTTTTTTTAATAGGAATAAACAAATGATTAACGAAGATTGATAATCGTTTGCTGAATTTCATTAGCGGTTTCAATAGTTCGTGAATTCGCTTGAAAATTTCTTTGCGCAATAATCAACGCTACTAACTCTTCAGCCAATTCAACATTAGAATCTTCTAATGCTCCTGAAGTAATAGAACCCAAAGACGCTGTTCTCGGCGCACCAATAACTGGCTCTCCCGATTCAAACGATTGTCCCCAAGTCGAATCACCTAATGGTGTAAGGCCTTGCTCATTAGCAAATGAACCCAGTGCAACACGTCCTAACGTTAATGCTTCGCCATTACTAAAGCGTGCAAAAAGAACACCGGTTTCTGAAACATCAACACGTGATAAACGACCGCTAGAAAAACCGTTTTGCTCTAATTCATTAACGGCGAATTCACCACTCGATTGCGTAGAACCATTAATATCTAAAACAAAGTTAGAGCTAATAGGTGGAATAGGAATAGGCGTTGATGCACCATTAGCAACCGTAAGCGGCCCTAATGCACCGGCTGGATTACCATCGGCATCCAAGGGTGTCCAGTTAGAAACTAATAACTCGTCACTGTTGGCAGTATCTAATGTGCCGTCGTTGAAAAAGCGAAGTGTAAAGCGCTCCATGGTTGGTACATTAGGTGTTAGTGGATCAGGATCACCGACGTTTTCACCATCAATTTGTACATACATGCTCCAAGTGTTTGGCGCACTTAATGAAGGCGGCTCTTTAACAAAATACTGTGACATAACATGACGGCTACCCAATGAATCAAAAATGGTTACCGAAGTTGCATCGTTATAAGTATTGCTATCACCAGGATCAAAAGAGTTGGTTCGCACCAAGTTTAATGCTGGCACGCTAGGGAATAAATTAGCGCCTGCCGATGTCGTTGTACCCGCACTAATCGAAATGCCAGCATCCAATGTTAAATTAACTAGGCCGCCAACAGTCGCTTGGTTAGCTGGGCTCGTTAAACTGCCATCAATATTAACGGTACCACCACCACCTGCACCCGTAACACTTGCAGTTAAACCGTTGCCAGCAGTAAACAATAAATTATCGCCTAAAGTTGAAGCGACACTAATAACGCCGCCCGCTTCTGATGCTGTAATACCGGGTAGTGCATCAATTGCTGAAGTAATTTGCGTAATGTCTGCACCAACAATTTCGATACCATTAATACGCAATTGATTCGCAGTCGCTGAGCCACCAGGAATCACGATATCGGCACGAGTAATGGCCGAAGCTGATACACCACTAATTGCTGACAACGAACCCGCAATAGCACTGGCCGACTGGTTAGCCGTCGCAGGAATGTTATATACAGTGCCTCCTATGTCAATAGTGCCCGAGGCATAGCCATTAACCGCGCCCTGTGTCGCTCGCTCAACATCGCCTTCTGAAATAGCCGTGTTCACAATATCTTCAGGAACAGAAGCATCAGCATCCAATTTAAATAACATATCGACTAAAGTGGTTTGCTGTGGCGAAATATCTGCCGTACTTATTTGTAAGTCACCTAATACATCCGAGACTGTGCCCGATGTGTTAGCAGGAAAACCTTGTAACCGAGCGCCATCATTCGTTGTTATATAACCAGAATCATCTACGCCAAATTGGCCAGCACGTGTAAATACCTGCGACCCTTGATCATTTAATACAAAAAAGCCGCCGCCACTTATGGCTAAATCTAGCGCGTTTTCAGTAAAGCTAATATTGCCTTGCGAAAATTGCTGAGAGACATCGGCAACACGCACACCATTACCAACAGCGTTAGTGCCTCCACCCACAACAGAGCTCGCATAGACATCGGCAAATTCTGCACGCGATTGTTTAAAACCTACCGTGCTGGCATTCGCAATATTATTACCCGTTACGTTGAGGTCTGTAGTTGCTGCACGTAATCCTGTTAGGGCTGTATTAAATGTCATGGTCTATCTCCTGCCTTTCATATTAAATTAGGGTTTCATTCTCATTCGCTGTATTAGCATGAGCATGATTAAACATAAGCGTTTATAAAAATCGGCTCACTTCTGAAAGCGGCACTGCGCCAACGCCTTCAATATTTAAAACCATAGAATTATTTTGACCTACCGTCACACTGTTAACGTTAGCGCCAACGGCCACAGGTAAATCAGCCAGCTCGCCATCAACTAAGCCACTGGCATAAACACGGTAAGCGCCATCGGCAACACGTAAGCCACTCTCATCGGTGCCATCCCAAGTAAAATCAATGGCGCCGCGCTCTTGTGCTCCGAGATCTTCAGTTTTTACTATTTGGCCATCGGGGCCTTCTATATAAAGCTTAATATTGGCTGAGCTTGTTTCTAAATCGATAGTGCCCTGCACAGGACCCGCTGATGATAACGTTGCGGTATCCGTACTCACCTGCACTTGGCGACCGACTAAAGAAGACGCTTGCAATGCTTGGCTAGAACGGAAAGAGCTGGCTAGTTCTTCCATAGAATTGTTAATATTTTGAATACCTTCAACCGAGCTAAACTGCGCTAACTGCGCAATAAAGTCTTCATTTTTAGCGGGGCTTAAAGGGTCTTGATTTTGCAGCTGCGCAATCATTAGCCGCAAAAAAGCATCTTTATCTAAGTCCTGCTCTTCTGTTGGCGCCTTCGATTTAGTATCTAAAGAATTAATTACATCGACGGATGTTGAGCTATTTACTTCATTCATGTTATGTACCTGATTTTACTTAACAATTAATTTTAGAGAGTCCGCTATTCATTACCCGACGCCCTTTAACAATACATATATCTATCGCTTACTGACCCATCGACAGCAAACGCTGCATCATGGATTTAGTGGTATTCATCATTTCGACATTCATTTGAAAAGACCGTGAAGCAGAAATCATATCGGCCATTTCTTCTATAGAATTGACGTTAGAATAAAACACATAACCTTCTTCATTGGCTTGTGGGTTATTCGGCTCGTAAGCTTTATTCACTGGCGCTTGGCTTTCAACAATTTCTCGTACCATCACACCAAAATCAGCGGGGCTTGAACCATTAAGCAAACCGTTAGCTGCGTTTTTTTCGCTGCTAGAAACAAATACTGGACGTAGTGCTTTATAAGCCTCAGCTTCAGAGCTGGCAGATGTTTCTGCATTGGCCATATTGCTCGCGGTGGTATTTAAGCGAATCGTTTGCGCGCTCATTCCCATGGCTGCTATATCAAATACATTTCCTAAACTCATACTCAAATCTCTTACTGTGTTTTCTAAACTGGTTTTTTAATTTTCGCTAAGGGCT
>CAXAHI010000079.1:0-11986 GCA_963968645.1 uncultured Gammaproteobacteria bacterium | reverse complement strand
ATTTTATTAACCAAAGGTATTTCATTGTTGCTCGGTGCCATCTTTACAGATTCGGGCGATGCCGTTTTCATTATTTTTGAAGGCCCCATTAAAGACTGTTTCTTTAGTTGAACGTTCAGTCTATTTTCATATAAATATTGACCCCGCTCATTCAGCCCTGTTGAATAAGAAAAAAACCGATGAGTCATTACCCATTCTATATCGCTAATACCTTCCAATATCCGTGCAAACAAACATCGGCACAACGTCATCGACGAAGTTAAACAGGATATAAAATAACGCTTTACTCGTGTAATATTTTCCACAGGAAGACCTATTATTAGCAATTTGAGGTATGACCAAGCCACCTTAGGTGGCAGAAATCAATAAAAACAATAACTTACAAATCAAACCGGATATTCACCTACTATATCCGAAATGATTAAATAACGATCAACCTATGTCGCAAATTAGATAAACACCCAACAAAGTTAAAACCAACAAGTGTGGCGTTAGAAGCCGACAATTCAGCGATTAAATAGATATAAAGAAGGCATTACAGTAGGTGTCTTTAAACAAAAATATTCACTTTTATTTAATTAAACGTTTATTGAATTTTTAGCTCTATAGAAGCTGCACAATAAAGTAATAACTTAAGAGAGGGACATTCAAATTATGGGTAGCTGGATAGCAATTATTATTTTCATTGTCGCAGGTATTTATGTACACCATCGTGGCAAGGTCAGGCACACATTTTTTAGACAGCTTTCAGATCACTCCAGCTTTATGGCGCCGATTAATTGTTTTATGTATTTGTTTTCTGCCGTCCCTAATAAGCCCTATGTCCCCGTTGAAAGCATCCCAGAACTCAAACTGTTACAAGAAAACTGGCAGCTATTACGCGATGAAGGCTTAGCGTTAGCAAGTAATGGTGATATTAAAAAATCCGAGAAGCTCGATGACATTGGCTTTAATTCATTTTTTAAAACCGGTTGGACACGTTTTTATTTAAAGTGGTACAAAGATTATCTTCCCTCCGCAAAAGCCAGTTGCCCACAGACACTAGCACTGCTTGATCGCTGTCCTAATATAAAAGCGGCCATGTTTGTTGTTCTGCCTCCTGATGCAACTCTGGTAAAACACCGTGATCCCTATGCCGGATCACTGCGTTACCATTTAGGCTTACAAACGCCTAACTCTGAAGATTGTTTTATTGATGTTGATGGCGAGCGTTATTGGTGGAAGGACGGTGAAGCTGTTTTATTCGATGAAACCTATATTCATTATGCTAAAAATACGACGCAGCAAGATCGCTTGATTTTATTTTGCGATATTGAACGACCCATGAATAACATACTTGCCACATGGGTGAACAAACTCTTTGGCCGTATTGTATTGGCAGCGGCAAGCTCGCCAAACGCTGAAGGAGAATCAACAGGCGTACTCAACAAAGCGTTTCACTCACTTTATCAAATACGCTTAATAGGAAAAAAACTGAAGGTCTTTAACAAAACCATTTACTATATTGTTAAATACTTGCTGTTCGGTGGCATTTTTTATCTTATCTTTTTTTAGACTTATCGTTTTTTAGCCTTACCGTCTTAAGAGATACTTATAAAAATCATTATCAACAATGCGACTAAGCCCATAAAACTGCCAGCGCTAAACAGCGCTGGCAGTCTCTGAGTTTAATCCGCTATTGCCGGCAATATATACGTACCCATAATTTCATCGGCCTGATTAACATACAGAGGCCACTCTAGGTAGTTGCCCTGCGTCATTACAATCACCAGGTTTTGCTCTGGGAATATATTAATAAATTGCCCGCCATCACCTTCAGCAGAAAGGTAAGGAACACCGTTAAGCGTACGTAGCCAGAAAAAATAACTGTAATCACCCGATGATGTTGCCACTTGTACGTTAGAAACGGCTTCTACCCATTCAGCAGGAATAACTTGCTCGCCATTCCATACGCCATCATTTAAATAAGTGACACCCACTTTCAACATATCACGTGGTCGCATATGCATGCGCGCCCCACCCTCTGGAATACCATCGGGCTGTGCAATCCAATCGTAATCAGTAATGCCCAGCTTGCTATAAAAGTTAATATCCGCCCAATCACGAATACCACCTGCAACGGTATTATCTAAGCCTCGTAATAACATATTGGGGCTGGCGCTATTATATTTCCATGCAGCTCCGGGTCCTGCATTATCTCGACTCAACAAAAACTCAGTGAAATCGTCAGACTTCCACAACAGTTTTAAATCATTACTACTCCACTCTTCCCAAGTAAATCCTAATTGCATGTTTAGCATATTATCAATAGATAACGCCGCTTTATTTGGATCAGAAAAGAAGCTTGCTTTAGCCGGTAGCAGAGTCGATATTTTGTCGTCAACTTCAATATCATAGGCATCAAGAGCAATACCCGCTACCGTAGACGTTAGTGCTTTGTTAACCGAAGCAATATAGTGCTTATCTGTTCGTGTCCATTGCTTGCCTGGGCGCGAGCTATCTCGAGTAACGTTATCTTCAAAGCGAATAAAGTCATCATTGCCTGTGTTATATTCTTCTAACACCAGCGCACCGTCTTTATAAATCAGTAAGCTGTGCAGCTCTTTATAGCCTTGAGTTTCATCTTGTTGAACAACCTTTTGCATAAGCTGATTGATCAACACAGTATCAAAGCCCACTTCACTTAACGCTTTACTTTCTAAACCGTCATCGATTTGTGCTGGCGTAAAATATTCATAAGAATTATTAGCAATTAACTCAACAGAAGTCTCGCTATTCAACTCAACATTAATTTCTCTTGATCGATAATTATCTGACAAGATAGATATTGTTAAGTTGTCCTGTGTAAACGGCAAGGCCTCTCTTAACGGGATGTAATAACGCCCATCAGAATCTGTTTGCACCGTGGTATTGTTAAATAACAAGGTCACTTCGGCATTCGCAACGGCTATGCTCGAGAATACTGAATCCACAAGCTGACCAGTAATATAATCAACCGGCGTACCAAACAAGACACCTTGAGTCAGATAATAATCTTCATAATCATTACCTGCCGCTGTATTAATATCCGCAAAGTTCTGGGCGGTATTTTCATTGCTACGCAACAAGCTGGTAAATGTACCCGAAACACCCTCACTCCAACTGCCTATTACAAATTGGCCCGCGTTAGTCAAAAACGAAATTATCTCGCCCTCTTCAATATCACGATATACCGTACAAGTATTTCCGCTTGTCACTATCTCGTCACAAAGTTGAGGTCTTACGCCATTAAACGGGGCGTCTGCCAACTTCACTATAGACCCCTGGGCCAGCAAGCCCACACCATCAACACCGCCGGCCTGCGCAAAGCTATTAACCAGCCTTAGCAACAAACCACCATTGGCCGTATAAAAGCCTTCTAACTCTAAACCTGATCCCACAAAAGTGATTGGCGATAAACGGCCATTATCTGCAACAGTAATTTCATTAGAACTAAGGTTTATTGTTTCTGTTGCTGATACTACTAACGGCAAGGCAATGTCGCTAAAGGCTGAAACCGCTTTGCTAATAGTTCCTGACAAAGTTAACGCTGTACCATCGGCGTTGAAAGTTGCCACAGCACCCACATAGGTCGTCGCATTTAAGGTTACGTTAGAAGACTCAATCACTAAGCCTTGCAAATCAAATGTCGCATGCGCTAAGTTTGCATTGGTCACGCCAGCGCCTAATTTAACGCCATACATGCGCGATGCCGGATCACCTACAGTGAATAAATCACCTTCGCTGTCAGTAAAGCCATAACTTGGCTCACCATCAATCGTTAGAGCTACTGCCCCCGATGGGCTTACTGAATACGAGATAGCTTCAGGGAGCTCGATTGAGAAGCTCACAGCGCCATCGCTAGCACTCAGGCCTGAGTTATAGCTACTGCCATCACTCAAGGTCGCAGTTCCAGAACCATCGGCAGTAAATAAACCAACGACACTCGTCAAGTTCACAAGCTCTTTAATATCTAACGTCTCGTCATCGTCTCCATAAACTGTATCGAGAATCACCAAGCCATAGTCGGCATTTAAATCCGAGTTACTAGAGCTCCCATCGGCAAACGATAAAACGCTTAACGCTTGCTCTTGAGAAAGAGCAAGCACGGTTGATACGCCATTTAAGGTAGCCCGACCAGAACCGATAAAGTTATGCTTACCCCAGGCAGTTAAATTGACTGCTGTGGCTTCATCAGTAAAAGACAGCACCCCATTAGACAGTGATACCGTATTCGCTAAAGCATCATCCGTAACGGTTGTATACGTTAACAGCGGTGTTGCTGCAGAAAAATCAATACCTGTATAGCTCACTGACTCTTCGGTTGTGCCATAAGTCGCACGCACATCAAAGCTACCCGTACCCGCTTCATCATTTCCAAGATCTAAAGTCGTTGAATCAACACCTGTAGCAATATCAATAGTGCCATCAGACTGTGTAACCGTCTCACCCACTACTGCGGCTTTATATGTAGCAGGACCGCTGCTTAATTGATTATAGAAAAAATCAAAATGGTAAATCGAATCAGAATTTAATGGATCAGGGTCGTTAGCATTCGCTAAAGTGTCGCCGTCGATATCTGCATCGCAGACATTACCGGTATCATCCGCATCAGTATCTAATTGATCCCCGTTAGCAATCTCAGGGCAATTATCGACATCATTATCAATGCCGTCACTGTCATTATCAGTCGTGCTATCACAGGCATCACCCGCGCCATTATTATTGCTGTCTAACTGATTTTGATTCGCAATGCTTGGACAGTTATCGATGTCGCCACTAATGCCATCACCATCGATATCATTGTCTGCATCATTCGGAAAAGTATCACAGGCATCACCGGTATTATCAGCGTCAGTGTCTAACTGATTCGCGTTAGAATCCGCTGGGCAGTTATCGATATCACCGCTTATGCCATCACCATCCGTATCATTGTCCGCATCATTCGGGAAAGCATCACAGGCATCACCGGTATTATCAGCGTCGGTGTCTAACTGATTCGCGTTAGTATCCGCTGGGCAGTTATCAACATCACCACTTATACCATCACCATCCGTATCATTAGCTGCATCATTCGGGAAAGTGTCACAGGCATCGCCCGCACCATCATTGTCGGTGTCTGTTTGATCTTGGTTAGTTACAGCAGGACAGTTATCGGCGTTATCACCAAACATGTCGCTATCAAAATTCGTTGTTTCTGTAGGATCAAAAGGGAAAGCGTCTTCAGAGTTATAAACACCGTCCCTATCTGAATCGAGCACATTTCTCGGCGCAGCAGTAACACCCGCATCCATCGTATAATTAGCTAAGGTTGTTGCGTCGGCAGCAAGTAGCTCGGCAATAGAAGTAATCGTCGGATCTGCAAGACGGTTAGTAATATCAGCGAAAGTGAATGCTTGTATCGCGTCGATAAGCACAGTGTCGTCAAGAATGCCATCCAAAGATAAGAACTCAAGAAAACTGAGCGCCTGAACACCTCCCAAACTCTCAACAACTGCAGCAAAGGCTTCGTTAGCACCTCGGTATGCAGCCACTTTTTGCTGAAGCTCAAGAGTAGTCGTGGTCTCATCAAGCACAGGCGGCGTTGTAAAAATATCGATACTTGTATCCATACCAAAACCAAAGAAGGCTTTAGATAATGCTTGCGCAGCCGTTAATCCATCAGGAATATTTCCTGACTCAGGTTGAGACAATAAGAAAGCCGCCGCCATTGTTGTTAATGGCGTAGCATAAACACGATTATTCGTTAATGAATTGACTACCGTGAACAATTCTGGGAAAACCGGCGCTGCAGCGGTTGATAAATCAATACTTGTTTCGTTAGCTTGAATAACCACAACAAAAGGCCCAAGACCTGCGTCTAATACTAGCTCTAAATCATCCGCCATGGCAGTGACTGGATCGGTAGTTGCTGGAGCAGCCAGTAAATCTTGAGCATCAAAATTATTTTGTTTGAAATCATCAAAATCATAAACAAAGACATCAGCGCCAGCCACAGGGCCGTCAGAACCAAAAACACTAATCGTGTTTGCTTCTTCAGGCTCTGGTGCAGGAGAACTGGAACCACCGCCGCCACAAGCGGTTAAAAGTAGAGCTGATAATAAAATCAGCAACAATTTAGGAATAAAGTGAGTGGGCATAAAAGTATCCTTAACGATCATTTTTTTTAGTTATTCCATTAAAATAAACGTGCCATAAAATTTGGATCTAAAACAGCAAATGAGTAAATGGAATAAGGCGCTACTTATTCTGGCTGAAAAGAGGATATGTTTTTTTATTTAAAATATTGGGTGCTAGAGCTAAAGAGTCTATCAACTTCTTTTTATATTTTTTAATACGTAACTTTAAGTAAGCGTTAAGTAGTGTCTAACCTACAAGCATTTATCCAACATCAGAAGGATGAATTCATTTTTACCGTCAATGTCAAAATAATTTACCCGCCTAGATTACAGCAATACCTTTAATTATGGCCATAACAACAAGACAAAGAACAGCATAAATACGTTGAATCACACCCCGCTTCAACGAGCCCAAAAAAAGACATTCAATCGATCAACAGGCTGACGCATTCAACTGGCGATATATCGCACAGCAATAGCTTAACGCAGCGCTATACTCAAGGGCAGTGACGCCTAACTAAAATGCATCCGGCAAGCTCAGCACTGGCTCGGCCAATGCCGACACTAACTCTTTTAACTCGAGAATATGCTCAGACCAATAACGCTCAGTATTAAACCAAGGAAAACTCGCAGGAAACGCAGGATCATGCCAGCGCTTAGCTAACCAAGCGCTGTAGTTAAGTACGCGTAAAGCTCGCATGGGTTCAATCAATCTTAGCTCTGCTGTGTTGAACGGATAAAAGGCTTCGTAGCCTTCAATAATTTCACTTAACTGACGCTGCTTATTTGAAGTATCACCCGATAATAACATCCATAAATCTTGAATCGCAGGCCCTGTCATCGCATCATCAAAATCCACAAAGTGTGGCCTATCATCACGCCATAAAACATTACCTGGATGGCAATCACCATGCAGGCTAATCGCGGCAAAGTCATCCGACTCAGGGTTCGCTTTCTCAATCGCTACTAACAACTCTTTCGAGATAGACTCATAAGCTGCGCGCAAATCATTAGGGATAAAATTGTTATCTAACAAATACGCTACGCTGTCATGGCCAAACGCTTTAACGCGTAAATCAATACGATGCTGAAATGGATAGCTCGCCCCCACCGCATGAATACGACCAATAAATTGACCTAGCTGATAAAGATGATCTAAGTTATCGAGCTCTGGCGCTCGCCCACCTTGACGAGGGTAAATCGAAAAATAAAAATTATTAAACTTAGCAAGTGTTGGCGTTTCGCCCTCTTGAATAACCAGCGGCGGAACAACAGGAATATCTAAGTCATAAAGTTTTTGGGTAAAGACATGCTCTTCTACAATCTGCGCTACCGTCCAACGATCAGGACGATAAAACTTAACAATAACTGGCTCCCCTTCATCAATACCCACTTGATAAACACGGTTTTCATAGCTATTTAATGCCAAAATACGGGCATCAGATAAACGCCCAGTTGATTCAACGGCATCAATTACGACATCTGGCGTGAGCAGCTGATAAGGGTGATCCTCAATTGAGGGCGGCGCTGCTTCGGCAGCATCATCCTCTAACGATTCTATACGGTTACCGCGATTATCATCATCGTCATGATCGTCTATATGATCATCATTCATTAGGTTGTACCTTATTCTTTTGTGCCGAGCGACTGCGCTCAAGTAAATCACATAGCTGCTGCGCACCTTGCAATATTCTAGGCGCATGCCGCACTAAACTGTCCGCGTTAATAAAATGTACCTGCTCATTATGCACGGCATTAATCATCGACCAGCGCTGCCAAAAATCTAATTTTTTTGCATCTAAATTATCCGAGCCGCTACTAACAATGACATCAGGATTCATTGCTATTACCGATTCAATACTGACTCTTGGTGCAATTTCAGGCAAGCTAGCAAATACATTTTTACCGCCGCATAACTCAATAACAGCATTCACTACATGTTCACCATTCAACGTTTGCATAGGCTCATGCCACACTTGATAAAACACTGACACTGTCTTTTTTTGACTATAGCTATTTTGCAAACGATTAAATTCATTACGGTATTTAGCTGCCGCTATTGCTGTGCTTTTAGGTAGACCCGTTAACCGCCCTAAATCATTTAATAAGGACTCAATATCACCTAAGGTTTTTGGCTCAGAAGCGTAAACCGTTAAACCTAACGATCGCAGCTTGGCAACGTTCTCTGCACCAAAGCCTGAATGCCAAATCAAGACTAAGTCTGGCGCCAGGCTGACAATCATTTCAAAATTAATGGTATTATGAGAACCGACTCGCGGAATTTTTTTTGCCGCTTCGGGGTAATCTGAATATTCAGAAGCCCCTAGAATATAATCACCCGCACCTATCTCATACAGGCTCTCAATTAAATTGGGACCCAGCACAACTAAACGTTTAGCCGGCTGAGACAGCACTACTGAAACACCGGTATCATCGATAACGGTTATTTTGGATGGCAACTCATTAGCCATTAATGCCGCACTAAAAAAGGCTAACAAAAAAAACACGCTGCTCATTATATTTTTAAAGACCATATCTAAACCTCTCGTATCACTAAAGGCTTAGCCGTTTTAGGGTGTGCAATAATATCAACATCCACATCATAGACCTGTTTTATCATCGCTTTGGTTATCACTTCACTCACACTATCAAACGCTAATAAACGCCCAGCTTTAAGTAAGGCAATATTGTCGGCATAGGTTGCTGCCAAGTTAACATCATGCAAGACAATTAAAATCGTCAAACCTTTAGCGGCAAGCGTTTGCAGCAAAGCCATTAATAAAGATTGATGCGGCATATCTAAGGCCGCAATAGGTTCATCTAACAACAGAACACTATTATCATAGACATCTAGCTGTTCATTACAGACGATTTGACTCAATACTCTAGCAACTTGTGTACGCTGCTTTTCACCGCCAGATAATGCGGTATAAGATCGCTTTGCCAAATCTCGAATATGCAGAATATCCATAAGACGATGAACGATTTCCCCATCACACACTTGCCCATCACTATGAGGATAACGGCCCATAGCAACGACATCTTCGACGGAGAAAGGAAAATTAAGACCCGACTGCTGAGGCAATACCGCGACTTTTTGTGCTAAAGCCAGCGGTGTATATAATTGAATATCTTTTTCATTGAGCAGCATACGACCGGCACTACACTTCATGACTCCACTAGCACAATGCAGCAATGACGTTTTACCCGCACCATTAGGACCTAACAATGCTGTTATTTTTCCTGCGGGTAATGCCAAGCTAATATTATCTAACACAGTCATACCATCGCGATTAAGCGATACTGCATCAAAAAGCATTCGTGTGTGTTGAGTTTGTTTCAACTTAATGTTTTTCCATTAGTTAATGTATTTTTTAAATACATAGCCATTAATACATACCATAATCGCGACGCTGGCGAAGTAAGATAATAAACAAGGGCGCGCCCAAAATAGCCGTAATTACGCCTACTGGCATTTCAGCCGGTGAAACAATCACTCGTGCAACAATATCTGCCGCCACCAACAGAAGCCCTCCGGCTAATGCAGAGTAAGGCAGTAAACGCCGATGGCTAGGGCCAATTAACATTCGCAGCATATGCGGCACCACTAAACCAACAAAACCAATTACCCCAGCAAGCGCTACGGATGAAGCCACTGCGATAGCGACAATAATAATTAAGGCCCACTTAACTCGCTGCACATCAACACCCAGATGCCGCGCCTCTGATTCACCTAATAACATGGCATCAAGCTGACGAGAAAAACACATCAATAAAAAAATAGCCGGCATAATAATGCTGCCCGCTAAGATCACACGTAATTGATTGGCAGCATCAAGGCCGCCCATATTCCATAAGCTCATGCTACGCATGGTGTCGTTATCGGCAACATAAGCTAGCAAGCTATTTCCTGCGCCAGCCAATGCTGTTATCGCTATACCCACTAACAACATGGTAGCCACCGATGTACTGTTAGATGTAATGCCGTCACTCGAAGCCGTTGATAAACGATAAACAATGAGTACTGCTAACAAGCCACCAATAAACGCGCCCATCACTAAAATCGATAAACCGCCCCACTGCTCAGGACCGGCAACACCGTGACCATTAGCAATAACAACAACAGCAATACTCGCGCCCAGTGAAGCACCGCTAGTAACACCAATAATAGATGGATCGGCCAAGGGATTACGAAACAAACCCTGCATTGCCGCACCCGATATCGCCAAACCTGCGCCTACTAGCCAAGCCAATAAAGTACGAGGCAAACGGATATCCGTAATAATTATTTGTAAGCTAGCCAATGAGGGATCATCTATTGCGGCATCAGTTAACAGGCTTGGTAGCAAATGTAACAATTGCTGCGCACTAATAGATACTGGACCAATACTTAAGCCCAGCAAAAGGATAAACGGCGTTAGTAATATCAGCGTCCAGCCAACCCACCCAAAACATTGAGTAGTATTAGCTTGCCGCTGCAACGGCCTTTTATTTAGCGATAACTTATTCAAAAAAGACACAATTAAAAATCAACACCTTTACGCGCTTTAATGCCATCATTAAACGCATGCTTAATATCTTTGACTTCTGACACAGTATCCATAATCGTTTGCAGTTTTGCGCCGCCGCCCCTTCCAGTAACAACAACACTTTGATGCTCAGGTCGATTCTTTAATGCCGACAACACTTCATCTTCATCTAAGTAATCATAGGCGAGCATATAGGTGAGTTCGTCTAACACGACTAAATAAACACTGTCATCAGCCAGTAAGGATTTTGATATTTCCCAAGTCTTTTTCGCGGCAGCAATATCGCCACTACGATCTTGTGTATCCCATGTAAAGCCCGTACCCATTTGATAGAACACAACATTCGGGTCTTGCTCTTGCAAGTAACGTTCTTTCAAATAAATTTCTTCACCCGATAACATCTCGCCTTTAATAAATTGCACCACGCCAACTTTATAGCCATAACCCAAGGCGCGCATAACCATTCCAAATGCAGAGCTAGACTTACCTTTGCCATTGCCAGTTAATAAAATAGCTACGCCTCGCTCTTCATCTGCGGCAGCAACTGTCGCATCGACATTCGCCTTTTGTTTTTCCATAGCTTTTTTATGCTTGGTATCGCGGCGCTGCTCACTGCTATTGGAGCCATTCAGCTCAGGTTGTTCACTCATATTTAGTTCTACCGTGATTATGCAAATTTGCCCCTGCAGCATAACCAATTTTGCTGTTTATGCATAACTGTGCATGGGGGGCAGCTCGATTCTTAACTTGCAGCTCACAAGGTGCCGTGATAATGTGCGCCACGATTTATTTAAACCTTGTTGACAGGTGCCTAGCTGAATGCCTTATCGCTCATTTAAACGTGATAAGACGCAGGTTAGGCTTAAACGGGAAGTTCGGTAAATACTTCAACTGCTTCTAATTAGTGCGCCCTCTCATCTCTGGGCAAACATAAAAAGATACAGCAGTAGAAAAGCCCGACGCTGCCCCCGCAACGGTAAGTGAATAAAGTGCGTTTAAGCTTAGGCTTACTCGCTCTCTCACCAGCCCGGAACCGGCCTCCGACAAATAGCAACCATCGCGGAGGGCGATATGGAATTGCACATTAGGTGTCTTGATGTCATTCACATCAAGCATTGTGTATTGGTATCTCAGCACCAATTATTCCTGTTATCTCAAACCGCCATTGAGCAACTGCAAAACGCATTAAGCGTTTTGTAAAGCTGTGCGCTCAAGGCGTTTTAACAGGGGAAAATTGCGTCTGCAATCGACTACCCAGTCAATAACACCTTGCCATTTAATGGCAAGCGCTTTCGGCTACCTGGCTACTTTACTATCTAC
>CAXAHI010000078.1:0-12052 GCA_963968645.1 uncultured Gammaproteobacteria bacterium | reverse complement strand
CCTACGAGATGCACCCGTCGTGCTCAAGCTTCGCCGTTAAGGTTGCGGCATTTTTGGTTACTTTTTTTGCTGCAGAAAAAAGTTACTGGCATGTCGGGCCACCCCCGACGACCTTGAATTTAAAACGCTAAAAAATTCAAAACTCTCCATCTATGCACTTAAAAAAGCGGATTACGAAAATCGCAACCCGCTCATATTCAAATACAACTAAAACCTAAGGAAGCAAATGCTGAACCGCATCACGTTCTTCTGTTAATTCTTTCTCAGTTGCATCCATTTTTTCTTGGCTAAACGCGTCAATCTCAAGTCCTTGTACAATAGTCCAATCACCATTGCTGCACGTCACAGGAAACGAATAAATTAAACCCTCAGCGATACCGTAACTGCCATCACTGTAAATACCCATGCTCACCCAATCGTTAGCCGCGCTGCCCAATGCCCAAGTGCGCATATGGTCAATAGCCGCATTGGCTGCCGACGCAGCACTAGATGCACCACGTGCCGCAATAATCGCTGCACCGCGCTGCTGAACTTCAGGGATAAACGTTTCTTTATACCAAGCTTGATCAATTAAATTAGTCGCCGATTCACCATTCACTTTAGCGTGGAATAAATCTGGATACTGAGTGGCTGAGTGATTACCCCAAATAGTCATATGCGTGACCGCTGTAACCGCATTGCCGGTTTTTTGTGCTAACTGAGTCATTGCGCGGTTATGATCAAGACGCGTCATCGCAGTAAAGTTGCGTGGATCAATATCCGGTGCATTACGTTGTGCAATAAGCGCGTTAGTGTTGGCTGGGTTGCCAACCACTAAGACTTTAATATTTCGGCTAGCAACTGCATTAATCGCTTTACCTTGTGCTGAGAATATTGCGGCATTGGCTTCTAGTAAGTCTTTGCGTTCCATACCGGGGCCGCGAGGGCGTGCACCAACAAGTAGGGCGTAATCGGTATCTTTAAACGCAACGTTAGCATCGTCAGTACAAACAATGCTCTCTAATAAAGGAAATGCACAGTCATCTAATTCCATCGCTACGCCTTTAAGCGCGTCCATAGCGGGTGTGATTTCTAGAAGTTGTAAAATAATGGGTTGATCTTCGCCCAACATAGCGCCAGAAGCTATACGAAAAAGAAGGCCATAACTGATTTGGCCGGCGGCGCCGGTAACGGTAACTCTGACTGCTGGTTTCATGTTCAATTTCCTGTAATTGGAATAATTAGATCGATTTGACGTTGTTAGCTACTTGCCTTTATTCGTCGCTAAAATCATTATTTTGAGCTCGGTATCATAATGCATTGATCATAATAATAAGCATGACAGACACGACATATTTGGCACAGTCTATTGCAGGCGGCATTTTATGCGGCGTTAATGTGAAAAGCTATACGATTTCGTGTCAAACGCAGTAAAAGTTGAAATTGCTTATAAACCTGTTTTTGGGATTTGGGTCTAAATCCCTTACAATGCCGCCATTCAGGCTTCAATCCTAGTCATGCCTATTTAGTTACGCCTACTTAGTCATGCTTATCGATATTCACCTATGTTAGATTTTCACTTATGTTAGAGAAAAACACACCTTTTATCTCGCCGGCTCAATCATCCAATGTTTCTATATTGGATCCTAATGCTGTAGCAGACATAAAGCCGAATGCTGATACTGAGCAGTCTTCACAAGACCGCATTGAGGAGTTAACCCCTCGCTCGCGTGTTGAGTTTAATAAGCTGCATAAGCGTTTACGCCGAAATGTGGGGCGTGCTATCGATGACTTCGCCATGATAGAAGATGGCGATAAGGTGATGGTTTGTCTGTCTGGTGGTAAAGATTCTTACGCGATGCTCGATATTTTACTGAATTTACAGCGTAGCGCGCCCATTAAGTTTGAGTTGATTGCGGTTAATCTTGATCAAAAACAACCAGGCTACCCCGAAGAGGTTTTGCCTGCTTACCTCACTAAACTCGGCGTGCCTTTTCATATTTTAGAAAAAGATACTTATAGTATTGTTAAGTCTGTTATTCCCGAAGGGAAGACAACTTGTGGTTTATGCTCGCGATTACGTCGCGGTAACTTGTATGGTTTTGCTGAAGAAATTGGCGCTAACAAAATTGCGCTGGGGCATCATCGCGACGATATTATTGAAACGCTATTTTTGAATTTGTTTTATGGTGGATCGCTTAAAGCGATGCCGCCTAAGTTACTCAGTGATGATAAGCGCAACGTGGTGATTCGTCCGCTGGCTTACTGTAAAGAAGAAGATTTAATTAGCTACGCGGAGCACAAGGCGTTTCCGATTATTCCTTGTAACTTATGCGGCTCGCAAGAAAATCTACAGCGTCAGTCTATTAAAGGCATGCTTAATGGCTGGCAAAAACAATACCCGGGCCGTATTGAAAGTATTTTTGGGGCCATTAGTAATGTTTCACCTTCGCAATTGGCCGATGGCGAGTTATTTGATTTTAAAAATCTCACTATCGATCGGTCGCTAGGTAAGCTAGATAAGCTAGGCGCGCGAGATGAGAACACCATTGATGTTCTCGATCTCGGTTAACGCGCTCATTAGAGTTCGTCGAGCTGCTGTTTCTGATTTTCTAAGCGTTGTTTGGCATCGTTGGCTTCCGCCAATTTTTGCTGCTCTTTGGCAACCACTTCGTCGGGTGCTTTATCAGTAAAGCCCTTGTTATTAAGCTTGCCACTTAAACGGCCCACTTCTTTGTCGAGCTTGGCAATTTCTTTGTTCAGTCGCGCAATTTCTGCATCTTTATCAATAAAGCCTGCTAATGGCACCATGATTTCTAACTCGCCTACCAACTGTGTAGCTGCGGCGGGTGCTTCATCGTTAGCTTCTAACCAAGTAATACTTTCTACTTTGGCTAATGTTTGAATCAACGGCTGACCATTGGCTAGTCGGGTTTTATCTTGCTCGCTGCCGTGACCAAAAAATACGGGTAAGGCTTTTGCGGGTGATATGTTCATTTCGCCGCGAATATTACGCACGGCAACAACCACTGCTTTTATCCATTCAATATCATCTAGTGCAGCTTGGTCTACTTTGCTGGCATCGGCTAGCGGGTAGGCTTGCAACATAATGCTGTGTTTATCACCTTGGTCTTTAATGCCGGCATAAGGGGCAACCGTTTGCCAAATTTCTTCGGTGATATACGGCATAATAGGGTGGGCTAAACGCAAAGTAGTTTCTAATACACGAACTAAAGTGCGGCGTGTACCTATTTTTTGGGCTTCGCTGGCATTTTCATCGGTCAGTAACGATTTTGATAATTCAAGATACCAATCGCAGTATTGATTCCAAATAAAGTCATAAAGCGCTTGGCTAGCGAGGTCAAAACGGTATTCGTCAAAGTGTTTGCGAATATCCGTTTCGGCATGTTGTAGTTTACTGATAATCCAGCGGTCCGCTAACGATAATTCATAGTCAGATTCTTTGGCGTTTTCTCCGCAGTCTTTATCTTCTATGTTCATTAAGACATAGCGAGCGGCATTCCATATTTTATTACAGAAGTTACGGTAGCCTTCTAAGCGATTCATGTCCCAGTTAATATCTCGACCAGTTGATGCGAGCGCGGCTAAGGTGAATCGCAGTGCATCGGTACCGTGGGCAGCTATGCCTTCGGGGAATTCTTTTTGCGTGCGCTTGCCAATTTTTTCTTGCTGCTTTGGCTGCATCATATTGCCAGTACGTTTGGCTAATAAGTCGTCTAGCGAAATGCCATCAATCATATCTAAGGGGTCAAGCACATTGCCCTTAGATTTAGACATTTTTTGTCCAGTCTCATCACGAATCAGTCCGGTGACATAAACGGTTTTAAACGGCACTTGCGGCTTGCCATCTTCGTCTTTCATAAAGTGCATGGTCATCATCATCATTCGGGCAACCCAAAAGAAAATAATGTCAAAGCCGGTGACTAATACGCTGGTAGGGTGAAATAACTTTAAGCGTTCAGTTGTTTCAGGCCAGCCTAATGTCGCAAAGCTCCAAAGTGCAGAGCTAAACCAAGTGTCGAGTACATCGTTATCTTGAGATAGCGTAATATCGTTAGAGAGTGCATGTTTTTGTCTAACATCGGCTTCGTCACGACCTACATAAACATTGCCTTGTTGGTCATACCAAGCCGGAATGCGATGTCCCCACCAAAGTTGGCGTGAGATACACCAGTCTTGGATATCACGCATCCATGAAAAATACATGTTTTCATATTGCTTGGGCACAAATTCAACCGAGCCATTTTCTACTGCTTCAATCGCCGGTTTGGCCAAGGTTTTTGCATCGACATACCATTGATCGGTAAGCATCGGTTCTATAACGACACCGCTGCGGTCACCATAGGGGACAGATAAATCATGCGGTTTAATTTCATCGAGTAGGCCAAGTGCTTCGATATCTGCAAGCACAGCTTTTCTGGCGGCAAAGCGATCGAGGCCTGCATAGTTTTCAGGAAGGCTGCCATCGTATTGCTCTGACACTTTACCTTCGCTATCGAACACTTCGGCTATGCTGCGAATGGCGCCGTCGCGAGTAAGGATATTAATTAACGCGAGCTGGTTCCGTTTACCGACTTCATAGTCATTAAAGTCATGGGCTGGGGTTATTTTGACGCAACCCGTGCCTTTTTCAATATCGGCATGGTCATCGCCAACAATCGGAATGCGGCGATTCACTAACGGTAATGTTATGTGTTTACCGATAAGGTCTTGATAGCGTGGATCATTAGGATTAACTGCAACGCCGCTATCACCGAGTAAGGTTTCTGGGCGAGTGGTGGCAACCACTAAGTAGTCTTTACCATCGGCGGTTAGCGCGCCATCGGCTAATGGGTAGCGTAAATGCCACATGCTGCCTTTGGCATCTTTGTTCTCAACTTCAAGATCAGAAATGGCGGTTTGTAGTTTAGGGTCCCAATTCACGAGGCGTTTGCCACGATAAATCAGTTTTTGTTCATGTAGCTGAATAAAGGCTTCTTGTACGGCGGCATAAAAACCATCGTCCATAGTGAAGCGTTCGGTAGGCCAGTCGACCGAGTTGCCGAGTCTGCGCATTTGTTCGGTAATGGTCCCGCCTGACGACTCCTTCCATTCCCAAATTTTCTCAATAAAGGCTTCGCGGCCTAAATCGTGGCGTGTTTGATTGCTTTCGGCGGCGAGCTTTCTTTCAACCACCATTTGCGTAGCGATCCCCGCGTGATCGGTACCGACTTGCCATAGCGTGGTTTTATCATTCATACGTTGGTAGCGAGTCAGTGCATCCATAATCGTATGTTGAAAGGCATGGCCCATGTGCAGGCTGCCGGTGACATTTGGCGGTGGAATCATGATGCAAAAGGGGTCTTTGCCTTGTTCATCACTGTTGGGCGTAAAATAGCCTTTTTCTTCCCAGCGTTTATACCAGCGTTGCTCGATGTCTTGCGGTTGAAACGTTTTGTCCATGGTAGGTAATCTGACTCTGTAGTTGATTGCGCGGCCTTATTATTGATAAGCCGCGGACTAGTGCAATTAGGCGAGGAATTCTAACCTAGATTGCTTAACGGTGTTAGCCGAGAAGGGGGTGAATTATGGTGAGGAGGTGAAGGTTTTGAGCCTTAATGCTAAAGATTATGGACTTCGAGTGGGTAACCTCGATCACGATAGTATTTATAGCGTTGGCGAGATTTTGCTTTTGCTTCATCGGTGCCCATGACGACTTCGGCGACACGCGTAAAGCGACTAAAGCATTCGGGTGTTTGTTCGGTTAAATTGACTAATACATCATGGTGATCACGCGGATCACCAGAACAGGCGACTAAGATTTCGCCTGTTGCTGATGCTGCGTCACCGTTCTTGCTGTTGTCTTCACTTTCTTTGCCGCTATTTTCAGAGCTTATTTCAGAACCTATTTCAGAACTTATTTCTGAACTATGCGGTAAAAAACTATTGGGTCTAAAGGTCCACAATAATTTATCTACCGCTGCCATATGTTCTTCGTTAGCAGTGTGAAGGTACACATCACACTGCTTACGAAAGGCCTTTTCTGTTAGACGGCAAGCAAAATTCCAATAATCATCAAGTGTATTGATGTTGGTAATATAAAAATCAATTTTCGTCATGCGGTTTTTATTCTTTTTATTGAGTAACGTTTAAACGGCTGATTTACCGGCTAGCGATATTAAATACTGACATAGCAGTGCGACGGGTCGTCCGCTAGCGCCTTTACCACCAGCTTGGCCCCAAGCAGTACCGGCAATATCTAAATGTGCCCAGCGGTAGTTTTCGGTAAATTCTGATAAAAAGCAGGCGGCTGTAATGGTGCCTGCACCACCAGCTGCGATATTGCCAAGATCAGCAAACGGCGAGCTGAGTTGTTTTTTATACACATCCCAAAGCGGTAGTTGCCATGCACGGTCGGCGCTATCTGTGCCTGCGGCTAATAAGCTATTGGCTAAATCGTCATCATTACTTAATAAACCACTCGCATGATGACCTAACGCCATAATACAGGCGCCCGTTAAGGTGGCGATATCGACTACCGATTCTGGCTTAAAGCGTTCTACGTAGGTTAATGCATCACATAGTACTAAGCGGCCTTCGGCATCGGTGTTTAATACTTCAATGGTTTTACCCGACATGCTGGTGACGACATCGCCTGGTTTGGTTGCGCGGCTTGAAGGCATGTTTTCTGCGGCAGGAATAACACCGATAACATTTAGCGGCAGCTTCATTTCTGCAATAGCTGCAAGGGTGCCGATAACACTGGCTGCACCGCACATATCAAATTTCATTTCATCCATTCTGGCGCCAGGTTTAAGGCTAATGCCGCCAGAATCAAAGGTAATGCCTTTGCCCACTAGCACATGAGGCTTTTGGCTTTTTTTGCCGCCTTGGTAGTTGATAACCATTAATTGCGATTCTTCTACGCTGCCGTGACCCACAGAAAGCAGTGAATCCATGCTAAGCGCTTGCATCTGCTTTTCACCTAATACGGTGGTTTTAATAGCGGCATGTTGCTTAGCTAGCTTGCGAGCCTGAGCAGATAGATATTTCGGCGTGCAAATGTTGCCGGGCAAATTGCCGAGCTCACGTGCAATATTAATACCCTGACCAATAGCAACACCTTGTGTTATTGCTTGGCGATTGGCCGCAGTGCTATCGGCATTAACGATGCTAACGCGAGCAAGTGTAACGGGGTTCTTTTTGCTTGGCTTTGTGGTGGTGTAGAGGTATGTAGTGCGAGCGATGCGCGCGGCGATCTGCTGAATTGCCCAGCTTGTAGGTACCGCTTTATTCGTTTTAAAGCTGCCTAGCACTGCGCAATGTTTGCCTGGCAAGGCGGTGACTGCTTTAGCAAGTGAGTCACAGGCTTTAACCAATGCTTGTCGGTTAAGTTTGTCTTTGTCGCCTAAGCCCCATAATACAATACGATTGGCTGCGGTTCCGGCGATACCTCTCAGCGTAACGGTTTCACCTGAATCACCTTTAAAATCATCGCTGGCGAGTATTTTAGCTAATTGCTTTTGGCTCGCTTTGTCTATGGCGCGACTATCGCTACTGAGTTTTAGGTCTTTATAGAAAGGAATAACGAGAGTGTCGCAGGCAAAAGTGGGGAGATCAGTTGTCGATTTAAGGGTGGCACGCATAGTTTGACTCGCTCAATTAAATATTTAGATGCTGTAAAAATAGGCGTTATGCTTGAATACCGCCTGTTTTGTAAGAAGGGCATGAGACTGTTTTTTTATCATTAAGTTGCGACTGATGCTGACCCTTATTCGTTCTTCTATTGTCGATTTTGCAGCTTAAGAGTCAAGTGATTTGTGTTGCATTAGTCCGATATTACTCCGATTGGCCATCAAGGGCTTGGGAGAGTATCTAATGTGAGTTATTACTCGCGGCCGCAAGGGCATTTGAGTATAATCTTTCGCTTTATTTTGTCGTTTGATTTGCCACCGTTTAGATTGCCGCTAAAACGTTCGCGATTCATTAAAAGCACTGAGAAAACACCGTTAATGTTAGAAACTAATCCACAGCAAACCAGCCTTAAAGATCTTTTTGGTCGTGTCGATATCCTTAGGGGGTATCTTTGACTATGAGAACAAAAAAGAAGAGCTTACTGAGGTTGAATTAGAGCTGGCCGAGCCCGCCGTTTGGGATAATCCCGATAAAGCACAGCAGTTAGGCAAGCAACGCTCCGCCCTAGAGGGTGTAGTGGGTGTTATTGATAAGCTTGATATTGGCATTGCCGATGCTAAAGACTTACTTGAAATGGTCATTGAAGATGATGATGCCGAGGCACTGGAATCTGTTGATGCTGAAATTGCTGAATTAGAAAGCTTGTTGGCGGTATTAGAATTTCGCCGCATGTTCTCTGGTGAAATGGATCCGAATAATGCTTTTTTGGATATTCAATCGGGTTCTGGCGGCACAGAAGCGCAAGACTGGGCTGAAATGCTACTGCGCATGTATTTGCGATGGGGTGAGGCCAAGGGCTTTAAAGTTGATTTAGTCGAAGCTTCTGCCGGTGATGTTGCGGGTATTAAAAGTGCGACTATTCAGTTTCAGGGTGAATATGCCTTTGGTTGGTTACGCACTGAGACGGGGGTGCATCGCTTAGTGCGTAAATCGCCCTTTGATTCTGGCAGTCGCCGACACACTTCTTTTGCCTCTATATTTGTATCGCCCGAGGTGGATGAAAATATTGAAGTCGATATTGACCCTTCTGATGTACGAACGGATACTTATCGTGCGTCGGGTGCGGGCGGTCAGCATGTTAACAAAACGGATTCGGCAGTGCGTTTAACGCATATACCCACGGGTACGGTTGCTCAATGTCAGGATGCGCGTTCGCAGCATCAAAACCGTGATAAAGCCTGGAAGATGTTAAAAGCCAGACTTTATGAATTAGAAATGCAAAAAATTAATGCTGAAAAACAATCATTGGAAGATGGAAAGTCTGACATAGGTTGGGGAAGTCAAATTCGATCTTACGTTTTAGATGATCAGCGCATTAAAGATTTACGTACTGGTACGCAAACCAGTAATTGCCAAAATGTATTGGATGGCGATATTGATCAGTTTATTGAGGCATCGTTAAAGCAGGGGCTTTAACCAGCGCGTTAACGAATAAGTTAAACTTACCATCTCATTTTTAAGTAAAAACCAAGAGCAAGCATTATGAGCGACAAGCAAGATACCACAGCGTCTTCTTCTAATATTAATAACAGCGAAGAGAATAAATTAATTGCCGAGCGTCGTGCTAAGTTGGCGACTATTCGAGAAGCGGGCGTTGCTTTTCCTAATGATTTTCGCCGCGATAGCCTTGCCAGTGAATTACAAGCCGAGCTGGGTGAGCAAGATAAGCCAACATTAGAAGCGCTTAATCGACCTGCCAGTGTTGCTGGTCGTATTATGAATCAACGTGGCCCGTTTATTGTGCTGCAAGATGTTTCTGGCCAAATTCAATTATATGTTGATAAAAAATCACTGCCAGAAGCGTTGGTGGCAAAAATTAAGAGCTGGGATATTGGTGATATTATTGCCGCTTCAGGGCCAGTGCATAAATCGGGTAAAGGCGATTTGTATGTCTATATAGAAGATGCCCAGTTACTAACGAAATCATTACGTCCCTTGCCTGATAAGTTTCATGGCTTGGCTGATACCGAAATTCGCTATCGTCAGCGCTATGTTGATTTAATTATGAATAAAGAAGTGCGAGACGTTTTTGCACTGCGTTCACGCATTATTAATGAGATTCGTCAGTTTTTAGTTGAGCGACAATTTATGGAAGTGGAAACGCCAATGTTGCAGGCGATTCCTGGTGGTGCAACGGCGAGACCGTTTGTGACACATCACAATGCCTTAGATATGGATATGTATTTGCGTATTGCGCCTGAGTTGTACTTAAAGCGATTAGTGGTAGGTGGTTTTGAGCGTGTGTTTGAAATTAACCGTAACTTCCGTAATGAGGGTTTATCGACGCGTCATAATCCTGAATTCACCATGATCGAGTTTTATCAGGCCTATGCTGATTATCAAGATTTGATGGATTTAACCGAGGCGATGCTGCGTACTGTGGTCACTAATGTATTTTCGCGAACGCAGCTTGATTACCAAGGGCATTCATTGGAGTTTGGTCAGCCATTTAGACGTATGACAGTGTTAGAGTCCATTTTGGCTTTTAATCCTGAATTATCGTTAAGTGATTTATCCGATAGAGCGTCTGCCGCTAAAGTGGCAGATGATCTTGGTATTGTGGTTAAAGATATTTACGGTTTAGGCAAAATACAGATAGAAATTTTTGATAAAACGGTTGAAGAGAAGCTGATTGAACCAACGTTTATTACCGCCTATCCTACGGAAGTATCACCTTTAGCGCGCCGTAATGATGATAATCCGTTTGTAACCGATCGTTTTGAGTTTTTTGTTGCGGGCCGAGAAATCGCCAATGGTTTTTCTGAGTTAAACGACGCCGAAGATCAAGCTGAGCGCTTTCAGCGTCAAGTGGCTGAAAAAGATGCCGGTGATATTGAGGCCATGCACTTCGATGCCGACTACATTGCGGCTTTAGAATACGGCTTACCACCAACAGCGGGTGAGGGTATAGGTATTGATCGTTTCGTCTTGCTGCTGACTGCTTCGGCATCAATACGTGATGTTTTACTGTTTCCTGCTATGCGTCTTAATCATTAATTGAATGATTAAGGGCGTATGCCTATTTGAAGGGGCATAATCGTAAGCGCTGGCGTTATGCAAAGGCAATGGAGCCACTTGCGATAAGTTGGTATCGGTGATGGGAAAAGCGTTTAGATTCCTGTAGATATCGTTTACCATAGGGCTGTTATCGAGGATCAAGGATGAAGTGTCAGATAATCGATAGGCCGTGCTTTTTTGCGATAGGCAATTTGCACTGCATCTCATGATTGGACGAGAAATTGCTAATGCAGTAATCGATTGCCAGAATCGTGCTAAGGTTGGGTCAAGAGCCAGAAGTTGTTTAGTCGTTTTCTCTCTTGATTATATATTATGAATATAATAGGTTTTGAATTACATTGAGCGTTAAGTATTTACAGATCACTGTATGGGTTGGCTTAGTGGCCTTGCTAACGGCCTGCGCCTCAACTCCTCTAGAATATTCTCCGAGGCCTGCTGACCATCACGCTCACAACGCCTCACCCTCTACCTCTAATACTCCTTCTCCTATGGCTTGCGAGCCTGATATCGATTTAGCGACAGAATCTGTTTTGCGAAAATTGGCTTTAGCTAATGAATGGCATACGGCTAAGCAATATCAAAGTGCTTTTGAAGCCTATGAATCGGCATTAGCTGAGCATAGTAGTTTGTTGTCAGATGCTTATGCGCTTTGGGGCATTATCGCATTACGTCTTGATCGAGAAAATCCAGCGTATAGTCGAGAGGCTGCTCAAACCGCTATTTATGTATTGGACCAGCGTGCGCAACAAGCCTTGACCGGTGAGGCATCTAACGAGGCACGTTTGCTGTGGTTTAGTGCTGAGCTAATGATTGCTGCTGATATCAGTAAAGATCAAGTGATGGCTGAAAATATTCAGCTTAATAAAGAGTTGGCTCAGCGTGAAGAAGCTATTCAGCGTTTACGTGAGTTAACCTTAGGTAAGTAATTTTTAGTCATACCATCCACTTATACCAATTTCCTTTCCTTTCCTTTCCTTTCCTTTCCTTTCCTTTTTTTTATTTTAATTCAGTTAAACAATACAAAAACGATTTAAAAAATATTTTCTTAGATAGTTTTTGTATTGTTTGATGGCTTTTTTTAGAGTTTTTTTTCTTTATTTTTTTATCTAGTGTTTATTGTTGGTTTACTTGAACGAAATGATAGAACAAGCGTCATAAATAAACTGGCTTTTATCTTTGCGTATTTAATCGTTTATTTAAGAGCGTGAAAAAAGTCAGGAAATTTAATGATAACTAACTAGTTTTTTTATTTGCGCACTAAAAATGGAAAAAAATTTCATATAAGTCTATTAATTTTTTCCGACATTCCGACATTCCGACATTCCGACATTCCGACATTCCGACATTCCGACATTCCGAC
>CAXAHI010000077.1:0-12096 GCA_963968645.1 uncultured Gammaproteobacteria bacterium | reverse complement strand
TCTGATTCCGCAGACTTCTCAAAACACAATGAGGCTACAACGAACAAGTTCAGTAGACTTCTTTTTATTTTAGAACAAGTAAAAACCGTGCCTAACGGCCGATTTTTACTGTTGAGCTCCGCATGCCGCTCAAAAAAGATAAGAGCAAAAAAATGAAAAGCCGCAGTTCAAAAGAATAATCTTTTACTCAAAATAGTTGTTGAGTGTAGTGTGGCTCAGAAGGTGAAAGGGTGAGAGCTAAACAAAGGATTATGACTAAGCGAACTACTATTTCGCTAAAAGGTAAAATTAGACGTAATGCTTAAAGCAAGTACAGCACAAAAAAAGTACCCCCTATACCGCTTGGCGATAAACCCTCTGGAACTGCTGGACAGAAAACCCTGCGAGATGCACCCGTCGTGCTCAAGCTTCGTCGTAAGGTTGCGGCATTTTTTGGTTACTTTTTGTTGCTGTAGACAAAAAGTGACTGGCTGTCGGGCCATCCCCGACGGTCTTGATTGAAAAATATAACGAAAAAAATCCAAATCCAAATTTTAAGATAACTCTTTAGACGCGAATCAAAAAGGCTCCTGGCATGTCAGCCCACCCCTCGACGCTCTTGATCTCAAAACAAAAAAACAAAAGGATACCCCGACTCATAACATCAAACATAAAGCCGATATCTAAAAGTTAAATAAAAAGAGAAAGGGGAGGGGTTAAGCGAGAGCTATTGTTTCGTTTTTCTTTTCGGCCATTTTCTTTTGCGTTTCTTCAATATCAGCATTAGTCCGCTGTTTCGTAATTCCCGGTATACCAAGACACAAAAGCTTCGTTATCTCAGTCCTTGGCAGCGCCTCACTCAAATAAAACCCTTGAATCGTATCGCAGCCTAACTCTTGCAATAAATTAGCGTGCTCAACATTCTCAACACCTTCAGCGACAACGCGCATATCCAATGCATGGGCGACATCAATAATTGCCTGAGTAATAGCAACATCAACTTTATTGTCCAACAAGTTAGCAATAAACATCTGGTCAATCTTTAAGATATCAACAGGTAACGTTTTCAATAATTTAAAGGTCGAATAACCCGTACCAAAATCATCAATCGCAATCTCAATACCCATATTCCGTAAACCGGTTAAGGTCTCAGAGGTTTTGGCTAAGGTATCTAAAACCAGTGATTCAGTGAGCTCAATAATTAACTGCTCAGGCGGAAAACCTGTGCGTTTTAAAATGCGTTTTATTTGTACCAGCATATCCTGACGAATAAGCTGCTTGGCTGATAAGTTAACCGCTATCTTCGCATGCGGTACGCCATCTTCAATCCATTTGGCACCATGACGACAGGCCGTTTCTAAGACCATTTCACCAATACCCGATATTAAACCGGCATTCTCAGCAATAGGAATAAATTCCTTAGGCGAAACCCAGCCTAAATCATCATGCTTCCAGCGAACCAATGCTTCAATGGAGGTGATGTGGCCAGTCGCGAGATTCATCTTTGGCTGGTAATGCACCGTAAGGTCTTTGCGCGATATAGCATGACGTAATTCAATTTCAATATTTAAACGCCGCAGTGATGGTGCGTTAGAGCTACTGCGAGTAAAGAATTTAACACTGTCACCGCCAACGGCTTTGGCATTTTGTAATGCACTAATAGCTTGGTGCAATAAGGTTTGCTCATTATCCGCTTTGTTAGGATAAAGACTAATACCAATACTGGCAGTCGTCATTAATTCTTGCTGGTTGATAAAAACCGGTTTGCGAATAACATTGAGTAATCGGTTAGCCAATTGACGAAGCTGTGATGCGTTGTCGATACCTTCGCTTAACACGGCATATTCATCGGAGCCCAAATGCATGAGCAGATGATCGCCATTAAGAGCATGTGTTAGTCGGTCGGTAGTGACGTCAAGAAGCTGCTGGCCCACTTCTGGACCTAGCGTTGATGTGATTGTGTTAAAGCGATCAAGATCGATAAAGAGAAGTGCTAGAGATTTTTTACGGAGCCGTGCCCGTGCGATGGCAAGCTGCAATCGCTGTTTGATGTCTATACGGCCAGCCAATAGTTTGGCATTTTCGAAAGCCGTGGCACCAAAAAAAGTATCAGTACTCAAGCTAAATGGTCTTGCATGGTAAAACCTCTACAACAATGGCTCCCATTAAACGCGACAGATACGACCTAGCGCAAGTCAATAACTCGTTAAAAAACAATAATTACCAACTATTTCTTAAAATAGTTAGCATGTCTATAAATCACACGGTATATTGATCGGCTTAACTTTTATTTAAAATTTAATGCAGCAAAACGATACCTTATGGATGTTTCTCGAATACTTGATTCTTTAAACAGCGCGCAACGCGAAGCTGTTTCTTGCGATAACAAAAGTGTGTTAGTACTCGCTGGGGCTGGAAGCGGCAAAACTAGGGTACTGGTGCATCGAATTGCATGGCTATTGCAGGTGCAAGGTGTTTCGCCATCATCGGTAATGTCGGTTACGTTCACTAATAAAGCCGCTAAAGAAATGCGCTCACGAATTGGCGAGTTGCTGGAAATAACACCACAGGGTATGTGGGTGGGGACTTTTCATGGTATTGCGCATCGATTATTAAAAGCGCATTGGAAAGATGCAGGTTTACCTGAAAATTTTCAAATTATTGATAGCGATGACCAGTTACGCATGGTTAAGCGCTTATTAAAAGAACATGAGCTCGATGAGACGCGATTTTCACCCAAGTCAATTCAGTGGTATATCAATGGTCATAAGGATGAAGGCCGACGTGCCAAGCATGTTGATCATCATAATGATCCCTATGAAAAGACACTGGTTCAAGTCTATTTAGCCTATGAAGCCGCGTGTGAGCGTTCTGGGCAAGTGGATTTTGGTGAGCTTTTGTTGCGTGCTCATGAGCTTTGGCTAAACAGTCCCTCCGTATTAAATCACTATCAGCAGCGTTTCCAATATCTGTTGGTCGACGAATTTCAAGATACCAACACCATTCAATATGCATGGTTGCGAGTGCTAGCGGGTAACAGCAACACCATTACGGTTGTTGGTGATGACGATCAATCCATTTATGGCTGGCGCGGTGCCAAGATTGAGAATATCCAGCAGTTCAGTGAAGATTTCCCTGGCACCCAGACGGTTAAGCTTGAGCAAAACTATCGCTCTACTTCATGCATTCTCGATGCCGCCAATGCCGTTATCTCCAACAATCCCAGCCGCTTAGGTAAAGAACTCTGGACGGATGGCGAAACGGGAGATCCTATTTCACTCTATGCCGCATTCAATGAGCAAGATGAAGCTCGGTTTATCGTTGAGCGTGTTGAAGAGCATGTAAGTAATGACACACTTCGCTCAGAACAAGCTATTTTATACCGTTCTAATGCTCAGTCACGCGTTTTAGAGGAAGAGTTAATTCGTACTGGTATTCCGTATCGTATTTATGGTGGCCAGCGATTCTATGATCGCTTAGAGATTAAAAACGCGGTTGCTTACTTACGTTTGTCTCATGGACGTGATGATGATGCCGCTTTTGAACGAGTAGTGAACACGCCTACCAGAGGCATTGGCAATAAGACGGTAGAGGCTTTACGTCTTCGAGCTCGTGAATCAAATACCTCAATGTGGCGCGCAGCCGAGCAGTTATTAACCGATGGCAGTTTAACTAAGCGAGCCATGACAGCCCTGCAAAATTTTATGGCGCTTATCAATGATTGTGGTGAAGCATCAAGCACGCTGAGCTTAGAAGACTTAGCCGCTTTTGTATTAGAAGCCAGTGATTTAATGGCTTTTCATGGCAAAGAGACCGGTGAAAAAGGTCAGGCGCGAATAGAGAATTTACAAGAACTTGTTAATGCCACGCGACAGTTCGAGCCAGAAGGTGATGACAGCACCGCCCTTCGAGAATTTTTAGATACAGCAGCGTTAGATTCTGGTGAGCAGCAAGCCGATGAATATACGGATGCTGTTCAGTTAATGACATTGCATTCGGCAAAAGGCCTTGAGTTTCCTGTGGTGTATTTAGCGGGCATCGAAGAAAATCTTTTTCCACATAAAATGTCTGTAGAAGAGCCTGGGCGTTTAGAAGAAGAGCGTCGACTTTGTTATGTCGGAATTACCCGTGCCATGAAACACCTGTATTTGACCTATGCCGAGACGCGTCGCTGGTATGGTCAAGAATCTTATAATGCGGTATCACGTTTTGTACGTGAAATTCCTGATGAGTGCATTAAAGAGATTCGCGTTAAGGCGAATATTAGTCGGCCGGTGAGTGCAGGCATGTCGTATGCCTCAAACGGTCACGAAACGGGTTTGTTATTGGGTCAGCGAGTTATGCACAGTGTCTTTGGTGAGGGTGTCATACTCAATATTGAAGGCCAAGGCAGCAATGCTCGCGTGCAAGTTAACTTTGATGATGAAGGCAGTAAGTGGCTGGTCGCTGCTTATGCCAATCTTAATAGTATTTAAAGAGAGTACATTATGAGCGTTTTTATTAAGGCAGCTTCATTTTGCGTAGTACTGGCGATGCTAGTGGCTTGTGGTGGCAATAATGATACTAGCCAAAATGGCAATGTAGATGAAAGTATTAAGCAAAAAACTTATCAATGGAAGCTAGTCACCACTTGGCCAAAAAACTTTCCTGGTCTTGGTGTTGCGCCAGAAAATTTCGCTAAATTAGTACACCGCATGAGTAGTGGTCGCTTAAGCATAAAGGTTTACGCGGCGGGCGAAATTGTTCCTGCCATGGAAGTGTTCAGTGCGGTATCAAGCGGCACGGTTCAAATGGGTCACGGCGCTGCCTATTATTGGAAAGGAAAAATTCCGGCTGCGCCCTTATTTACCTCTGTCCCCTTTGGTTTAAACGCGCAAGAAATGAATGGCTGGCTTTATCATGGTGGCGGTCTTGAGTTATGGCGAGAGTTGTACGCGCCCTATAATTTAGTCCCCATGGCTGGCGGTAATACCGGCATACAAATGGGTGGTTGGTTTAATAAAGAATTAAATACCATCGAAGATTTTAAAGGCTTAAAGATGCGTATCCCAGGCTTGGGTGGCGAAGTTTTTACGCGAGCAGGTGGCACGGCCGTTAACTTAGCCGGTGGCGAAATTTATACTTCATTACAAACCGGCGTTATTGATGCTGCAGAGTGGGTGGCACCTTATAATGATTTAGCCTTTGGTTTTAACAATGTGGCTAAATATTATTATTATCCGGGTTGGCATGAGCCCGGTCCTACTATTGAATTAATTATTAATAAAGATGCTTATCAATCATTACCCGATGATTTAGTAGCGATTGTTGAAGCGGCAGCACGAACAATTAATCAAGATATGTTGGATGAATATACTTCACGAAATAACGCTGCATTGATCGTGCTAAAAGAAAAAGGGGTAGAGTTACGTCGTTATCCTGATGAAGTCTTAGATGTATTACGTGAAACTTCAAGAATTGTTATGGAAGAAAACGCCCAGAACGATGAGATGTTTAAGAAGGTATACGAGTCTTATAATGCCTATCGAAAAAGCGCTACGGCTTACCATCAAATTAGTGAGCGGGCTTACTACGATATAAGAGATTAAATGCGTTAAAGGCCGTTTTTAAAACGGCCGATTCCAGTTACTAAACCATTCTCTAAATTTACAAAAGCTACTTAACTGCGCGTGTTCGACCATTATTATCAATAGAGACGAAAACAAACAAACCTTCAGTCACTTTGATTTTGGCGCCACTAAGTCCGCTATCAATCCACACCTCAACTAACACTTGAATAGAGCTGCGACCAATGCTGACGATTTCGGTATAGCAGCCGACAACAGCGCCTACATGTACTGGCACCAAGAAGTTCATATTATCGATGGCGACAGTAGCCACTCGTCCGCCAGCAATTCTACCCGCAGCAACACCTGCCGCAATATCCATTTGTGATAATAACCAACCGCCAAAAATATCGCCGCTAGCATTGGTGTCTTTGGGCATAGCGATAGTCTGAAGAGACATTTCGCCATTTGGCATTGGGTTGTCGTCGATAGCATTCATGGTGTAAAAACTCGCTATAAATAGAACTAATAGAAAAGTAGATGTTATGGCTACTCATATTGTACATGCGTTGTTAGTAATCATACCTTTGATGAGCACAAAAAGATTGATGACCTATGCCCAGTTTGTATTAATTGTAAATTTGTTCCGGTAACCAAGTGACTATAGTTGGCCAGCGTGTCATTAGCAAAAGCAAAAATAGCTGAATTAAAATGAAGGGAGCAACGCCACGATAAATAGTACTTGTCGATATTCCAGCCGGTGCAACACCTCTAAGATAGAAAAGTGCAAAGCCGAATGGCGGCGTTAAGAAAGATGTTTGTAAATTAACAGCAATCATAATGCCTAGCCATATGGGATCAAAACCCATGGCCAGCAAAATCGGACTTACGATAGGCACAACAACAAATGTAATTTCTATAAAGTCTAAAATAAAACCCAGCAAAAAAATAACGGCCATAACAACCAGTAATGCACCCATTCTTCCGCCGGGCATATCGACAAACAGCGATTGTACTAATTCATCACCACCGTAACCTCTAAAGACTAATGAGAATAAAGTCGCTCCCAATAGAATCATAAAAATCATACTGGTGATTTTCAGGGTTTCTCTTACCACTTGCTGTAGGCGAGAAAAATCTAATTGTTGTTTACATAGCGCTATAACCGTTGCACCCAAAGCGCCAACAGCAGCAGCTTCGGTTGGCGTAGCGGCGCCGGCAAGAATTGAACCCAATACTAAAAATATAAGCCCGAGCGGAGGAAGCAAATTAGAAATGATGCTAAAAGCAGAGATGTCTTCATCATTTTCATAAGCAGGCGCAACATCAGGTTTAAGCCATGAATAGATAAAAATATAAAGAAGATACAAGCTGACTAAAATCAAACCGGGCACAAGTGCGCCCACGAATAAATCACCGACAGATATTGTTTTTGGACTAAAAATACCTTGGTTAATTTGAGCTTGCTGATAGGCTGTAGAAAGAATGTCGCCTAAAAGAACCAGTGCAATAGAAGGCGGTATTATTTGCCCGAGAGTACCCGTTGCGCAAATAGTCCCAGTGGCTAGTGCAGGGTTGTATTTATGTTTAAGCATTGTCGGTAAAGACATAAGCCCCATAGTCACGACAGTAGCGCCCACTATGCCGGTACTGGCTGCGAGTAGCATACCAACAATCACTACCGCATAGCCAAGACCGCCATGGCGCTTACCAAATAGCGCCGCCATATTTTTGAGTAAGTCTTCAGCCAGACGTGACTTCTCTAGCATCACGCCCATAAAGACAAACAACGGAACAGCGATTAAAGTGACGTTGGTCATTACGCCAAACATACGGCTGGGTAGTGCTCCAAAAAGAGCAGAGTCAAACAGATTCGCAGCAGCGCCAATAAAGGCAAACAGTAAAGCCGTTCCAGCCAGAGAAAACGCAACCGGATAACCCAGCATAAGCACAAGGCAAACAGCTAGAAACATAAATAGAGGAATAAATTCGATCATATTAATGTTCAGCCTGCGAAATTTGTGGATAACCGAGAAGCGTTAAGGTGGACTTTCCAATTTCAGAAATACTTTGTAGTAGTAACCCGGTAGCCAATAAAGGGATAAGCGTTTTAAGTAAATAGACGATGGGAAGGCCGCCAGTATCCGACGAGTGTTCTTTGATTTGCCAAGCCTGTAAAACATACTGAAAGCTAGTGATAAAAATAAACAGACAAAGCGGTAACAAAAAGACCACAGCGCCAAATAGATTAACGGCTGCTTTTTTCTGCGGGCTAAATTGGCGATAAAAAATATCGACACGGACATGGCCGTTTATTTTAACCGTGTAGGCAATGCCCAGCATAAAACATGCTGCATGTAAGTAAATGACAGACTCTTGTAAAGCAATAGAGCCTATTTCAAAGCCATAGCGCAATATGACAATAAGGCTTTGAGTGACGACCATAACAACAAGCAACCAAGCAACGGCATGACCCGTACGTAGTGTCCATTTATCGATGACCGTAACTAGGCACTGAAGCGTATTAAGCAATCGCTGAGATAGGTTATTCACAGGCTGTCCTATATCGAATTTGAGGCAAGGCTATCACATTATTATTAAAATCTATAAGAGGGATGATTATACACATGCTACAAGAGCCATGATAAAGTGGCGTGAGTGAAAGTGGCTTGAGTGAAATCGGATGCATTAAAGCCATGAGAGTTAAGTCGTCTTAGTTTATTGCACATCAATTTTCTTACTTCAATGTTGCCCATATTAATAGATACAGGTAATTTTACGAGAGAGTCATTATGCAAAGCAAAGGAAAAATCTTCTTGGTCTTAGTTGTATTCTTATTTTTAGGCTTAAGCGGTTGCGAGAAATCGATGAATATCAGTGATGAAGCATTGAGCGATTATGTTGAAGAGTGCTTAACCAATGACAATTTATCGCCAGGTATGGCTGTTGCTTGCGGGAATTATCAGCAAGAATGCCAGCGGCGCGGCAAAAAAACGGGTAATTACTTCTGCTAGTGTCTGTTTAATCGAGTCATAATATTCACTAGCGACAGCGGGCTTGAAGCGCCAATAACTTTTGCTGCAAGGATTGTTGGTTTTGAGGGCTAGCTTTAGCCGCCTGCTGATAGTATTTGCTTGCTTCTACGCATAGGTCTTTTTCTTCAGCGATTTCACCGAGTTTAATATAAGCAATTTGAGTAGGTGCTAACAGTAGACTGGCTTGTAGATCACGCTCAGCAGCTTCGTAAGACCGCAACTCATAACGTAAAATACCACGGCGTAAAATAGGCGAATAATATTGATTATTAAGCGCTATGGCTTGGTCCAGTGATTTTAAAGCATCACTTGAGCGATTAAGCTTTGTTAGGGCCGCACCTTTCACTTCATAAAACTCGCTTTCCTTAGGCTCAATCTTAATGGCTTTTTCCGCAAGTGTTATCGCTTCAGCATATTTTTTATCACCAATGGCTTTTTTAGCTTTATCAGACAAATCATAAGCGGGCTTACGATCCATTAATTTTTTAATTTCTTGTTGGTAGCGGATTTTTCCTCGGTCACCGCCGCGCTTAAGAGACCATGCGGTTTGTTGGTTAGCTGCAACGCGCGACTGTGAAGGCGGGTGAGAGGCAAACAGCGCGCTAAAGGCATCGCTTTGACGACCCTTAGAGAGCTCAACAAAAGTTTTTTGTAAGCTCACAGCCGCTTCAGGATTGTAGCCAGCAGCGCTCATATATTGCATGCCATAAAGATCGGCTTCGAGCTCTCGACTTCGGCTATAACTGGTTTGTCCATAGAGGCCGGTATAAGCAATACCTTGCTGGAGAGTCTTATTATTGTAGCCAGAGTTGGACAATAGAACGGTAGCTGCAAGCTGACCGACTGAGATCAATGAGCCCATTTCTTGGCTTTGCGCCGAATGCCTAGCATCCGCATGGACAATTTCGTGAGCTAAAACAGCAGCGAGTTCGGCTTCATCTTTTAAAGAAACCAATAGGCCGCGGTTAACAGCAATTTTTCCACCCGGAAGCGCCCATGCATTAGGGCTTGAATCATTCAGGACAATAAAGTCATAAGGAAGGTGAGAGCGTTTGCTATACTGGGCTAGCTTTTTCCCTACCGATCGAACATAGAGAGTTAGGTCAGGGTCTATTGTATAGGGGCCTCCGCCTGCTTGTTGTTGATTGCTATAATGCTGTTCGCCAATCTTACGTTCCCAGTTCTCATCTACCCAAGCGAGCTCTTGCTTGCCAGTAACGGGGTTCACAGAGCAAGACATAAGCGAAGCTAGTACGGCTGTGCTAAATATAATGGCTGCTAGGCTAGACAGTGAAAAGCGCTTATACATAATAGGGTCATCCGTTATAGGGCTTGTTATAAGGGCATTTAGAGCATGAGTTAATGAAAGCGAGTAAAAATAAATAGACAAGCGTTTTGATTCATCGTTTGCGGTACAGTGTCCGTGATTGTAAAGGTAAATGGCAAGTTGTTAGCCCTAATCTTTGCCAAAATTTTACGTGAATGGTAATTTAAGGTGCTGTAATTAGAATTTTAAAGTTCAAATGACGTTAATTTCGAATAAGATAACGAACCGATGATAATATGGGTTCACTGAATAAAAGGCATTGATTTATGCTCGTTGTAATTTCTCCAGCAAAAACGTTGGATTTTGAAACACCCGCCGTCACCAATACGGCCACTAAACCTTTAATGTTAAAAGATTCTACAGAATTAGTGGAACTGATGCGTGGCTATGCGCCAGAAGACATTGTGAACTTAATGTCTGTAAGTCAAAAAATTGGTGAATTGAATTCTGAGCGGTTTATGAATTGGCATACACCCTTCACTAAAAAAAATGCAAAACAAGCTGTGTTGGCATTTAAGGGCGATGTTTACACTGGCTTAAATGCCGACACCTTTAATGAAGATGATTTCGACTTTGCGCAAGCGCATTTGCGTATTTTAAGTGGTCTCTATGGCGTATTAAAACCGTTAGATTTAATTCAAGCTTATCGATTAGAAATGGGCACCAAATTAAAAAATGAAAGGGGTAAGAACCTTTATGAGTTTTGGGGTGACAAACCCAGCCGTTCACTTAAAAAGCAGATGGCGAGTTTGGAATCAAATGTATTGATAAACTTAGCGTCTAACGAATATTTTAATGTTGTCGATAAAAAACTTTTAGATGCAGATATTATTACGCCAGTATTCAAAGATTATAAAAATGGCAAATACAAAATAATCAGTTTTTATGCAAAAAAAGCGAGAGGTCTTATGAGTGCTTATATTATTAAGCATCGTATTGAAGATCCAGCAAAGCTGAAAAAATTCACTACAGCAGGGTACCGGTTTGATAAAGATTCATCCGATGCAAAGCAATGGGTATTTTTGCGTGATGAACAAACATAATTGTTTAATAAAGAGGATTTAAAATGAGTTTTGTTAAATCCACGTCCTTGCGCAATCAATTTTTAATTGCGACACCGACATTAGAAGATGGAATTTTTAAATCCAGCGTCACTTATATCTGTGAGCATGATGAAGACGGTGCAATGGGCATTATAATTAATCGTCCCTCTGATTTAAAATTTAATGACTTGGTCAAAGAATTCGAAGCCATTGAAACCTCTGAATTAAATACGCAGCCTGTTATGGTTGGCGGTCCCGTTGGTTTAGAGCGTGGCTTCGTATTACACCAAACACCCGCGAATACCATTGGGTGGTTATCGACATTACAAATAAGCAGTGACGTTGCGTTAACAGGTTCAAAAGATATTTTAGCGGCATTGGGAGAAGGCAAAGGGCCGGATAAATTTTTGTTTGTTCTAGGTTATGCTGGTTGGGGTGCGGGGCAATTAGAGCAAGAGCTGATGGAAAATGATTGGTTGACTGCGCCAGCAACGCCAGAGATTTTATTTTCAACGCCTTATCATTTGCGCGCAGAAGCAGCCGCTAAATTATTAGGTGTCGATTTAAGTGCACTTGCAACACAGCCAGGCAATGCTTAATCGCTATGTTTATTATTTATGTCTAATCAAAATTCCTCTGACACAAACCAAATTATTTTAGGTTTCGATTTCGGTTTAAAGCAAATCGGTTTAGCGGTGGGTCAAACATTAACGCAATCTGCGCGGCCGTTAACGGTTTTTAAGGCGAAAGACGGTAAGCCTCAATGGCATGAAATTGAAGCACAGTTAGCTGAGTGGAAGCCGGATTATTTGGTGGTGGGTTTGCCGCTAAATATGGATGGCACTGAGAGTGATATGTCGGTGCGGGCAAGAAAGTTTGCTAATCGTTTGCATGGTCGGTTTGGTTTTGTGGTTGAGCTTTGTGATGAGCGCTTGTCGAGTGCGGAGGCGAAGTCGCTGTTAGCTGAGGGTAGGGCTATTGCGCGGCATGATTCGAGCGCTGAGGCGGCGGAGCAATATGGGCAGGCGTTGAGTCGTAATAAGCGTGATGGGACGGTTGATGCGATTGCTGCGCAGTTGATTGTTGAGAGTTGGTTGAGTCGTTAGGTGGGGGTTTTTGTTGTCGATTTAAGAATCGTCGGCGGAGGGTAGCCCGATAACCTGAGT
>CAXAHI010000076.1:0-12141 GCA_963968645.1 uncultured Gammaproteobacteria bacterium | reverse complement strand
AATCAAGAAAATCGCTGTCTCATTAATTATGCGATTTCACGATTGTCGATGTCGTAAAGGCATTACTGAGCGTTTATAGATAATCAATATGTTCAGCTTGAGATGGCGATATTAATGACTGTGCCGGAAATGATAGCAAGGTTGTCATTTATCTAGGCAATAAGCTTGACCGGACAATGTACACACGCTGTGCTCGATTCGTTAATTTGAGGTAAGTGTTATGCAAAAACAAAAGACAGAGCGTATTGATATTCGTACCAGTAGGGCAGACAAAGTCATATTGCAGCAGGCGGCGTCCTCTATGAATAAAACTATAAGTGATTTTTTACTTGATACTGGCTTACTCGCTGCCTCAGAAGTGTTGGTAAATCGAAGCCTCTTTGCGTTTAATGATGATCAATGGGTCGAGTTTCAGGCGGCCCTAGATGTTAGCCCTAAGAGCAAGCCAGCGCTCAAACAGTTGTTATCAAAGCCGAGTTTATTTGACTGAGCCGCCTATATCGAAATAGTTATTTAACATGCGACAAAGCTATTGAGGCCTAAAATACCATTTGCCATAAATTCCTCATTAAACACAACCCCCACACCGAACTTTACCCCCTCAGTAGTATCCAAGGCTCTCAGGCATCGCGTTTCTCGCTGTGCCATTTTATTTTCATACACCTTCATACTGAGAGCTCATTTACATGAATACCCTCCTAATTGAAAAAACCATCCGTCAGCTTATGCGTAAAAAAAATACCCCAGGCCTAGCGGTGGGTATCGTACACAATAATGAAATTATCTACGCCAAAGGCTTTGGCCTTAGAGATTTAAAACAACATAAGCCCATGACGGCCGATACATTAATTGGCATGGGTAGTATCACTAAATCCTTTACCGCTTTCGCTATTATGGCGCTACAAGAGCAGGGCAAGCTCAACATAGAAGATAGCGTGGCTGATCATTTAAACGTAGAGCCTTTTCTCTCTCGTCCTGCTATAAAAATTAAACACCTGCTTTCTCATAGCAGTGGAATACCCTCCATGGATGCTGGCGGTAGTAAATTCACCTACACGTTTGATCAGTTCAATACCGTATTACCCGCCCATACTCGCGAAGAGTTTCTTGCCCATATGGCCGATGCCGATGACTTTATTATTTATGAGCCCGGTGAACATTTTTTTTATAACAATGATCTCTATACCTGCCTTGAATATATTATTGAAGATGTGACCGGTGGTTCTTTTGATATGTATCTTAAACAGGCCGTGCTGTCACCGCTCAATATGAACCGCGCTGTGATTACCCAAGACGCTTTTGATAATGACCCCGATAGTAATGTAATGACGGGTTATATTTTGGAAGAGCGCGATGGGAAACACCATTATAAAGTGAGTGATTTGCCTATTGATGGCAGTGTAAAAGCACCGGGAGGTCTTTATACCTCTATCAATGAAATGCTCAACTATACGCAATGTCTGCTAAGCCAAGGCGCGTTTAATGGCCAGCAAGTATTAAGCGCCGATGGCGTAGAAACACTGTTTGCTCCGCAAACCTCCACACCTTATGCGCGAGGTCAGAATCCGCAATATTGTTTAGGTTGGTGTAAAGACGATATTACCGAAAACATTCCCCATACGGTTATTCACCATGGCGGCTGCATGCTAACCAGCGGTTCGCAAATGACAATGATCCCTGAATTAAATCTTGGCATCGTAGTGGCAGAAAATGCGTTTACCAATATAAGCCCATTAATTGTGCAAGCCATTATCGCCTCTATGCTTGAACAAAATCCGCAGCAAGCGGTTGAGGGTTTAGCGATAGCACAAGCCATAGAAGATATTACTGGCGAGTATAAATCACAGCATAATATGTACAGCTTTAAGATTGCGCTTAGTAACAACGTACTGATGGCCGATGCCGACTATGACGACGGCAATATCACGTTTCCATTATTAAGTGATGATATCGCTAACCTAGTATTTAAGCGTTATTCATTGGTTGCTGACAACAAAAGCAAAATAGAATTTATAAGAAATAGCACAACGGGTAAGGTTGAGTATGTCACCTTTGATCGTAATTTATATCGACGTCAATAGGCCGAAAATAGCTAATGCTATTGCTCGCATAAAACCCAGCGCATTCACTTAAATCCATTGCATTAATCTAATTAAGATTCATGCAATTATAAAGATTCATGAAATTATAAAGAGGAGTCCTAATTTACTATGATAGTCACCGATAAAATCAATCATTTACGCTCAGCAATGAGCGAGCATAAACTTAACGCTTGGATACTACCGAGTGCAGACCCGCACGCTAGCGAATATACGCCAGACTATTGGCAAGGCCGTGTGTGGGCTTCTGGCTTTACAGGGTCTGCCGGTACTTTAATAGTGTTAGATGATAAAGCTGGTCTTTGGACCGATGGCCGCTACCATATTCAAGCTGCTGAAGAATTAGCGGGCAGCGGCATTGATCTTTTTAAAGCAGGCTTGCCCGAAACCCCCGATATGATTGATTGGTTAGTTGACGTATTACCCGAGGGCGCGCGTATTGGTTTTGATGGCAAAGTGATTTCTTATCAGTTTAAACAAAAGCTAGAAAAGCTATGCGCTACTAAAAATATTAGCGTACACGGTGAGGTCGATGTACTTAACGAAGCATGGCCCGATCGCGCGAGCTTACCGCTCAATCCTATTTTTGAATTGCCGCTCAAGTATGCGGGTACATCACGTACCGAAAAGTTGACGCAGCTAAGAGCTGATATGAAAAAAAGGGCGGTCGATACACAGCTTATAACCACCCTAGATGATATTGCCTGGCTCTATAACTATCGTGGTACAGACGTTCCTTATTGCCCCGTTGCATTAGCTTATGCCTTGGTAACAGAGCAGCAAGCGTGGTTATTTATTAATAATGCCAAAGTGCCGCAGGCGCTTAAACAAGCGTTAAAAGACGATGGTATTACGCTTGCTGATTATAATGCGATTGATACAGAGCTGAGCGCTTTGTCCGCCGATGCGGGCATCTTATTTGATCCCTCCAAGGCCAATAGTTATTTAACCGCGTTAATTCCTGCAAGCTGTCGTATTGAAAAAGGCGTGTTAAGTAGCACGCGATTAAAGGCGACAAAAAACCCTGTTGAAATTGCAGGCGTAAAAGAATGTCATCGTAAAGATGGCGCTGCCGTTAGCCGATTTTTGCATTGGTTAGATTTAAATGTGAGTAAGGGCGAGGTGACCGAACTCTCAGCCTCTGCCCAATTACAAAGCTACCGAGAAGAGATAGATACCTTTCGTGGGCTCTCATTCAACACCATAGCGGGTTATGGCGCTAACGGCGCAATGATGCACTACGCGGCTGATGAGGCGAGTGATACACCCATTGGCAGCGATAATTTTTTCTTAGTGGATTCTGGCGGACAGTATTGGAATGGCACCACAGATATAACGCGTACTCAATGTTACGGGCCGCTGACTGATGCTCAAAAGCGTGACTATACCTTGGTAGTAAAGGCGCATATTCAATTGAGCTTAACTAAGTTTTTACGCGGCACGCGCGGTGTGCAATTAGATATGTTGGCGCGCCAGCCATTATGGCGTGAGGGTATTAACTTTGGTTGTGGCACCGGCCATGGTGTTGGGTCTTATCTTAATGTGCATGAAGGGCCGCATAATATCAGTACAAATTTTACTGACGAAGCACTGGTGCCTGGCATGTATGTGACTAACGAGCCGGGTGTGTATCGCACGGGTGAGCATGGTGTGCGTATTGAAAATATTATGTTAGTGGTAGAGGCCGAAACCAATGAGTTTGGTGAGTTCTATCAATTTGAACAACTCACCTTGTGTCCTATTGATACCAAGCCTTTGTTGGTATCAATGTTGTTGGATGAAGAGCGCGGTTATCTTAATCAGTATCACCAGCGCGTATTAGAAGAGCTTTCACCGTCAATGGATAGCGCTGGCGTTGAGTGGTTAAAGGCACAAACGCAAGCGGTTTAAAAAGTAATGGTTAATGGTGGTTGCTTGCACTCGTAAAATAATTTATTGATGCATAAGACCGCAAATAATTCCCCATCCAAAGGTGGGGTTTTTCCCTCCTCAAGCGTCTTATACACCATACGCTTTTATCCAAGGCGATTTTCCCATCGCCTAACGCTTAATAAGTCGTCATCAAAATAAACTTGCTTTTACCTTTATTGAGATAACCCCACGGACCCATCTATGCCTGTACATATGCCCATTTCTATTCAGCTCTCTGCGCCTTATCTGATTTTTTTAGGCGACGTTAGCAGTATGGCCTATGCCAAAACGGCATTAGGTGTAGTGCAATGGGCACCTGAATCTTGTGTCGCGCAGCTACGCTTCCCCGACTGTAATATCGATGCAGGCCTTCCTGATATGTCTATTAACGAGGCTGTCGCTGCGGGCGCTAAAAGCCTGCTTATAGGCTCGGCTCCCGTGGGTGGCGCAATACAGGCGAATTGGATTCCTTCGCTGCTAGCGGCTATTGAGGCGGGTATAGACATTGTTAGCGGCCTGCACACCAAGCTTGATGACTACCCCGAGCTACGCGATGCCGCCAAACAGAACAACGTCCGTTTAATTGACGTGCGAGTACCACCCGCAGAACTCCCCATAGGCAATGGCCAAGCCCGCAGCGGCAAACGATTGCTCACCGTAGGCACCGATTGCTCGGTAGGTAAAAAATACACCGCACTCGCCATTACCCAAGCCCTAAAAGACAAAGGCGTTGACTGTGATTTTAGAGCAACCGGCCAAACGGGTGTGATGATAGCCGGTAGCGGTATGCCGATTGATGCCGTAGTGGCCGATTTTATTGCGGGTGCCGCCGAATGCTTAAGCCCAGCCAATAACCGCGACCATTGGGATATTGTTGAAGGGCAGGGCTCGTTATTTCAGCCGGCTTATTCTGGCGTTAGCTTAGGGCTTTTACACGGCTCGCAACCCGATGCCATTGTGGTGTGCCATGACCCTGGCCGCGAACATATTATTGGCTGCCCACAGCATTCGGTGCCTGCGGTTCAAACCTGCATTGAAACCAACCTCCAATTAGGTCGTTTGACCAACCCCAATATTCACTGTGTTGGTGTGAGTGTTAATACCTCAACTATTCCTGCGGACAAAAGAGCCGCTGTGTTGTCACAGTTACAAGCCGAGACGGGACTGCCCTGTGTAGACCCATTAGTGGAAGGCGTAGAAACCATTGTTCAAAAATTATTAGCCAGTAGTTGTTAAGCAAGCCGTTTAAAAAGCCAATTGAAAAGCCGTTTAAAAAGTTATTAAAAATCTTTTTAAACAGTGATTAAAAATTGCTTTGCACTAGATTAGAAAATTTGTTTGAAATTTGATTAAAAGAGCCGTCCCTCGTATCGAGGATTCGATAACGCATTCTATTGCGTAATACCGATTAAGTGCTTGAATACGGCAGTTAAGCTTTGGCTTATCTGCCCTTTGTCGTTTTTATTTTTAATGTTTGGAAAACCTTATGCGTATTGAATCCGTTGATATTTACACCTTAGATATTCCCTTTGAGCACCCTTTAGTTATTCCAATTGGTACATTAACGGGCGCGCAAAATGTTGTCGTTAAAATTAATACCGATAGCGACCTTGTCGGTTGGGGTGAGGCCAGTCCTTTTGCGCCTATTACCGGTGATACCCAGGCCAGCAATTACGCTATGGCACAGCAGTTGGCCGTTTTAATTGTCGGTAAAAATCCTTTAGGCATTGAAGCGCGCATGAAAGATATTAACCTACACACCGTTGGTGATCCGTCTATTCGTTCTGCCTTTGATATGGCCTTATACGACCTTGCTGCCAAAGCCGCCAATATGCCGCTGTATCAATTTTTAGGCGGCGAGGCCAGCACCGATGGCAGCCATCGCGAAATACGTACCGACCTCACCATTGGTATGCAAAAAACCGTAGAACAAACATTAAGCCTCGCCGCAAGAATTGTAGCGGCGGGTTTTGACGCTATAAAAATGAAAGTAGGCCGGCCCGGCCTTGCCGATGTTGAGCATGTAAAAGCCGTGCGCGAATTAGTCGGCCCCGACATCGCCATAAAAATGGACAGCAATCAAGGTTGGGATTACCCCACAGCGGTTGCCAACATCAATGCCATGAAACCCCTTAATTTACAGTATTCAGAACAGCCTTTAGCGGTTTGGGATTTTCAAAACTTAGCCCGACTGCGCGATAAAGTTGAGCTGCCTATTTGTGCGGACGAAAGCGTGTTTGATCATCACGATGCACTCAAACTCATTAACCAAGGCGCGGCCGATTATCTCAATATTAAATTGGGTAAATCGGGTGGCATACATACGGGATTAAAAATTAACGCCATTGCCGAAGCCGCTGGCTGCAAATGCATGATTGGTTGTTTTGCTGAATCCCGTTTGGCATTAAGTGCCGCAGCACATGTAGCCATTGCCAAACCCAACATTGTCTTTTTGGATTTAGATTCTGCCTATGATTTTGTGACTGACCCAGTAATAGGCGGTATGCAATACGATGAAAAAATAGGTGGGCGCATTACGGTATCAACCGCGCTGGGTCATGGTGCCGCGTTTAATGAAGCGGATTTAAAAGACAAAATCACTATTAGCTAAATTAGCTAAATTAGCAAAAGGAGCTATGCAAAAAATGAAAGTTATATCGATTGATGTTTATAAATTAAAAATTCTATTTAACCAGCCACTTAAAGTAGCTATTGGTACCACCGACGGCGCCAATAATGTGGTTATTAAAATGACTACCGATACCGGTTTAGTCGGTTGGGGTGAAGCTAGCCCTTGCGCGTACATTTCTGGCGATACACAAGCCACTAACCTTGCCATTGCGCCGGCTTTAGCGACATTAGTATTGGGTAAAAACCCTTTAGCCATTGATGCAAGAATGAAGGAAATTAATAGTTTTATTATTGGTGAGCCATCTATGCGCTCGGCTTTTGATATGGCCTTATATGATATTGCAGCAAAAGCAGCCGGCATGCCGTTATATGAATTTTTGGGCGGTGAGCAACGTGAAATTCGTACCGACCTTACTATTGGTTTACAAGACACCGTAAGCGAAAGCCTAGCCGAAGCGAAGAAAATACTCGCTGCCGGTTTTGATGCCATAAAAATGAAAGTAGGCCGACAAGGGCTTGCCGATGTTGAGCATGTAAAAGCGGTGCGTGAATTCGCAGGGCCAGATATCGCCATTAAAATTGATAGCAACCAAGGTTGGGATTACGCCACAGCAGTTGCGAATATTGAAGCCATGGTGCCTTTAAAATTACAGTATTCAGAGCAGCCATTGGCGGTTTGGGATTTTGATAATTTAGCTCGACTGCGAGAAAAAGTGAGCCTGCCTATTTGTGCCGATGAAAGCGTATTTGATGATAAAGACGCATTAAAACTCATTAAAGCCGGCGCTGCCGATTACCTAAATATTAAATTAGGTAAAGCGGGGGGCATGCATACGGGCATCAAAATTAATACGCTCGCAGAGGCGGCTGGTTGTAAATGCATGATTGGTTGTTTTAGCGAATCGGCTTTGGCGTTAACTGCTGCCGCGCATCTTGCAATGGCAAAACCGAATATCTGCTTTTTAGATTTGGACTCGGCCTACGAGCTTGCAGAAAACCCAGTTATTGGCGGCATACGCTATGACGATGAGATTGGCGGCCTTATTCATCTTACTGACGCGCCGGGCTTAGGTGCCGAGTTTGATGAATCGAAACTTGAGCATGTGTTAACGCAGTCTGTGTAAGCTTTTTTTAACACAAGGACTCAGTTACGAAACGATTTATATACCAAACGATTTATACACGAAACAATTTATATATCAAACAACTTATATTCAGAGCAACTTATATTTAGAACAACTACTATTTTAACGGAGAAAACCATGAGCGATATTAACTGGCATGAACGCGCCGAGCAAACTGAATTCAACGTCCGCAATTTTATTGACGGTGAATACCAAGACTGTGTGGGTAGCGCCACTATCGAAAAGTATGCGCCTAACAATGGCAAGTTGCTGTATAGCTTTGCGGCGGGTGATGGTTCAGAAGTCAATCAAGCCGTTGCAGCGGCAAAGCGGACTTACAAAGAAGGTGTGTGGGCTAATTTATCTATTGCTGAACGCGCTGCCGTTATCACTAAGCTGGCCGATTTAGTTGAAGAAAACGCAGAGACTTTTGCGCTCTATGAGAGCTTAGATGTGGGCAAGTCAATTACCTACGCTCTCTACGATGACTTAGCACGCACCGTGGGTGGTTTACGTAGTTGTGTAGAAGATATCACTAAACTTTTAGGCAGCTGCGGCAACGACGCAGGCTCATTAGTTTATCAAGCACGCGCGCCTATTGGTGTAGTGGCGGGTATTGCGGGTTGGAACTTCCCAGTAACACTGGCGGCAGGAAAAATTGGCCCGGCATTAATTACGGGTAACTCCGTAGTACTAAAACCTTCTGAATTTACATCTCTTTCAGCGGGACTATTGGCAGAGTTGGCAACTAAGGCGGGTGTTCCTGCTGGCGTGGTTAACGTAGTTCACGGTGGCCCAGCCGTAGGTGATGCTTTAGCGCGCCATATGGATGTTGAGATGCTCTCATTCGTGGGCAGCAGTGCAACGGGTAAGTTGTTAATGAAAGCGGCAGGCGAATCGAATATGAAGCGCTTGAACCTTGAGTGTGGTGGCAAATCGCCCTTTATAGTTTATGACGACTGTGAGGATTATTTGGATGATGTGGCGGCTATTGTTGTGAGCAAGGCATTTCCAAACCAAGGTGCGCTTTGTGTAGCAGGTACAAGACTGTTAGTGCAAGACAGTATTCGTGAAAAATTGATGCCAAAGATTTTAGAGCATGCAGCAAAAATTCAACCAAAAGATCCGTTAGATACTGACTGTGAATTTGGTGCCATGATGAACGAAGCGCATATGAATAAAGTGTTGGGCTATATCGAACAGGGTAAAGCCGATGGCGCGAAATTAATTTTTGGCGGCAAACAAGTGCTTAAAGAAAGTGGTGGCTTTTATGTTGAACCGACTATTTTTGATGGCGTTAAGCCGGGTGATCGTATATCTCAAGAAGAGATCTTTGGCCCTGTATTATCTGTATTAGGTTTTAGTGATGAAGCCGAAGCACTTGAAATTGCCAATGGTACTTGTTTTGGTTTGGCGGCTTATGTAGCCACTCAAAACTTGGGTCGCGCTCAACGTATGGGTCAATCTCTTAAGGCAGGTATGGTTCAGATTTTTGGTACACCTAATCCAACGGGTGGTGGTGTTTCAATTAGTATCGAAGGCCAGAAGCAATCTGGGTACGGTCGTATTGCAGGTGTTCCAGGACTTGCGGCTTACACCAATGCCAGTACGGTTTTTATGTTTAGCTAAATCGCAATATATTTAATCGATATAAACCATTAATGCCGTGTACAAAAGGAATCATTATGTCTCTATTTGCAAAGAGCGCAGAAGCTCAAAAGCCAGTAGTTAATATCGAACCGCTTTCTGCTTCTGTTGAGTATAGTGATGCACGGCATAATGATGCGCGACATAGCGAGGCCATTAGCCGATTAGAAAAAGGCTTGGTCTCGCCATTGTTTTTTAAAGATCAAGCTGATCGAACTTACACTTTAGAAGAGCGAATGCAGTTTTATAAGGTGCCAGGCGTATCGGTGGCGTTAATTGAAAACGGCGAAATTGCTTGGGTAAAAAGCTGGGGTGTTAAAGACGTTAATAGTCAAGAACCAGTTACTACGCAGTCAATATTTCAGGCAGCATCTATTTCAAAACCGCTATCTGCTTTTGCTGCATTGCGTATGGTTGAGTCTGGGCATTTATCGTTAGATCAGCCTATTAATAATTACCTAAAGCAATGGCAGTTACCCGAAAATACATTCACCCAGCAAGTGCCTGTAACGCTAACGCATTTGCTTAGCCATACGGGTGGGGTAACGGTTCATGGCTTTAACGGTTATGCACAGTCGGCACCGCAGCCTACTGTTTTGCAAGTATTAAACGGCGAGGCAATAGCCCAATCAGATTCGGTTGAGGTAAATACCTTACCGGGTACGCAATTCCGTTACTCCGGTGGTGGTTCTACCGTGTTTCAAGTCGCCATGGAAGACGTTAGCCAGCAATCATTCACTCAATTGATGCAAGACTTAGTGCTTACGCCAACGGGTATGACAAGCAGTACCTACGAGCAGCCGTTACCTAAGACGTTTACCGATGATATTGCCAGCGGTCACTTAGTCGATGGCAATGTGGTAGCTGGTTTGTGGCATAACTATCCTACACAGTCAGCCGCTAGCTTGTGGACAACACCAACGGATTTAGCCAAGTTTTCTTTGGCAGTCATTCATTCATCGCAAGAAAATAGCGATGCATTATTTTCAAAAAATCTATGTGAGCAATTTCTAACAAATCAAAAAAATGCTTGGGGTTTAGGGCCTCGACTTTTTCTTGAAGATGGAAAAGCGATTGGTTTTCATCACGGTGGTGCTAATGCGGGTTACCGCTGTAACACGCTAGCTTTTTTGGATGGCCGCGGTGCGGTGATTATGACCAATAGCGATGCGGGGAACGGCCTAGTTGCTGAAATGCAGGCGGCCTTAGCTGAGCTTTATGATTGGCCAGCTCATAAGCGCGAATGTAAAGCATGGCTGCCAATGGCTGAGTCTGAGCGAACTTCTTTAACCGGTGTTTATAGCTTCGCTTACGATGAAACCATGTTGGAGGTTAAGGTTAAATTATGCACCGAAGGTTTAACCATTCTTACGCCTTGGTACCCAAACCTCAGAGATTTTTTATGCACAGAGCAAGATGATGATTCGTGTTGCTTTACCAGTCCATTAGGTTCAATCGTAACCTTCGGGGTAAATGAAAAAGGCCAACGCATTGCTACCTCGGGTGGCGTTGTGTTTATTCAATCTGGGAGTTAAATAATGAGTGTAAAACGTTTATATATTTCCGCTGATATTGAAGGGGTTGCTGGTGTAGCAACACAGGCGCATACAACGCCAGCAGGGTTTGAATATCAGCAAGCTCGTGAGTGGATGACAGCAGAAGTATTAGCGGCTTGCGAGGCGGCATTTGCACAAGGCATTGAAGAAGTTATTGTCAGTGATTCGCATGGCAATGGTCAAAGTTTGATTATTGATAAGCTGCCAGACAATGTTCAAGTTATCCGCTCATGGCCGCGCCCGCTGTGCATGATGGAAGGAGTGGATATTGGTGACTATGTCGGTGCGCTGTTAATTGGTTATCACAGTGGTGCTAGTGATATGCGTGGCGTGTTAGCGCATACCTTGCACGGTGGAGCCATTAGTGAGGTGCGTCTTAATGGAGAGGTTGCTTCCGAAACGGTTATTAGTGCTGCTACAGCGGCGCACTTTGGTGTGCCATTAATTATGGTGTCGGGTTGTGATGCGTATATTGAGCATGCACAAAATGTTTTGCCTGGCGTAGAAGGGGTTGTTACCAAATGGGCGTGTTCACGCACTAGCGCAAGAATGATTAAGCCGAGTATTGTGCAGCAGAATATTGCCGATGGCGTTACAGCTGCATTGACACGTTTAGATTCTTTTTCTGCAAACCGACTGCCTGACAATATTGAGACTGAAATTGTCTGTAAAAATCGATTGGGTGCTGAGCTGTTTGCCTATTTACCCAATGTTGATCAAGTGGATGTGCATACCATTAAATTTGTCGGTAAAGACATGGTAGAGGTTTCAAAGTTTTTACAGTTTGCCATTTCTAGTGGGGCGTTAACGCCTAGGTAATCCTTTCTCAAGTAAGTCATTTCCTTTCTCTTGCGGTCTAAATGTGCTCTAACGTTTTTTGGTAGTTATATTTTTTTAGTTTAATTTTTACATTCCCCTCCAAGCCTGATGCCTATAACGCCATTTCTAATTATTTTCATTTTCAACTAGCGGATTTTGACACTTCAAACGACATAACTTAGTGGAGCGGTAAAAAATCGTAAATCCATTGTGCTCGGCCGCTTTTGAGCACATTGAATATGGTATAAAACCATAGCAGGAAAATATATTGTATTTATACAAACGCCTAATATCTAAACAATAAAATATGCGTTAAAATCTGGTTTCGGATAAATCATCGAATAAGCCATCGAA
>CAXAHI010000075.1:0-12163 GCA_963968645.1 uncultured Gammaproteobacteria bacterium | reverse complement strand
TCATATTACGAATCATATTACGAATCATAGCTATTATGAATCGCTAAACTATCCAGCAGGATTTTTTTAAGCTCGTTATCTGAAGGCTTATTTAAACCATGCACTTCAGATAAGCTTAATTGATCTCTCGCTAACAACTGCCTTAAAAGGTTGGCACTTAACTCAACTTGAATATAAGACATCGTTTTTACTCCCTTTATTAGTGGTAAAAAAAGGCTAATACCGCTTAAGCATCAGCAAACGAAGCGCAATGCTGTAAACTTTGGTTACTATTATTATCGAAATTCAACGACAAAAAATCCAATTGTTTAACCGACTGATAAAGAATGTCGAGCTGAGATTTAATTAAATTCTGCGTCTCAGGAAAACAGTTAAGCTCCTTCTCAAGCCTATCAATCGATAGCAAACAAACCTCTCGGCCTCGCTCAATAAATGCTAACTGCATAAATGTATCAGCGAGCAGAACCGCTGAATAAGTAAAAAACTGATAGGCGTTATCTCGGTCTATTGCCTGCGTTGAAATCATAATTTCTGCCGTTTCAAATGCACAGCCCAAATGCGGCAATGCATCGCGCCACAATTTTTGATCGTAAAAGGTCTGTCCAGTGTCAAAACCATTTTGCCAGCAGTTAATGGCCAATGATGCTTTCTGGGTCAGCGCTCCGCGATGCGACTCGCATAGAAATCTTAATTTCATTGAATATAAACTCCATAAATAAACATTAGGAGTATTCTAAATGCAAATGATTCTTATTTGCAACAAGTATTAATGAAATAGGCGAATTTAATGCCCCATGAGCTCTATCTATGGACTTTATTACATGGCTACTTAATTCGATGCAGCTAACCCAGCAACCGAGAACCCATCTCATAAATAGCTGGAAACACCGAAGTGACCAATAAAGTGGCCATCACTGTATTAAACAATACTCGATGAGCATCTGACTTAAGGAGTCGCTTTAAACCATTCCCTAAAAACAGCCATAAACTGCAACAACACAGGCCGGTAAATACAAAGACTACGGCAAGAAAAAAAACCTGCTCAAACAAATTGCCTGTTGCTGAGGTATAGACAGCAATACTGGTACTGGCCATTACCCATGCCTTTGGATTAACCCATTGAAATAACGCCGCCTGTATAAATGTAAACGGAGATGACACCTTGCCACTTAAAGACGTTTTTTTTGCATGCGCAATTTGCCAAGCAAGATAAATTAAATAAACAATACCCAGCACTTTAATCACATCATGAATAATGGGATATTGCTCAAATATAACGCCCAGACCCAGCCCCACCAAAATAACCATAGAGGGAAAACCGAGACAAACACCGAATAAATGAGGAAGACTTTTGTTCACGCCAAAATTAAGACCAGAGGCCATTAGCATGACATTATTAGGCCCTGGCGTGATACTCATTGATAACGTAAATAGAATAAATGCTAGAGACAATTCCATAATAAACAAGCCGGTAAAAGTAGAAAAAACAACTACGCTCTGACTGTTAAAAAAGCGCTAGGTTCTACTGCTGAGAACGTTTAACTTTTACCTATTTTGAAGTGACTCAAGCCTCTCTAAAGTGCCTATATCCTGCCAATCACCGGCATAATATTCGCCGCTCACTTTATGTTGCTGCATGGCTTTACGAAATAACGGCGCCAGCTTTGAACGGCCAGCCGCTACACCATGGAATAAATGAGGATGTAAAACTGAGATGCCCGAAAAGGTTAAGGCATTACTATTACCCTGCGCTTCAACCTTTGCCTGCGTTGATAAATAAAAATCACCCGCTGGATTATGCGCCGGGTTATCGACTAGTACTAAGTGCGCTAAATCTTCATTCAGCGAGACTGACGCCAGTAATGAAAAGTCGTAATCTGTCCAGACGTCACCATTTAAAACAATAAAAGGCGCATCACCTAATAGCGGTAGCGCTTTAAATATACCGCCTGCGGTTTCTAAACCGCCTTCAGGCTCGGGTGAATAAATAATATTGGCACCCCATTGCGAACCATCACCTAAGGCTGATTCAATTTTCTCACCCAAATGCGCGTGGTTAATAATAATATCAACAATGCCTGCCGCCACTAAACGCTCAATATGATAAATAATTAAGGGCTTATCCTTAACTGTCACTAACGGCTTAGGTATGGTGTCAGTTAATGGCCGCATACGCTCGCCACGACCGGCGGCTAAAATCATTGCCTTCATTTTTCCACCATCGCTAGCCACTTATCTAACATGACTCGACTCGATGCCAACTCAGGATACAGCGGTAATACGGCGCTAATGTAATGGGCAAACCTTGGCGTCATTTCAAAATAGCCGTTTTTATTATCCCGATAATGCAAACGCGCAAAGATACCGACAATTTTTAAATTTCGCTGCAAACCCATTAAGTCACACCAACGAATCCAGCATTGCTCATTGACCTGTGGCGCTAACTGTTGACGCGCTTGCAGCATCCAAGCTTCTAATTGCGAGCGAGGCCAAGTGATATAACGATCCCATAACCAAGATGCTAAGTCATACGTTAATGGGCCACATACGGCATCCTGAAAATCAATCACGCCAATGTCACCATCGGGTAATTGATGCAAGTTACAGCTATGGAAATCACGATGCACAAACACTTGTGGCTGCGTTAAGGCATTATCAACCAGCATTTGAGTCAGTTGCTGCCACTGTTCAGCCTCATCATTCGTCATACTAAGACCCAGATGCTGCTGTAAATACCAATCAGGAAACAACGCTAGCTCTTCTTGCAACTTGGCTGATGAATAATCTGGCAGCCCAGCCGTTTCGCAAGACGAAGCCATGGTCGCCAACACCGGCAATACAGCATCCATTAAAGGCTGACCGTCGGCTTCATTTAAGAGCGACTTGAGCATTTCATCGCCTAAGTCTTCTAGCAGCAAGAAACCCTGCTCGTGTTGCTGAGCCACAATAATAGGCGCTCGAAGACCTGCCTTGAGCAATCGTTGAGCAATATCAACAAAGGGCTCTACCGACTCCTTTTCTGGCGGCGCATCCATAATAATGTAGCTGCGGCCGTCAAAATGGGTACGAAAATAGCGCCGGAAGCTGGCATCACCGCTCACAGACTCCCAAGTAGCCAGCGTATAATTAGCCGGAACAGCGACTTCGGGGGTCAAAGCATGGTGCAGCGCAGTAATAGTCCACTGTTGTAAAGGTGCTAATCGGTGATCAAGTGGGGACATTGTTTCGCCAATATCGGTCATAAGAACATGCAAGGTTTTAGAATACCGCATCGTAATGCTTTATCATCACTTCTGCTCTATAAATAGATAGACTGTGTAAATAGAAAAACGATGGATATTCGGATTGTGGATTGTAATAGCTATTGTTGCATTATTCACTCAACCCATCGACCACCGGCTGATAATTAACGACCAAAACTGTATGCGACGAATATTAACACCACATTACATACTGCCCGCCCTTTGCTCATTATTGTTTGCGACCGCTGGGCAAGCTGCGCAGCCTGTCATTAACGACCGGGAGAACAGCTGGGACTGTCGCCAAAGTGAATCAGCCGAATGGACCTGTGGCAGCAATAAATCTGCAGTCGCGGCTCAAGTGTTAGCTGTAGATGCTAACACTCCATCTGAGCCCGCAACGCCACCCATCACTGCCGCCGCCGCAACAGTGGCTGCACAATCTATTGAAGAAGACGATTTTGCTGACAACACAGCGACCTCAATTATCAACCATCAAGCCCCAGCCACTAACGTCGATCACCGAGACTTAGCGCGCCAAGATTGGCAGAGCACTAACCACTCAAACAATACTTATTGCAGTGGCATTTATGTAAACCCAATTCAGGCTAATGAAACCGGTTTACCACAAACTGAATTGCCTCTAGAGGCAAGTGCCGGTATTACCTCTATGCAGGGCTCACTCGCCATTTTTGAGCGAAATGTATTAGTGACTCAAGGTGATATTTCACTGCAAGCCGATAAAGCTACCTACGCTGCCGAGACCGAGCGCCTAGAACTTAACGGTAATGTCGTGGTGCGAACCAATGCTGCGGCCTTTGGTGGCAGCTCAGCCAGCGTTGATATTAGTCAAAACACTAGCGTCATTAACGATGCTAATTATATTATTCATCAACAACATATTCGCGGCCAAGCTAATAAAATCTCAGCCGATGCCAAAGGCAATATTGAAATCGAAAGTGGCAGCTATACGCAATGCCGACCCGACAGCCGCTTATGGGCATTGGATGCCAGCAACATCACACTGAATAAAGAAAGTGGCCAAGGCGTTGCGCGCCATGCCAAATTAAAAATTAAAAATATACCGATTATCTACATTCCCTATGCGCAATTTCCAATAAGCGACGCACGTCAGTCTGGTCTATTGTTTCCTAGCTTATCCGACTCTAGCAGCGGCTTCGATATTACCCTGCCGTATTATCTTAATATCGCCAGTAATATGGATGCCACCATAGCGCCGCGTTATAACGCCGAACGCGGCTATATTACCGAAACCGAAGGTCGCTGGTTAAATCGTTTTGATGAATGGGTAGTGAGTGGTGCTTTCGCGAATAACGACACATTATTTACTGAACAAACAGCTGCTAACGATGGTCGTCGTTGGGTTGTTGATATAAAAGAACAAGGACAATTCGCCAAATACTTTTTTACCCGTATTGATTTTACCCGCATTAGCGACAATGATTATTTGCGAGACCTCAACACAACCAGTCTTTCTGTTAGTCGCACAACACATTTAAACCAAAGCGCGGCATTGAATTTTTATGGTGACCATTGGGCTGCCGGATTAAATATTCAGCAGTATCAAACACTCGACGAAAATAACACCGATATTATAAAACCGTTTGAAAAAACACCTGAGTTTTGGCTAGGTTATGAATCTTCAGCTATGCCTTTTCAGCTGGGTGCCAATGCGCACTTGCGACACACAGCCTTCGATCATGATGAGCAAGACAGTGGCGCCAGAAGTTTTGGTGAAATTAATATTGATTACCCCATGCAATGGGGAGGCATTCGTCTTTCGCCATCAATCGGCGTGCAGCACCTCGCCTACAATTTAGACGATACCTTAAATAATGCTGCTGATAACTCGCCATCAGTAACCGCACCGCAAGCCCAAATAAAATTCGATATGGTGTTCGAAAAAAACAGCGCCATACGCAGTACACTTGAACCGGGTATCTTTTATGTTTATCGAGATGCCGATAATCAAAATGCATTCCCGCTATTTGATACCGGCCTACTAACGATAAATCGCAATCATCTAACGCGCGATGATGCCTTTAGCGGCTACGATCGACTCGAAGATACGAATCAAGCGGCACTTTATTTAACCCATAGACGCTTTAATACACACGGACAAGAAACGTTAGCAGCAACCATTGGCCAAATTAACTACTTTCAAGATGCGACCACGGCCACTGACTCCTTGAGCCGACGCAATACTAGCAGCGATAGCTCTGCCCTTATTGCGGATATTGAAGCCAAACTGGGCTCGCAGTGGCAGAGTCATATCACCGCCTTATGGGATGCCAACGATAACCAGCTAGAAGAAGGTAGCTTTGCATTGCGCTATCGCAGTAAAAATAGCGATAACAACCGCCAAACCAGCATTGCCAACCTAGGCTATCATTATCGCCTAGCCGACAATCGCCTTAGCCTTTTAGAAGAAGACATTGAACAAGCCGACCTGAGCTTTGTCACACCTTTAAGCCGTCACTGGGCATTTATCGGTCGCTACCAGTTCGACACCACCCAGAATCGCAGTAACGAATCCTTGGCAGGAATCGAGTACAATGATTGCTGCATAAAATGGCGAGTCATTTATCGCGATGGCTTAGTCTATCGGGGTGCCGGCATTGAGAATAAGCGTGACCGCAGTGTATTTTTACAAATTGAGCTCAAAGGCTTATTTGGCATGGGCAATGCCCTAGAAAACATTCTTGATGAATCGATTCGCGGATACCGATCATTATCGACTGGCCGCCAACATAATTCGTTTTAATTGCGCTTAAATTATTTGAGTTATTAACAGTCATTTAAGCAGCGTGACTATTTAAAGTCATATATAGAACTACATAGAAAACTACATAGACAGGATAATATTTTCATATGGCAACGAACTTAGTCAAAGCATTAGTTATGTCGGCAGCGCTAACATCAATACTCACTGCCTTAATTCCTACCGCGAATGCCGAATACCAATTAATTGATCGTGTTGTCGCTATTGTCGAAGACGATATCGTGCTCGCCAGTGATATTAGAGATCAGATTGTTGCCATTAAACAACGCATTACTGCCAGCGGCGGACAAATGCCTGCTGACGATATTTTGTTTGAGCAAGTGCTTGAGCGCAGCATTCTTGAAAATTTACAAATGCAACGCGCCACTCAAATTGGCTTACGCATAAGTGACCAACAACTGAATGATGCGATGACCAATATCGCTGGCCGCAATCAATTATCCTTAGCCGATTTTAAAGTATCCGTTGAATCGCAAGGCGAATCGTATTTAGCCATTCGTGAAAAAATTCGAAAAGATCTTTTGCTTAATGAAGTTCAGCGCCGCAGTGTTATTCGAAACATCAGCATCAGTGAGAGTGAGATAGAAAACTTTTTACAATCAGAGCAAGGACAGCTACTGCTCTCACCTGAATTTAATATTGACCATATTTTATTACCCATTCCAGTTGATGCCGGCGAACAAACAAAAGCGCTAGCAAAAGAAAAAGCGATACAGTTACAGCAACTCGCTTTAAACAACAACGGCTTTGAAACACTTCAAAATCAAATTGCCGTTCACAATGCCGAACGCAGCCCTCTAGGTTGGCGTCGTGCCGAAAATATGCCGAGCCTATTCAAAGGCGTTATCGACAATATGGCCGCAGGCGATGTGAGTGACCCTATATTAAGTGATAGCGGCTACCATGTTATTCATATAACCGATAAGCGTGGTGGTGTTGAAGGTAAAACAACAGAAACCAATGTAAGGCATATATTAATTGCGCCTAATGAAATTCGCACAATGGAAGAAGCTCAAACGCTCGCCAACGAAGTAAGAGAGCAACTAGAGCAAGGTGAAGACTTCACGCAACTTGCTCGAAAATATTCTGACGATCCAGGCTCGGCATTATCGGGCGGTGATCTTGGCTGGACAGAACCTGGCGTACTTGTGCCCATATTTGAAGAGACTATGAATAACGCAGAAATCGGCGTTAGCAGCCAGGCATTTCAAAGCCAATTTGGCTGGCACATACTCGAAGTTAGCGAGCGTCGTGAAAAAGATTTATCGCAAGAGCGTGCTGCACAACAAGCAAGAATGGCCATTGCAGAAACAAAATATGATGACGAATTAAATAACTGGCTACAAGAACTGCGTGACAATGCATTTGTTGATATTAAATAATTAATAGCCTAACTATTTATATTCTAACAACTTATATTTTAACTGCTTATATTCTAATTACTTACAGCACAACTACTTAATAGCGTCACAACTAAAGACGCATCATTAAAAGCGTCCGCCTAAAAAGCGCGGCGCTCAATAAAAAATGACAACAGTTTCGCGTATAGCAATAACGCCGGGAGAACCTGCCGGTATAGGCCCCGATATTCTTGTGCAACTTGCGCAGCATCAACAGCGTGCGCAATTAGTCGCCATTGCTGATCCCTCATTATTGCTCGATCGCGCCAAACGTCTCGACCTGCCACTCACCATTAAGCCTTTTAATAAAAGTGCTGTCGCAGAATGCGCACAACCCGGAGAGCTATTCGTTGATGCTATTAAATTAACATCAATACCCGAGCCCGGTGCAGCCAATAATGAATCGGGAGAATATGTTTTAAAAACTCTTGATCGCGGCATAGCGCTTTGCAACAGCAAAATTTTAGATGCACTCGTTACTGGCCCAATCAACAAACATGTCATTAACCAGTATTTATCCAGTCAAGATAACGGCAACACTTTTTTTAGTGGCCATACTGAATACCTAGCCGAGCAAACTAATACGCAGCGCGTTGTGATGATGCTTGCAACTGAGAACAGTGAATCGTCTTCGCTATTAAGCCGCCCACTTAGAGTCGCATTAGCCACCACGCACTTACCGCTGCGTGGTGTAGCCGACGCCATTCAACCAGCGATGCTAGAAGAGACACTGCGTATTTTGCATCATGATTTAATATCGTACTTTGGTATTAGCCAGCCGAATATATTAGTGTGTGGATTAAATCCGCATGCGGGTGAACAAGGTGACCTAGGTGATGAAGAGCTGCGGATTATCGAGCCCTGCCTTGCCAAGCTACGAAGCCAAGGCATGCAGCTATCGGCTGCACTTCCGGCCGATACATTATTTACAGCCAAGTATTTAGATACTGCCGATGCCGTGCTTGCCATGTATCACGACCAAGGTTTACCCGTGCTAAAATCTCATGGCTTTGGCCAAGCAGTCAACATTACCTTGGGGCTTCCTTTTATTAGAACCTCGGTTGATCACGGCACAGCCTTTGATCTTGCTGGCACAGGTAAAGCCAGCACCAGTAGTTTAAAAGCCGCCATATCCATGGCGATTGATTTATCCCAACAAGCGAGCAACTAGTGACTGATTCAGAATCTAACTATCAACCCGTGTCGCACACAGCTCGTAAACGCTTTGGTCAAAACTTTTTACAAGATGCATCCGTTATCTACAATATTTTGCGCGCTATTGGGCCATCAAGTGGTGATCACCTTGTAGAAATTGGTCCGGGGCAAGCCGCGCTTACCAAGCCGCTTATTGAGCAACTAGCGAAAAATAGTTCACTGAAACTACTCGAAATCGATAGAGATTTAGCCTCTCAGCTAACCGCTCAATTTGCGCATGATGATCGCGTTAGCATTCATATAGGCGACGCCCTAGACTTTGACTTTACGACACTGCGAGAGAACACAGACAAGCCGCTACGTGTTTTTGGTAACCTCCCCTACAATATTTCTACACCGTTAATCTTTCATTTACTTGAGCAAGCAACGGTAAGCCCAGCAGCAAATGTCATTAGTGATATGCACTTTATGCTTCAACGCGAAGTGGTCGATAGAATGGCTGCGCCACCGGGCAGCAAAACCTATGGGCGCCTTAGCATCATGACTCAGTATTACTGTCAGGTAGAACCACTCTTTGATGTGCCGCCAGAAGCATTTACACCACAGCCAAAAGTGATGTCAGCGATTGTTCGCTTACTGCCTTACAAAGAGCTTCCACTCAAAGCAGATCAGCCACAAATACTCGATAAAGTTGTTAGAGCCGCGTTTTCACAAAGACGTAAAACCATTCGTAATGGTTTAAAAGGCTTAATTAGCGCAGAAGAACTAGAAGCGATTAATGTTGACCCCGGCGCCAGAGCTGAAACACTCGATATCGCTACTTTTGTTAACATAGCAAACAGTCTAAAATAAAAACCTGCCCTGTAACATCGCAGGACAATCCCCAATGATTGCGGCATAATACTGACCATGAATACTGAAAAACTGGCACTACAAGAAAGCATTAAGGTTAGCGTTAGTCCGCGCTACCTGCCTGAGCAATCCAATGAAGCGGTAGCAGAATACACGTTCGCCTATACCGTTGAAATTGCTAATCACGGCGAAGAAGCAGTACAACTGTTAGCACGCCACTGGATAATCACCGATGGCAACAACAGTATTCGAGAAATCGAAGGCGAAGGCGTTGTTGGACAGCAACCACTCATCAAACCCGGTGAAAGCTACCAATACAGTAGCGGTGCAATTCTCACTACCAAAACAGGCACAATGGAAGGCTCCTATAAAATGTGCTCTGATGCCGGCTTATCTTTTGATGCCATCATCAATCCCTTTGGATTAATCCATCCAAACTCATTGCAATAAACCCCTCATGCTTAAGATGACCTCAATGGCACCTTATCAACCATGACACAATATGCCGTAGGTGACATTCAAGGTTGCTACCATGAACTCATGGACTGCCTTGATCAAGTTGCCTTTAATCCGTCTAACGATTGCTTATGGGTCGCTGGCGACATGGTTAACCGCGGCCCCGACTCACTGGCCACACTGCGATTTTTGTATCAACATCGCAACAGTGTCCGCTGCGTGCTTGGCAATCATGATTTACATTTACTCGCTATTTATTATGGCCATCGCAAAGCCAAGCCATCCGATACCGCTGCGTCCATTTTAGATGCCAGTGATAGCGACGAATTAATTGATTGGTTAAGACAGCAAGCACTTTGCATTCACGACGATGCCATTAACTTCACCATGGCCCATGCCGGCATTGCCCCGCAGTGGACATTACAAGAAGCGCTTAACTATTCCGCAGAAGTTGAAGCCGTATTAAAAACTGATGCCATTCATCCTTTTTTAATTAACATGTATGGCAACACACCCGACACATGGCATGATGACTTAACCGGCACCGATAGACTGCGATGCATCACCAATTATTTTACCCGCATGCGAATCTGTAATGATAACGGTAAACTAGAGCTCACTTATTCTGGCGACACTAACAATATACCTAAGGGATACCAGCCTTGGTTTGAAGTTGCCGACAGAAAAACTCAGCAACAGCGTATTATTTTTGGCCACTGGGCAGCCCTAAATGGCCATATTGATAATGAACATTTATTTGGTCTTGATACCGGTTGTGTATGGGGACAAACATTAACATTAATGCAATTAGATAATTACCATCTCACAGTTGCGAAAAGTCAGAGTTAACACAATGAAAACCTATTTAGTCGGCGGCGCAGTACGTGATCAACTGTTAGGCATTAACGTTATTGAACGTGACTGGGTAGTGGTTGGTGCAACCGTTAAAGAAATGCTCGACCAAGACTATCAACAAGTCGGCAAAGATTTTCCTGTATTCTTGCATCCAACAACCAAAGAAGAACACGCCCTTGCCCGCACCGAAAGAAAAGACGGCCGTGGGCATACCGGTTTTCAAATTTATGCCAGCCCCGAAGTCACGCTCGATCAAGACCTTACCCGTCGTGACTTAACTATTAACGCCATCGCCAAAGATGAGAGTGGCCGCTTAATAGACCCTTGCAATGGGCTTGCCGATATTAACAATCGCATACTCAGACATATTTCTACAGCCTTCACTGAAGATCCATTACGCGTGCTACGTGTCGCAAGATTTCATGCCAAGCTACTGCATCTCGGCTTTACCATTGCCGATGAAACCATGGCACTGATGAAAGAAATTAGTCGTTCAGGTGAATTAACCGAACTCTCACCCGAGCGAATTTGGCAAGAGTTTCGCAGAGGATTGAACGAGACATCGCCGCAAGCATTTATTAAAACGCTTTATCAATGCGATGCATTAGAACAGCTGCTGCCCGAGCTTAATCGCTGCTTTCACAACAGTGATAACATGTTAGATGTCTCTAGCAACATCGGTAAGCGAACATTAGCAGCGTTAGAATATGCGGCCAAACAAAATTACTCTGGCGAAGTACGCTGGGCCATTGTATTGCATGCTATTGATAGCAACGGCAGGCCTAAAAATATTGTTGCTAAAGTACTGCGCAATAAAAACAATGATGACAATGCGGTTAAAGCCATAAGTAAGCGGCTGAGAGTGCCGAATGACTATGGTGACCTTGCAGGTCTTGTTGCCTACTATATTGAATTTGCCATTCAAGCGAAATCTGCTAAGCCCGATATTATTGTTTCATTACTTGATGTCTGCGATGCATGGCGACGACCCGATCGCTTTGAAGAGTTTTTGCAAACTTGCGAAGCTTTAATATCTACTAGTCCAGAACGCTCACACCAGAATTTAGGCTCAATCGCTTTTTTAAGAACCGCTTATGAGCTTTGTAAGAGTGTTAATGCCAAAGAGTTTGTCGCCGCCGGCATTCGCGGCGAAGCGATTGGTGAGTCCGTGCGCAATGCTAGGAAGGTTTGTGTTGCGGAGTTGAAGCTTCAGTTTTAATAGTTTTTATGTTTGTAGCTGATTTCTTTTTGAGTTTTCAGTTCAAGGTCGTCGGGGGTGGGGCGACAGCTAGATACCAGAGTCTTGTGCATAAGCGTTTAGTGGTAATGCTATATTCTGAGGTTTCACTTTTTTGTTTGAGTTTTAAGGTCAAGGTCGTCGGGGGTGGCCCGACAGCCAGTCA
>CAXAHI010000074.1:0-12331 GCA_963968645.1 uncultured Gammaproteobacteria bacterium | reverse complement strand
CTTGACTTTAGTTAGAGCTGCTTGACTTCGAACGGTCGGCGCTAGAACGATTGGTATTAGAACGGCAACGCGCTGAACAATAAACAATTTCATCCCATATACCACGCTGCTGCCATTTTTTTCTATTATCGAATGACAATAAACACACGGGACAGATCTTACTTTGCTTACTGCTTTTTGCGGCTTGTTTTTTAGCGCCGCGAGTCACTTACTATTGCGCATTTTATACTGCGTAGGACAATGATGACGTAAAACAGAAGCCGGTCGTTTAGCCATATGCTTGGTGCCACGAGAAGTCACCCTCTCACGCCAAAGCTCAAAACTACGACGTTTTAACTGGCTACGCATTAATTTAATCACCGCTTTTTCATCAAATCCATATTGCGTTTTAATGACCTCAAAGGGCGTGCGATCTTCCCATGCCATTTCGATAATACGCGATAGCGACTCAGCCGATAAATCACCATAGGCACCTGACTTGGCCACTTGTTGGGCGCTAGCATCTTGATTAAACGATTCTTCTTCTGTCGTCATATTTGTCATCATATATTTGTCATCATACTGTGTCGTCATATTGAATTATCATTATTACTTATACGGTATAAGCCGCTGACAAGATCAAAAGCAGCCGTGAGCGGAAAAACGCCGCTAACGGCTACTCGCGGGCAAGCACCACGCGATAATGGGTTTTACCACTTCTAACGCGCTCTACCGCAGCATTCACATTATCAAAACTAAACGATTCAACCACCGGCTTAATATCATGTTGCTCCACAAACGCTAACATTTTCTCTATGGTCGAAGGGCTGCCAACGGCAGAGCCTGACACCGATAGCTGGCTAGGAATTAATGAAAATACATTGATATCAAGCGGCTCTAAAACGGCACCGACAAAATGCAAACGTCCGCGCGGTTTTAACGTATTAAGGTAAAGCCCCCAATCCAATTTCACATTCACCGTTGAAATAATTAAATCGAAACTGCCCGCCGCGCCACCAACATCTGCCGCATTGCGAGAGTCTAAAGTGTGATGTGCACCCAGCGTTAACGCTTCTTGTTTTTTCGCTTCGCTCGAAGTAAAAGCCGTTACCTCGCAACCCCAAGCATTAAGAAATTGCAAAGCCAAATGGCCTAAGCCACCAATACCAATAACCGCTACTTTATCGCCGGCTTTAATATTGAATTCAAGCAGCGGCGTAAACACGGTAACACCAGCGCAAAACAATGGGCCCGCTAACGCTAAATCTATGCTGTTTGGAATAGCAATAACACTGTTAGCATCAGCACGGACTTTATCGGCAAAACCACCATGGTGACCAATAATGGTTGGCTGCGCACTGCCACATAAATTATTATCACCATTGTCACAACTCACGCAGCTATTACAGTAACCTGCATGCCAACCAAGACCAACAGCCTGCCCTACTTTTAGATGAGTAACGCTACTACCCACGCTAGCTATTTTTCCAACCACTTCATGACCGGGCACAATCGGATACGGCATCTGCCCCCACTCACTATCAATAACACTTAAATCACTATGACAAATACCACAGTAGTGAACATCTATTTCAACTTCATTAGCCTGCAATTCACCTGGGTCATACTCAAACGGTTTTAGTTCACCTTTGGCTTCAAATGCGGCGTAAGCTTTAATCATTAAAATTATTCCTGTAGCTAAAATAGATAATAAAAATCGAACTACAGTCTATCAGTAAATGAAATAACGCAGTCATAAAAAAACCGCAATAAACTCAAACAGCTTATTGCGGTTTAGATAATGCTATAAATTAATGTTTACTGAAACACTCGAACATAATCAACAATCATTGTTTGCGGTAAATTGCTGTCATCAACAGTACCACCTAAAGTACCGCCAACGGCAATATTAAATAACAAAAAGAAATTCTCTCTAAATTCACTTAACTCTGCCGGTGAAATATCCAGCACATAAAATGGCTGCGGATCATCATCTAGGTACCAGCTAATACTTTGCGCAGTCCAAACAATACTGTACACATGAAACTCATCTGCCAATTCACCTGAAGGTATAGTCGTGTTACCACCGGTATAATTGTGACCACCGTTGTACCAATGCGCCGTTCCAAGTGTCGTCGAATTATTGCCACCGATCATTTCCATAATATCGATTTCACCGCTTCTCGGCCAACTAACAGAGGATATACTTTCTCCTAACATCCAAAGTGCAGGCCATAATCCATTACCTCGAGGCACTTTGGCTCGAATATCTATTCGACCATATTTAAAGAACTTCTTGCCCTGCGTTTTAATACGCGAAGACGTGTAAGCACCTGAATTTTCTCGCTTAGCTTCGATGGTGAGATGGCCATCAGCTACAGTAGAATTTTGAGAGCGATAACTTTGTAATTCGCTATTACCCCAGCCACAAAGATTGGGACAGCCGTTACCAATCTCATGCGTCCAGTCATTAGTGTTTAATGAAGTCCCTGAAAACTCATCGCTCCAAACTAACGAATAGCCTGGATAAGTTACCGGTGATTCATAACCCCCAATAAAGGTAATGTCACATCCATTACTACGAACGATTGTATTAGGCGGAGTTGCTGGACAAGTATCAACACTGTCATCGACACCGTCGTTATCGGTATCTGCGGTTAACGCAACTGCACCATAAACTTCCATTTCATAAATAGAATAACCATAATCGTTACCTGCAGGCCGGCTTAAACCATTCATGCGCACATAGCGGTAGGTTCCTGCTATAGGCGTAGTATCGGTTCTAGGAGCAAAGGTCCCTCCCGAAAAATTAGATAAAACCGTCCAACTACTATTATTATTTGAACCTTCAATTCTATAAGTAGCGGCATTAGCCGTTTCCCAATAAATAACCACCTGACTAAGGCTATAAGCCGTACCTAAATCTAAAGTTAGCGTCGTAGGGTCTATATTGAATTGCGATTCCCAGCGTGTTGACAAAAGATTGTCAGCTGCGGCTGCGGCATTACCTGCGCTACCTGTCGAACTGGCGGAAGCTGACACTATCGATATCTTTCTGGAAAAAGTATCGAGCACAGGTACCGAGTCAACTATTTGTATGCGAACGGGCGTACCGGCAAACACGGAAGCGGGCGCTAAGGTAATAACGCTAAGCAGTAATAAACTAACAAGTGATCTTTTCATTATTACTATTTACTCGCTTTATTACGTTTAAGTGGTAAACCAGCAGCTGCTAGAAGCATAGCCAGTAAACCGAAAGCGAAAGCAGGCATCATAGGAACAAACTCTTCATTCACTTCATCGCCAAAAGGCGTGGCATCACATACATCACCCGTACCATCAGTATCAGAATCTAGCTGATCAGGATTCGCGTCGGCAGGACAGTTATCGGTATTGTTATCAACACCATCGGTATCAGTATCACCATTCGGAGTACTGTCACAGGCATCACCTGCACCATCGTTATCGGTATCTATTTGATCAGCATTTGGAATCGCAGGGCAATTGTCCGTGCTGTTATCAAAGCCATCAGAATCATCATCGCCGTTCGGAGTGCTATCACAAGCATTACCAGTGCCATCGTTATCAGTATCGGCTTGATCCGCATTAGCAACGGCTGGGCAGTTGTCATTGGAATCGGCAACACCATCAAAGTCAGCATCATTTGGCTCACTCGGTGTTGAAGTAGACACTTGAGGGTCACTACCAAAAGCCACCTCTAACGCATCGCTAATACCATCGTTATCAGTATCAACGCCACCAGAGTCTGGAACAGGAATACCTGTTCCTACTTGGCCTTGCGCTGCTGCTGCACTAGTAACAACAGTAAGCGGAACGGTGACATCAAAATTAATAGCCGCCCCTGCTGCCTGTCCTGAAACACTAAAGATGAGATCATCCGTAGTTCCTGCTGGCGCATAAAAAGTATTAAATTCTATGGCAGCTAAAGCACTGCCTCCACCGTTAATGGATTCAGGAACAATAGTGACTTCTGCAGAGGTCACAAAACTCGGTAATGATTCAGGTATAGAAATAGAGATTGAATGAAAAACGGCACCCGGATTGTCGTTGACTAACAATAAGTAGATAGTATTTTCGGTTGGGAATTCAATATCGTATGCTTGGGCAGAACTAGTAAAAGCAAAATATACGGGTAAAAAGAACATTACCAATGTTGCCAAATTAATTTTTTTCATACCAGTCGTTCCATATTTATGATTATAAGATCGGGAGTCTTTACCGAAAATTCGTTATTTTATTATTTTGCGTTGATTTTAAAAAATATTGAATTTTAAAATGAATCTATAACGCTGTTATCAATAGTGTTATACGGCTCTAACACCGAAAAAGATCTGACTAATATTCAGCCTAACATAAGCTGCGGTTTTTGCTGCTGAAAAACGTTGAAACGGAAGCATTTTACGATAAAAAAAACTGCTTTTTCATCTATTCACCATCACAATTGAGCCTCGCCACGAAATAAAAACATTAAAAAAAGCACCAAAATGAGGCGGAACTTAAAAAAACACCAAAACCAGGCCTAAAATATATTGTTTAAAAACAATAAGATAAAAGAAATGCAAATAAATACTTTAACTATCGATAAACCGCCTTCATATCCAGCCAAGCCACTCATGAACAACAATATCTATCATGCTCTCTATTTGCCGGTAATAGAAAAATATTTGTATCTCAGAAGCTTAAAGATGAGTAAAGGTGGCTTTTTGCTAAGTATCTAATGAATAGATTGCTTTTTAAAGCTCAACCTCCCCCCAGCGCCACTATTATTTTCCGTTATCAACTCCACCACGATGGTGTCACCAGCACTAAAATCACCCGCCAATAAATGCTGCGCTAACGGATTCTCTATGCGCTGCTGAATAACGCGCTTTAAAGGCCTTGCCCCATAAACAGGATCAAAGCCTGCCTCTACAATCATCGCGAGTGCTTGATCATCTATTTGCAGCGTAAGCTCTCGCTCGGCTAAACGGTCATGCAGCTGTTGTAACTGAATGGTGGCAATACCACCTATATGCTCTCGACCCAAAGGGTGAAACACAACGGTTTCATCAATACGATTAATAAACTCCGGTCTAAAATGCTTTGATACCACATCCATAACCGCCGATTTCATAGCCCCATAACGACTCTCGGTTAACATCGAGTCTTCACCGACTAAGCCTTCTTGCTGCGGTAAACCAAAATCAACCGCATCATAGGATTTGTCACTGGCAATATGCTGAATTACATCCGAGCCTAAATTCGAGGTCATAACAATCACGGTGTTTTTAAAATCTACCGTTCGCCCTTGACTATCCGTTAGGCGACCATCATCAAGTACCTGTAATAAAATATTAAAGACATCCGGATGCGCTTTTTCAATTTCATCAAGCAGTAATAAAGAATAAGGACGACGGCGAATAGCTTCTGTTAAATAACCGCCTTCATCGTAGCCCACATAACCCGGAGGTGCGCCGATTAAGCGTGACACCGAATGCTTTTCCATAAATTCAGACATATCTAAACGAACCAATGACGATTCGCTATCGAATAAAAAGCTCGCTAATGATTTACATAACTCGGTTTTACCCACGCCTGTAGGCCCAAGAAACAGAAAAGAACCGTTAGGTCGATTTGGATCAGACAATCCTGCCCGCGAACGTCTAACTGCATCGGATACCGCTTTTACCGCTTCATCTTGACCGACAACGCGATGATGCAATTCAGCTTCCATACGTAGCAATTTATCTTTATCACCTTCAAGCATTTTATTAATCGGAATACCGGTCCAGCGTGACACTACCTCAGCCACTTCTTCATCGGTAACGCGATTACGTAGCAATGTCATTACCGGCGTGTCCATTGTGGCAATATCGGCAAGCTGTTTTTCTAACGCAGGAATAGTGCCGTATTGTAGTTCTGACATGCGACTTAAATCACCGCTTCTCGAAGCGGCCTCTAGTGCAATACGCGCCTGTTCTAATTCAGATTTAATTTGTTGGTCACCCTGCACTGTCGCTTTTTCTGCGCGCCAGACTTCATCTAAATTGGCAAATTCTTTTTCGACCACTGCAATATCGTCGGTTAAGATTTTTAATTGTTTTTTTGCCGCTTCGTCTTTGTCTTTTTTAACAGCTTCACGTTGTATTTTCAATTGAATTAAACGCCGCTCTAACTTATCCATAACTTCAGGCTTAGAGTCAATTTCCATGCGAATACGACTCGCTGCTTCATCAATTAAATCGATGGCTTTATCGGGTAATTGTCTATCGGTAATATAACGTTGTGATAATTTCGCCGCGGCGATAATGGCAGCATCTGTAATATCGACACCATGATGAACTTCATAGCGCTCTTTTAAGCCACGTAAAATAGCAATCGTATCTTCTTCTGAAGGCTCATCGACAAGTACTTTTTGAAAGCGACGTTCTAGCGCGGCATCTTTTTCAACAAACTGCCTATATTCATTTAATGTAGTTGCACCCACACAATGTAACTCACCCCGCGCTAAGGCCGGCTTCAACATATTACCTGCATCCATTGCGCCTTCGGCTTTACCCGCACCGACCATGGTATGCAACTCATCAACGAATAAAATAATTTGCCCTTCATGCTGCGACAACTCTTTAAGCACTGCTTTTAAACGCTCTTCAAAGTCACCACGAAATTTAGCACCCGCTAATAAAGCCGCAAGATCCAACGACAATAATCGTTTATTCTTAATGCTTTCGGGTACTTCGCCATTCACAATTCTTTGTGCCAAACCTTCAACAATAGCGGTTTTACCCACGCCAGGCTCACCAATAAGCACCGGATTGTTTTTAGTCCGACGCTGTAATACTTGAATAGTGCGACGCACTTCATCATCACGACCAATAACGGGATCTAACTTGCCTTGCTCGGCTAGCGCAGTAAGATCTATCGTATATTTATCTAAAGATTGTCGATTATTTTCTGCATCGGCTGATGTCACAGACTCGCCTCCACGAATATTATTAATGGCTTGCTCTACCTGCACAGCATCAAAGCCTGCTTTTTTAAACAAGGGTAATAAACTAGCATTTTTTTGTAAGGCCGCAGACAAAACCGCTTCACTAGAAATAAACTGATCGCCTTTATCTTGCGCATATTTATCGGCAAGGTTCATGAGTTTGGCTAAATCTGGCGAAGCGGATATTTCACCTGTAGCTTGCTGAAGCGTCGGCAATGATTGTACCGCTTGCTCTAATGCACTTATTAATTTTGGTAAGTCACCACTCGACTGTTTTAGTACCGGTGTAACGGAGCTGCCGGTTGAATTTAACATGGCAAGTAAAAGATGAGCGGGTTCAATGGCAGAATGATTTTTACCAATAGCCATAGATTGGCCATCGGCTAAGGCACTTTGTAAAGCTTGAGTAAAACGATCAAATCGCATGGTAATTGCCCCGCTATCTTTGTTTGTTTAACTGCTGTGTTTTCTACAACTTATACATACAATAAAGATAGGGGCAATAACGATTATTTCAAGGGCTAACGAGAATTAAGGCATTGAGGGAGCTGATGCTCCCCTTCTGAATATTAAGAGGCTTATAAAAAATAGTCGAAATTTATTTTTTAGTATTACGAATATCAAAAATCGGGGCACGCGGCGCATCAAGTAAACCGAATGAACCGCGGTTCAACCAAGAGCGATGATCAAGATTAAAATCAGCCGCATAACGATAATCACCATTCTCATCCAAAGAAGGATGATTAGGGAAGTTAGCCGTTAATACGGATAAGTTATCATCAGCAAGGTCTGTTAAATCCATACGGTGATAACAAAACACTAATAAAGCGAATGCATCACTCATTGCTTCAGTTTTAGGGTATTGCTCTACCACTGCTTTAGCGCGATTAATAGCTGCCGTATAAGCGCGACGCTTAACGTAGTAATTAGCAACCACCATTTCATGACGCGCTAACACATTTTTAATATTGACCATACGCACGCGGGCATCGGCGGCATAAACGCTATCGGGGTAACGGCGCAAAAACTCCTGAAACTCACGGAATGATCGACGTGCTGAAGCGACATCTCTAGCGGAATGATCGGCTTGATGGAAGCGCGAAAGTATACCTGGCGTAAGGCTATAGTTGGCTAGGCCTTTCATATACCAAGCGTAATCAGCATCGGGATGTCTAGGATGTAGACGTAAGAAACGATCGGCGGCAGCAATAGCTGCATCTTCGTTATTGTCACGATAATACGCGTAAACGATTTCTAGCTGTGATTGATCGGCATAAACACCAAAAGGAAAACGAGATTCAAGTAGTTGCAGGTTTTTAACAGCTAAATCAAATCGTTCATTATCAAAGTATTCTTGAACGCGCTCATAAAGCTGCTGCTCAGATAATAGGCGCGCTTTTTCGCGTTCTTCATCGGTTTTATCTTTACTACTAAAAACTGAACAACCAGCCATCAAAATAATCAACGTAGCAAAAACGCCATAAGTGGTAAGTTTGTTCATTCGAATCTGATGCCTCTGTAAGAACTACGGTGCCAAATATTGGCGTTTGTGTGATTACCGCCTTTATTAGGGCGAGTTCTGATGATGATGTTATACCACTCGCCCAGACTACGATACAATTGCGGGCTAATGAGGCCAATTATCACATAACTCGGCCTTGATCGCTCACGCGCGCAACTGAAATTATCACTCTATGAGCAATACGACAGCAAATTCGGACCAAAATCCTCAATCAAAGACGACTGAATCGACAGCGGATACCACCGTAGATTCATCGACTGAGGACAATGCAGCCTCTATTGAGAGCAATGCAGCTCCAATTGAAAACGACGAATCGTCAATTGAAAATGATGCATCGTCCATTGAGAGCCAGGATCCATCTGACAATATCATTTATCGCAGTGCCACCATCACCGAAGAACTTTCGGGTAAACGTTGTGACCAGATTGCGGCAAAACTGTTCCCTGAATTTTCTCGTGGCAAATTACAAAGCTGGATTACCTCGGGAGAGCTCACCGCCGATAACCAGCAATGTAAACCTCGCCAAAAACTCTTTATTGGTGCTCAATTAGACTTAACGGCTGAGTTCACACCGGTATCCGATTGGGCGCCCGAAAGCCGTCCTATTAATATTGTCTATGAAGACGAACACTTATTGGTCGTTAATAAGCCGATTAATTGCGTAGTTCATCCTGCTCCCGGCTTATTATCGGGCACCTTAGTCAATAGCGTATTAGCGCATTGCCCCGGTAATTCAGCCCTGCCACGCGGCGGCATAGTGCATCGCTTAGACAAAGACACCACCGGCTTAATGGTTGTCGCTAAAAGTCTCGAAGCCCATAGCAGCCTCGTTAGGCAGTTACAGCAACGAACTGTCAGCCGTGTCTACAGAGCCGTTGTAAAAGGTAACTTTATTTCTGGCGGCACCGTCGATGCGCCCATTGGCCGACACACCAGTGTCAGAACTAAAATGGCAGTCGCTAAAATTTCAGATACCAGCGCGTCAAAGGCTGCTGTAACGCATTATCGTATTTGCGAACGATTTGCGCATCACACCGACCTCACCGTCAAACTTGAAACCGGCCGGACGCATCAAATCCGCGTTCATATGGCGCATATTAAACATCCCTTAGTTGGCGACAAAACGTATAACACGCGCTACCAGCAAATTTCTGGTGTAAGTACTGAGCTCGATGAAATATTAAGACAGTTCCCACGTCAGGCGCTGCATGCCTTTCAATTAAGTTTTGAGCATCCCGCGACGCAAGAAATGGTTGAATTTCAATGTGATTTACCCGATGACTACACCCAGCTCGTCAATGCCTTACGCGCAGAAGATAAACGGCCTAAATACGAAGAATGACAGCAGCGCTCGACAATATCATTAAACCCATTTGGCCGGCGCCAGCCCATGTTATTGCCGGCGTGAGTACGCGCAGCGGCGGAAGCAGCCAAGCGCCCTACCACTCTTTGAACTTGGCGAAGCATGTGGGTGACAACATCGATGATGTTGCTAATAACAGAGCGTATTTAGCGCTATCCGAGAACAGCTCACCACAACAATGGCAATGGCTAGAACAAACCCATAGCACGATTATTATCGAAGTGGATAAAGTGCAAAACCAAGCCCTGCATGCCGATGCTGCATTCACCAGCCAGCACAATACCGTTTGCACTGTCATGACAGCTGACTGTCTACCGATTCTTTTATGTGATGCACAAGGCTCTCGCGTTGCCGCCATTCATGCCGGTTGGCGTGGTTTGGCTAATGGTATTGTCAGCAATAGTATTAATGCTTTTTGTAATCAGTTACCCGCGATTAAAAGCCAAGCAATATATGCTTGGCTTGGCCCGGCTATTGGTCCTGATTATTTTGAAGTAGGTGTCGACGTTAAAGATGCTTTTGTTAACGACACCATGACAGGACAATTAAATGCCGCTGCATTTGAAGCGCAAGCTAACAATAAATATAAGGCTGATATTTACCAGCTAGCGACTATTGCGTTAAATGCCTGTGGTGTTCACCATATTTATGGCGGCGGCTTTTGTACGGTTAGCGAATCAGAGCGCTTTTATTCTTATCGCCGTGAGGCACAAACGGGGCGCATGGCGAGTTATATTTATCTTGATATGAATCAAAACGGTGCACGCTGAATAATCATAGATTATAAAATTAGAAAAACGATAGCGCGAAACATCTGGCATTAAGCCAATAGCAATATACCCATGAGCAGAGTAATATTTTGATGATCTTTTGAGTTCGGCCCAACGTAAAATAAAGAACTCAGACAAACCCATTAATCCATTAATAGAATATATGTCATGAACAAAGCTGAAATTATCGAAGAGATGAAAGTCTTACCCATTATAGATCCGGCCCATGAAATTAGCCGTAGAGTCGCGTTTATTAAGCAGCAGCTCAAGCAGTCGGGTATGAAGCATTTAGTTCTGGGTATTAGTGGCGGTATCGATTCAGCGGTTTGTGGGCGTTTAGCACAACTGGCTATTGATGAGCTTAATCAAGACCAAGGTCATGCTGGTTATCAGTTTCTGGCTGTCCGTCTACCCTATGAGACCCAGCGTGATGAAGATGACGCACAGCTTTCAATTCAGTTTATTAAACCCAGCCAACATTTAACCGTTAATATTCAGTCTGGCGCCGATGGCATTCATGCACAGGCACTAGCCGCAGTAGAATCACAAGGCTTATTACCGAGTGACGAAGCTGTTATCGATTTTGCCAAAGGCAATGTTAAAGCACGCACGCGCATGATCGCGCAATATGAAATTGCTGGCTTAGTGGGGGCATTAGTTTTAGGCACTGATCATTCGGCAGAAAACATTACTGGCTTTTATACTAAATGGGGCGATGGTGCCTGTGACCTTGCACCGCTATTTGGTTTAAGTAAACGTCAGGTCCGTCAACTGGCCACCCACTTAGGTGCGCCCGATATTATTATTTCTAAAGCACCCACTGCCGATTTAGAATGCTTAGCGCCACAGAAATCTGACGAGCAAGCATTAGGCTTAAGCTATGACAATATTGATGACTTTCTGGAAGGCAAGCCAGTATCGGATGAAGTAGTAAAACGCCTGACTGATATTTTTAGTAAAACGCAGCATAAGCGTCAACCCATTCCTACGCTCTACGATTAATGAACTGACCAGAGGTTATTGAGTCTCCTCGCTTATCGACTTATTATGCACGCTGTGACGGTTAAGGATAACGCGTCGCTTTACTTGTATTACCTGCCTGGTTTTACATGTAAGTAAAAAAACTATGCATAAGGAGATGCAACCATGGTCAATTTACCTGTAACACCCCCTGCCCGAAATCAAAACACCACCTCAAAGCCGCCATTAGGCTTTACCCTAATTGAACTATTAATTACCACCACCATTATCACGCTATTGGTAAGCATGGCTGTGCCGAGCTTTGCCAAGTTATGGCAAAAGCAGCAAGCCGATGTTTATATTGAAACGTTGCAGCGAGCCATGGCAACAGCCCGCTATATAGCCATTACCAGCAGAGAAATTGTTTCACTGTGCCCTTATACAGAAACGGCTTGTGGTGAAGAATGGGAAGACGGCATCATGATTTTTATTGATAAAAATAATAATGGCATTATCGATGACGAAGAAACCCTGGAGGAATTAATTGATTTTGCGCCGAACAGCAGCACTATTAGTTGGCGCGCATCGGGACGGAAAAATTATTTGCGTTATTCACCTACCGGTATGGCAAGGCAGTTTGGTCGATTTCATATTTGCGATAAAGAAGGTGATTTATCGTTAGCGCGCGCATTGGTGATTAGTCGTCAGGGCCGAACGCGCGTGTATAGAGATAGAAATAACGATGG
>CAXAHI010000073.1:0-12350 GCA_963968645.1 uncultured Gammaproteobacteria bacterium | reverse complement strand
GGCTTTCTTAATTACCGCTTAGGGCTTTGCCCAAACTAGAAAAGCGACCATTTAAAAAGCGGAAGCTAGAACCAAACTCTAATGCGTTGCGCGCAAAGGCTGCGCTTTCCATTTGTGCATCAACCGTGTTGCCGTCAATACTGGCTTGCAATGGCACACGATAAGCAAGATCTACCGATACACCCTCGCTCTTCACTGTAGAAATAATATGTCCCTTGTGAGTACGTGACATATTCATGGCGTTTTTGTCGGATTTCGCTGCCTGCAATGCTGCACGAAAGTCAAAATCACGCGCTTTGTAGCCAGGCGTTTCAGAATTCGCCAAATTATTCGCCAATACAGCAGATCTTTCGGTACGTAAATGCAAAGCCCGTTCATGGACTCCTAATGCATTGGCAAAGTTGATCGCTGTCATCGTTTTTCTCTCATCACAAATGGCTATCTCACTAGGTTAGTTGCAACCGATATGCCACAACCTTTTTATTGTTTAAAATCAGTAACTTAATTAATTTAAAGGTAAGATAATTACGACTTTTTTAAGGTTTGCGGCAAGCACCTGCCGCAAAGCGGCAAAGGCTGACGAAAAACAGGATGTGATGTAGATCAACTCTTAGCCAACCGAGGTTTAAAGGCCATGTAGAGAAGAACGTTAACGGCATGAAAATTGCTCCCTTAGTTTGTAATTAGATCAATTGGCAATTTTTTGGCGTATACGAGTCGTAGAATGAAGAAAGCATCCGTGGCATTGATAGCATCTATTGCATCAGCTGCTATCAATAAACAGAGCATTAGCCACCGACAAGCACATTGTCAGTCGGCTCATAGCACCGGCTTAACGGCCGCTGCCGCCTGTATTATGGGTTTGCTATTTTGGGCTATTCCAGGATCAGCCAATAATGTCAGCGACACGCCCTCTTCTAGTAATCAACAAGCCGCTATTCATCAGCAAGCGCCTATTGATCAACTTACTGATAAAGAAGCAGCTAACGGCGTTAACAAGCCAGCAGTCGCGCTTTCAAGAATGATTAACGCCACCGAGATACAAGCGTTAACACTTGCCTTTGTTCGACAGCAAGCCAAAGTCGAAAACCCGCATTCGCGCATTGAATACAGCGCCGCATCCATCGATTCAAGACTGACACTAAGACGCTGCTCACAAGACCTCAGCTTTACCCCACAAAAAGGCAATGCACGCTCAGGCAGAAAGCTCATAAAAGTACGTTGCGACGATGACAAACCCTGGGGCGTATTTATTCCGGTCAAATTTGAACATTGGCAATCGGTGGTAACAGCCGTTCGCGCTATACAAAGAAACGAAGTGATTAACGCAGCCGACATAGTGATTCGCGAGCAAAAGCTGCAAGGCATGAATAGTGATTATTTAACCCGTATTAACGATGCTATTGGCACACTGGCCACGCGCCCCGTTGCCGCTGGAAAACCCTTAAGTAATAGTGGCCTAACACAGCCTAAGTGGATTAAACGCGGTGACCAAGTCATGATTATTGCCAACTCACATGGCGTGAGTGCCAAGATGGCGGGTACGGCTATGGGGGATGGCAGCAAAGGGCAACAGATTAAAGTTCGCAACCTCAGCTCAAACCGCATTATTAGAGCAAAGGTGATTGCGCCAGGTAAAGTACAAACGGTGATGTAAGGGATGCTCCCTCACCGCTATGAACAAGGTTTAAGCGCCACTTAATGGCTGCTAGTGCCATTAAGTGATAACGAAAACGCTGGTAATGGCTAAAAAATAGCAGCAAGCAAAAGCAGTTTTTTAAAGGATTTCAAGCACTTAAAATAAGCCAATGGCTTAATATAAAAATGCTTTAAAACGTGACTCAAGTTACAAAAAAGATGGCCGATAAAGGTAATGTGCATAAACGCATCCCGCTTCGGTGTTTTAAGTCTTGAGTTGAAATACGTATCATTTATATCAATCAAAATGATTAAGTGAATACAGAACGGAAAAGACCCAAACGAACGACAGCAGCGGTTTAGGATGCAGTAACACATTCACATGAATCAATGATTAGAGCTTGAACAGACATGGTTAATCACATCAACAACGTTAACGGCCCTCAATCGAGCACTGCTCGAAATAGTGGTAACGTTGACAATAATGCCAACAGCAATAGCGAAGCGAACAGCCGCGCTAGTGCCGAAGCGTTAGTTGATAATAAGCATGACACTGTTCAATTGAGCGCACGCGCACAAGAGCTCGGTCGTATTCAGCGTGATTTGCAAGCACTACCAGAAATTGATGAAGCGCGAGTTAATGATATTCGCGAACGCATTAATAATGGATCCTACACAGTTGATGCCAATCAGGTAGCAACGCGTATTTTGGCTGATGAGCAATTTTTCGGTAGTTAGCTGATACATAGCTAACCGATAAGTTGCCCAACTCGATGCCATGTTTACCGAGTTACTAAAAGTCTTTTCCCCTAGTGCACATGCGGGGACTAAAGTTATGCCACAAGAAAAAATGTCAGGTCACCTTCGAGATAATCTACAAGGTAATCTACAAGGCAACCTACCTAAAAATACAGAGCGCGATTCATCTAAGCAATCGTCTCGACAGCCATCAAAAGATTCATCGAATCAGCATGCGCCGCATCAAGCGAATATTGATACCGCTGCGCTTAATTTATTAGCCGGTGAAATATATCAATCCCTGGGTGCTGATCAATCTGACTTAAACAGCTTAACGACACTATTAACATCAGAGCGTGTTGCCTTAGAAGCACGTGATAATAAAATTATTACTGAATGTGCCGAACAGAAAATTGTTATTGTTAAGCGCATGGAAAAACGTAATGAATTACGCACCACCTTATTGCGTCGCAATCAGTTATCGACAGAAGCTGATCGTTGGAAAGACACCATTATTAAGTTAGATACCATTAGCAATGTGCAGTTACTGCCTTTATGGGAAACCATAGAAAAACAACTAGCCGACTGCCAAGAAATGCTGATGATTAACGAGCGTATTTTAGGTGGCATGCAGCAAAGTGTTGATCGTTTTATGAATATATTACGAGGTGAGACAGGCTCAGGACAAACTTACAATGCAACGGGTAAAGCAGAGAATTTCTCTAACAGCAAGCCAATTACCAGTGCTTAGCAACAAGCTCTTTAGATAGCGGCGGCCTGGCCACAATAACGGCCGTCTTTATCAATCACATTCCACACTACCGCGTTTTCTATTAAAAACTCCCTGCCTGATGCTGCAATTCTAATACCGGTGTAATTATCGATATAGCCTTGCTGACTAACGGCATCGAGTAATCGTTGCCGCTCGCTTTGGTCGACTGTCTTTGCGGATAGGCGCGAAGGCAATTGAATAAACTCATCCCAGCTGTATTCAAATAGTTTTAGCGCAGCTGCGTTACCGAAATTGAAAATCGGATCATCTTCTAGGCCGTGGGATAGCAAGGCGAAAGGCGCGTTGAAAAGCTGCTGAATTAGATAGCCATTATTATCTGGCTGGACTAAAGGTTTATTGAATAATTGCTGATAGCTGAAACAGAGATTGAGGGCATGCTGTTGGTAGAAGGCGGTATTTAAGTGGGGTAGCATTTTATATGGCTCGTTTTTTATTAGGATAATAATACAGGATAATCCGAGCTGCCAACACACCTCTAGATTTGCAATGATTCTCAGGTAAGATAAAACCCTTCTGAGCACTTAACTACCTTTTCAAAAAAAACGACAAGTATTTCTACTTGTCGTTTTTTATAGGCAGTTAAATATTATCTAGGCAGGTAAATGCATTTTTATGTACTTATATTCTTATACATTTATTTATTCATCCATCAACTAGTCAGCCAATGGATCAATGAATAAAACTACTTTGAAGGCGGTAACTGCTGTGGATGAACTTCGGCTTCGTGTAATGATTTAATACCTGCATTACCAACCAAAACGCCAAAGGTTATCACTAGAACAAACACTACCGGCAACAATAGTGGAATATATGTAGTCAATTAAAAACTCCTTTTTCTGGGCCAACATTTACGTTATTAATTTTGTAATTCAATAAACATAGATTAGCATTTAAGTACATTAAATTACATACTAAAAAATAAAAATGGAAACAATTTCATAGTTATTAACAACTATTCATCGTTTACGGTCTTACCTTTCTTTTGTATATAGCTATCCGGAATAACAAACTCAAAAACAGTGCTAACTGAATTTCACCATCATACATCAAGGCCGCACCCCAACTTGAGAGCATGCTAGAAAAGCCATCTCGCCCTGCTAACTGCTGCCCTACAAATAAAGCATCATTCTTTCCAGTAATACCGATAGTATCAGAGCTTAAGAACTGGAAAAAAAAGGCCAATGTCAAACCCATAAATAAAAGAATAAGCATACGCGCGAAAGTGAAATCCTTATTGTCACCCTTGGGATTAAGCTCAAAGGGCTTACTGAAATACGCAACACCATCTATGTTTTCGACATAGCGAATAATGGTCTCAGCAACAACGGCTAGCCAAAGAGCCAGAATAAAGCCTTCTTTACTGGTAGAAATATCAATGAGCCATGTGCTTAAAAAGAAGATTATTATCCATGACAGTATCCAGACCAGCGCCAAATAAAGGGCCGCTACCGTTGTAGAGAGTTCTGGCTTGCTTCGAACAAACCGAGCCAAATTGACAAGCCGATTTTTCTCCATGAGAATGTCCTTTTTATATTCAACAAAAAAAGACCTTTTAAATGATTAAAAGTTTTATACAAAAAACGGCGAGCTTTATACCCACCGTTTATATAGAGACGTATCTTGTAAAGCAAGACAGCATAAAAATGCTATTGAGCCTTACATAAAATCTAAAAACCCATCAATACACCGAGTCTAAATTCATGCGCGGCATAATCAATACTTACGCTATTTAACTCGGCTTTTTGTGATGCCAAATATCGATACTCAGCAACAATATAATTTAATGGGCCAAACTCCCACATTAAACCAGCACCTAATTGATAAGCGACGACAGCATCGTCCTCACCCTCGCCAGAAAAATCGATTTTATGATGCGCAAATCCTAAACCACCCGATACATAAGGCTGAAAAGGATACTTTTCATGCTCGGTAAAATCGTATTGCACTCGATACATTAATGTCGTTGTCCGTAAGAAGTTACTCACATCTACGCTAGCCGACTGACCTAAGTCATTAGTACCTGACAAGCGACCGAGGTTAGGCTGACGATAAGAGGCCTCCCATTCGCCACGTATATGGTCATTAAAGTACTTGCCAATGCTTAGAGAGCCACTGGTAGCATTACTAAAATCCAATGAAGCATTATTTTCAACAGGGTCAACGAATAAGTTGGTATTGCTGTCTTCCGTGATTGTATTACCAATAAGGTAGCTGACATAAAGATCTTGTGCATAGAGCGGAGAGGTAAAAAATAGAAGGGATATTAATAAATATGAAAATACGCGCATAGTATTCGTCCTTGCTAGCTGGAATAAAGAATCAATATAAATGAGTGATTAATAATATGTATAAATAAATATAGGGCATACATAATAAGTAAGCGTCATTAAAAATAGGCGTAATAACCCAGACCCGCAAGGCGAATAAACAGTTACTTTGTAAAAATTTTAAAAAAGGAGGGAGTGGTTTTTAATTAAAGAATTGGCTTTACTTTGGTTGCTTTTATAAACATAAGATCCCAATTCATTAAGCAATTATTTTCTGTTTCTGTATAGCCTAAATAATCGTTTATCGCTTTGAGTATTATGGCATTATCTGCCTTATCAATACCAAAAAGCATTTTGCAATAAGCAACCATTTCATCAGTCGATAAAAAACGCCAAGCATAATGCTCATGGGCTGTAGCAATAATGGTAAAGCCACTTTGCTCTACATCTACCAATGTTTGCTCACAAAAAAACCGTCCTTCATGGCCCATGCTGCTGTGCTGATCAACGAACTCATTGAGAAACCCGGCAACACCAGAGCCTTCTTTGACATCTGCTAAAACTAAAAGACCATTGTCATTCAATAGTCTCGCCGCTTCTTTATAAAAACGGGGAGGATCAACCTCATGATGTAGGCCAGACAGACTGACAACACGGTCTATGGAATCACTATTCAGGGGTATGGTTGTAATACTGTCGCAGATAATATTCTTATAGCTAGCCCCAGTAATATTATCAATATCCTGCTTTGCATCGTTGCACAGTATATTGGCAGCATTAGAAAACACTTGAGAGGTCTCAACGAAATAGAAATCAATATTATTATGAGCAATATAATTCGACAGGTAACCACCACCTGATGGCACATCACAAATAGACGCCCCAGCCGTTAAGTCTAACAAATCAATAACGGTATCAAACTCTGCTTTTCGGGCTGCAGGGAAGTCCTTCATCGCCTAATGATAAAGGTGCCCTCTCTCATCAAATAATGTTGAGTAAGTATCGAACATATCTATTACTTTTTATTTTTTTCGTTGGTTTTTATTGTATAGCTGGTTTGTATTTAAATACTTGTGCCCGTGAATTAGGCAATGTGCACTCTATACAAAAAAAGGTATATAAATAGCTCTAAAGACAGACATAGAGGCATATATGGAATTAATATGAGTTATTTTTTTGTAGGGTCAGAGAATAAATCACCGACATCACAACGTAAGCTTTTACTGATTTGATTCAACGTTTTAAGCGTGGTGTTTTGACCGGCATTCTCTAAGCGCGTTAACGTCGCTCGTGATATACCCAATTTACGCGCAAACGCATCTTGCGATAATTTGCCGCGACGCGCTTTCAGATTTTTAGCTAACTTTTCAGATAATGTCATTATTATAATTCGAACACATTCCGAAGTTCACATATGAACCATGACCTGTTATAGTCAATACGCGCTTAAATTTGCGCTTATACGGAATCAACAGTTTTCAGGGAGATCACTATGAAACTTACCATTTGGCTTATTTTTATTGGCCTTAGCATGTCACTTTACGCTTGCGCCAGTCAAGAACCCAGTAAGCACTGGCGACCAACACTTGATAGGCATACTTTGATTATAAGTATGACCTACACGCAGAGACAGCTACTCGATATTTTACTCAACCCACTGACCAGTGGGATCAGCGACAATGACCCCCTACTTCTGCAGCAACGTGAGCAGCTCGCTAAGCGTCGTACGCTATTTATAACGAGCCACTGTGATTTGATACGCAGAGATATCGTTAATGCCAGTGTGGATTACCCTGCCTGCAATACGGTAAAGCGGAACAATCGTTTCTGCATTATTGATTTTCACCAATGCATAGCCAAATGCGCCAGTTATAAAAGAGACTGCCCTCCCTGCGAACAACAAGCCATTCAGTGTTTATCGAATGATGATGATATTAGGCCATAAATCAGATTTCGAGCCCGCTCAAATATGACAATAATTTGCCATTACTATGCAAGCAATATGGCATAGATTTTAATGAATACTGGTTGCTGAATTAATTATTAAAAGATACTACAATATGCGCATCATCCGCCCGTGGCACAGCTGGATAGCGCGGCCCCCTCCTAAGGGGCAGGTCACAGGTTCGACTCCTGTCGGGCGGACCATTTTCCCAAGATTCAATCTGAACTATCTGTAGTTAAGCCCTTCTAAACACCCTCCATTGGTTCACATTGGCTTCTAATATGAGCAACTCCATACTTGTCTTGCTTCTACCTCTGGCACTTATCTTGCTCTTCATTTTTAATTTAATATTTACCAAGGTCATTTTAAATTGGGAGCCAAAAGCATCTAAACAAGGTGGATTGTTGCTGATTCTCTGGCTCTTACCTTTACTAGGAATGATTTATGTCTACCGGAAATTCGACTTACGATGGTTTAAAGGGAAATCGAAATCAAAGGGAAGCGGTACTGTAGGAATGGGTTTTATGGAAATGGATGCGATATTCAATCCAAGTGCTAGACATCAAATAGAGGCGCGGCAAGAAGAGAAAATAGAGCACCGCCAAGATGTAAAGAAATCTGACAAACCCAAAAGTGAAAGTAATGAGCACGCAGGGATTTAATTTTTATCAATAAAAATCAATCCTACCTATGCCTTAGAAAATACAACTAGAATGGCTGTTTTAGGATAAGGAAAAATCTTTAATGGCTAACTTATTGAGTGAGCATACACATCTACTTACATGGGTAACGCTTTTCTCATTAATTATTTTTTTTGTGGGACTTGCAATAACACCCTTTATTGTTGCAGCCATTCCTGACGATTACTTTGAACAGAACAAAAGACCCAAACTCTATTACAAACCCTTCTCCATCGCTTGGATAATAAAAAAACTATTCAAAAACATTCTTGGCATTCTATTATTACTTAGCGGCATAGCTATGTTAGTCCTGCCCGGACAAGGCCTATTAACCTTAATCATAGGGCTCTTCTTAATTGATTACCCCGGAAAGTATCGTTTAGAGAAAAAGCTTTTAAGCTACCCTCTTATTCTTAACAGTATTAACTGGCTACGTAAAAAGCGTAAAAAGAATCTCTTTAAACTTCCACCTCCTAATTAAATAATTTAGGATTTTTAGCAACAAAGTAATTAACCAGTCGATCGACAATAAGAGAGTCACCATTCTTAACATAAAGATACCCCAATACAGCTGCTATAAATGCACCCATAACATCCACCATCAGATCTGTCATCGTATCGATTAAGCCTGATTTTTGCATGGTCAACTGAAGAGACCAATCCAAAGAAAACTCTAACAACTCCCAAAGCGTACCCATGGTGACTGTTAAAAAAAACGTCATGCTCGCGATGTAAATGGGCGCCATATGTACTCGATGCGTCATATGAAATACATAAATAGCTAAAAAACCCATAATGCCAATGGTTAATGATGAGAGGCTATGCAGCATTAAATCCCACCACCAAAAGCGAGTATAAAAATCCCTCACTTCCCCTAAGGCAAATGATGCATATAAAAAAATAGTCGTTAGTAAGGTAAACTCAATGGGTAAATGTACGCTGAGTTGTCGTTCAAAAAAAGCGGGCACAAAAGTAAGCGCAAAGATCATTGCACCTGCAAAAGCACTTAACCATATGCCTTTTAATAATAAAATAACGACCAATATCGCAATCGCAAACTGTAAAACAATAGAAGTGACCGCTTGTATTCGATAAGACCACATGAGCAAAAACTGCTTACCATCCATTGTAATCACTCCGGCGGTGTATCTGCCTTATCAAACATTTCTCGAATATCACTTACCTTTTCATGATACTGCTCACCATCACCAAAATCAGTAAAGACAGGATAGCGATTATGAACTCCTCGTACTTTTTTAGCATGTTTAATAGGACACCAATACTGCTCACTGCGTGCAGCCACTTCATGACCAAACGCTAAAATGCCGTTTCCATAGGAACAAAAAGCACAATTTATTTTTTGAATGCCATTGAGATAATCAAGCATCATACGATCAAACACGAGGTAATCGCTGCGTCGGACTTTGGGAATGCCATAAATAGGAAAGCAAATAGCTTGGTAAATAGACATGAAAATATCTAATAACACTAATGGAAAAATTAAAGAATAAATAATGGGGGCAGTAATAATTACCGACCATCTCGCGCCTTTAATATAGGCACTTATGCTTTTTTTTAAGGCCGTATTTTTAAGCTTTAATTCCTTCTCAAAAAAAACTCTTCCATTATGAATACTGTATTGTAAAGCTTCTTGTCGTCGATGAAGTTCCGCTTCTATCTTCGCTTCTAACTCACGGACACTATTAATCATCTGCTTCACGTTATCATTCATTTCAGACTCTTTTTTTCTTTATTAATAAGTGATCATTCTAAAAGCTCGATATTAGCAATAAAGGTAAGTGCTTAATTATCATCAAATTGGATGATAGGCCTTATTTCTACGGTTTAATTGATCATAATCAAGAAATGATTAAACAACTGAATATAGCCTTAACAGACTCATTTAAACCTGATACCTCACATCATTAATGGCTTTTATCCATGACAGAAACCGCCCTCAAGCGCAGCCTCAACCTACCTCTACTTACCCTGTATGGCCTTGGCACTATCCTTGGGGCTGGCGTTTATGTATTAGTCGGCAAAGTTGCTGGTATCGCTGGGCTTTACACCCCCATAGCGTTTTTAATCTCCTCCATTGTTGCGGTTTTTACAGGACTCTCTTACGCAGCGCTGAGTGCTCGTTATCCTCGTAGCGCTGGCGAAGTGGTTTATATCAACCAAGCGTTTTCATCGGCTATGCTATCAACATGGGTGGGCTGGTGTGTCATAGCAACAGGGGTTGTATCGGCGGCCACAATGGTCAATGGCTTTATTGGCTACTTAGCGGTGTTTATCCAAATACCCGCATTACTGGCGATTACCTTAGTGGTGGTATGCATTACCTTAATCGCCTATTGGGGCATTATGGAATCCGTCACCATTGCTGCATTGATTACCGTACTGGAAATTGTCGGATTGTTATTGGTTATTTATTCTTTGCGAGGCGAGTTATTCACCCTACCCCAAAATTGGCAGAGTTTACTGCCGCCGTTAAACGGTGATATTTGGATGGGTATTTTATTAGGGTCTTTTTTAGCGTTTTATGCCTTTATAGGTTTTGAAGATATGGTGAATGTAGCCGAAGAAGTTATAGAGCCACAGCGCACATTACCGCTAGCTATTATCGCTGCATTATTAATGGCATCAGTCCTTTATATTGTTATTGCTCTGGCAGCTGTTTTGAGCCTGCCGCCCGATATACTAAGCCAAAGTGACTCACCTATGGTGAGTTTGATACAAAATCATAATCCTCAGCTCGCCACAACACTCGGCATTATTAGTCTAATAGCGATTATTAACGGCGTGTTAGTGCAGGTAATTATGGGGTCACGCATCTTGTATGGCATGGCTAACCAGCATTTTATTTCAAAGCTATTTTCCCGCGTATCAGCAAAAACACAGACGCCAACAACCGCGACTATCGCTATTGCTTTTACGGTGTGGTTACTGGCATTGGGGTTTCCTCTAGTCACACTGGCTAAGACTACAAGCTTTATTATTATTGTGGTGTTTGCTCTTGTTAACTTTTCATTGCTGATTATTCGCTATAGAGAAAAGCACTGTAATGGCATTGATAGACTCCATGAGTTATTACTGCCATTAACGGGAGGCATACTGTGTCTAGGACTGCTTATATTGCAGGTGGCATCTTGGATTTGGATCTAGCCTTATTTGTTTAAAGTATCGAAAAACGGTTGCTAAAAATATCTAAGAACTGATTCTAGCGAATATCAAGTCATCGTTTTGTGACTCAGGTCCGCAAAAATCGTGACCGTTATCGTCAATTCATCTAACCTTTTACATTATAGTTTCTGCCGTTTTAAACATTAATAAGCAGACACCCATAAACTTAATGATGAAAGGAAAAACCATGAAACTCTTCTTAGAAACCATTTGTATTGCAGTAATACTCACCGGTGTTGTTGGCTGTATTAACATTCCACTAGTTTAAAGACCCAGCAGCATTAAATGCCGCTATAGGTCATAGCATAGATAGAAAAATAGCTGAATAGATAGCTCAGTAGGCACTAAGAACATTAGAAAAAAACGATAAGATGCAAAGGTTTGGCAAGCATCTGCCAACCACCTACCTAGTACATCTCATGATAGAGAAAAAAAGAGAGCCGGCCGATAAGCCGGGTTCTGTCGTAGACAATCATTCATCTGGGGTCTGCGTCACCGCAGCCCTCAAGCAGCCTACCCGGATCCAGTGCGGGCCGCACCTGTAGGATCCCTATTTGGCCTTGCTCCGAGTGGGGTTTACCATGCCGCTAACTGTTGCCAGTAGCGCGGTGCGCTCTTACCGCACCCTTTCACCCTTACCGTTCTATGCAAGCATAGACTTAGGCGGTTTACTCTCTGCTGCACTGGCCGTCGGCTTGCGCCGCCCAGGCGTTACCTGGCACTCTGCCCTATGGAGCCCGGACTTTCCTCGGATATTTACAATAAATTGTCAATACACGCGATTGTCTAGCCGACTCTCGGGCGGGAGCTTAACAGCCAATGAAGAAATGGCAAGGGGTTTTTGTTAGTTGGTCTGGCGAGTGACCGCCGGAGTCTGGATCTTTAAGCGCTATTTGATAGTATTCTTTCATTCTGGATTTTGATTTCTATCTTTATAGTTTTAAGTTCAAGGTCGTCGGGGTGGCCCGACATGCCAGAAGCCTGCTCTTTTAGTTTGATCTGATAGTATTCTTATATTCTGAATGTTCATTTCTATTTTTAAAGTTTTAAATTCAAGTTCGTCGGGGGTGGCCCCGACACGCCAGTCACTTTTCTTTGTTTGTGCA
>CAXAHI010000072.1:0-12396 GCA_963968645.1 uncultured Gammaproteobacteria bacterium | reverse complement strand
AAAAAGTGACTGGCTGTCGGGCCACCCCCGACGACTTTGACTTTAAAACTCAAATAAGAGAAATGAAATGTCAGAATATACGATCATAAATAAAAGCTTAAGCACAAGATTCTGGAATCAAGCTATCAAACCACCTCGACCCCCTTGACCTTAAAACTCAAAAAATAAAGTAAACAACCAGAATATAAAAATACTACTCACTCATAGCCACTTTCTGCCTCCGCCGCATCTCATGCAATAACGGCTCTGTATAACCGCTAGGTTGTTCCTTACCCTCAAAAATCAACGCACAGGCCGCTTTAAAAGCAATACTATTATCAAACTCAGGCGCCATTGCTTGGTAGTCAGCATCATCAGCATTTTGCCCATCAACCACCACAGCCATTCGTTTTAATGATTCTAAAACTTGCTCCTCAGTACAAATATCATGATGCAACCAATTCGCAACATGCTGACTCGATATTCTTAACGTGGCGCGATCTTCCATTAATCCCACATTATGAATGTTAGGTACTTTAGAACAACCCACACCGTCGTTAATCCAACGCACTACATAACCCAACATGCCCTGAATATTATTATCCAATTGCTGTTGAATAGCTTCAGCATCTAAATTGTGTGGCATAGCCATAACCGGTACATGCACTAAAGCAGCGCGATAATCCTCGCTTGGCTTGTTAGCTAGTTGCTTCAACATAGCTTGCTGCACCGCTAACACATCGGTTTGATGATAATGCATTACATGTAAGGTAGCCGCTGTAGGTGAGGGCACCCATGCACAGTTAGCGCCGCTCTTGGGATGTCCATCTTTAGTCTCAACCATGGCTTTCATTTCATCGGGCATGGCCCACATGCCTTTGCCTATTTGTGCTTTGCCCGACAAACCACATTGCAAACCAATTACAACGTTAGAGGCTTCATAGGCACTTATCCAATCGGCATCTTTAATCAATTCTTTTGGCAATATAGGGCCGGCTTCCATGGCCGTGTGGATTTCATCACCGGTGCGATCAAGAAAGCCTGTGTTAATAAAAATAACTCTATCTTTTGCCGCATGTATACAGGCTTTTAAATTTAATGAAGTACGGCGCTCTTCATCCATAATGCCAAGCTTAATACTGTTGGCGGGTAATGCTAATTGCTGTTCAATTTTGCTGAATAAATCGCAAGTAAACGTTACTTCTTCTGGCCCATGCATTTTAGGTTTAACTATATACATGCTGCCAGTGGTGGAGTTATGTAAGCTATTGCGTTTTTGCATATCGTATAAGGCAATAGTGGCCGTAATTATGCCGTCCATTATGCCTTCAGGAATCGCTTGGCCGTTGGCGTCCAGAACGGCATCATTAGTCATTAAATGGCCGACGTTCCTGACTAATAATAAACTTCGGCCAGAGAGTGAAAACGCTTCGCCATTAGGTGATGTAAATTCGCGATCAGCCGCTAATCCGCGCTCTAATACTTTATCGCCTTTTTTAAAGCTAGTTTTTAAATCGCCGCGCATTAGGCCTAACCAGTTGCGATACACTAAGGTTTTATCTTCGGCATCAACAGCGGCAACCGAATCTTCGCAATCTTGAATAGTGGTAATCGCCGATTCTAAAACGATATCTTGCATGCCCGCAGCATCGTCTTTGCCTATGACGCCTTTGTTATCAAAAAGTAATTCAATATGCAGATGGTTGTTCTTTAATAAAATACTTTTTGGCGCGCTAGCACTGCCGGTATAGCCTACAAATTTTTCAGCATTTTTTAATGCAATGTTTTCTGAGTTAACGGTAATACTTAGTTGGCCGTTATGAATATGATATCCGCTGGCATCGGTATGGCTACCCGCAACAAGTGGTACAGCTTGATCTAAAAAGTGACGGGCAAAACGAATAACTTCAGCACCGCGTAGTGGATCATAGCCACCTTTTTTTGCGGCAGGTGATTCAATAACGTTAGTGCCGTAAAGTGCATCATATAAGCTGCCCCAACGCGCATTGGTGGCATTTAATGCGTAACGTGCGTTCTTAACAGGTACGACCAATTGTGGCCCAGGAATGCAAGCAATGGCGTCGTCGGCATGGTCTGTTGTAATAGTAAAGTCTTCTACGTCGGCAGCGATATAGTCAATCTCTCGTAAAAAAGCGATCTGCTCTGCATCCGTTGCTTTGTCTTTTGTATTAATCTGCTTTAAATGCCATTGATCTATAGCGGCTTGCATATTTTCACGGGTTAACAGCAATGCCTTGTTGCGCGGTGAAAACTCGCTGAGTAACTCAGAGAAATTCTGCCAAAAAGTATCAGCGTCTATGGGTAAGTCGGCTAATACTTCGGTCTCAATAAATTCACAGAGTTGTGGTGAAACGCTTAGGCTGTTTCGGCTCACATAGTCGCTATAAATAGGGTTGTCGGTCGTGGTTGTATTGGCAGACATGATGACTCAACTTTTGCTAATGGTTATGCAGGATTGCACTATCATTGATTTTAGTATTATCTAACAAAATAAAAAATCGCTTATATAAATCGCATATAAAGATAGAGTATAAACCCAAATAATTAATGGTCTAAATTCATCGTTCTTATAAAGTCTATTCGTTTAATGCATTTTATTAAGCATGTATCTTTAATTTAAAATTTACCCGTGACTGTTTGCGCAATGGTATTGATCTCATCACGTAGCCATTTATGCGCAATATTGTGATGCAACACCGGGCTCCATGCCATTTTAATTTCAATGGGTACAATGGGAAACGGCGGTTTAGTGATAACAATGCCAGGGGTGTCTTTCCATACAATCGCAGCACGTGCGGGTAGTGTGGCAATTAATTTTTTGCTTTTTAATAAATAATTAGACACTTGATAGTGGCGCGTAAAGAGCGTGATACGTCGTTTTTTATTCATGGCAGACAGAGCTTCATCAACCCAACCGAGTTTTTGGCTGTATTTAGGGTTCATGCCCGTACCTACACCAATGCCCGTTTTACTTACCCATATGTGTTTTGATTCTAAATACGCTTCTAAGGTGAGTTCCTGAGATGCGGGATGCTCGCTGCCTATTAGGCAGGCAAAATTGTCACGCCAAATACTTTTTTGATGAAAGGAATCGGGTAGGTGATCAAAGCGGTTAATGGCCATATCAATATCGCCGCGCTCTAAATCACTAAAGCTACCATCACTGGGGGTTAATACATCTAATGTCACATCGGGCGCAATATCGTTAAGGCGGCCCATTAATGGCGCGAGCAATGTGGTTTCAATGTAATCACTGGCCATAATGCGGAAGGTGCGGGTGCTGGTAGAGGCATCAAAGCTATCAACGGGTTGTAAGGCAAGCTCTGCTCGAGATAACGCCTCTACAACTAACGGCTCTATCATCTTAGCGCGCTCGGTAGGGGTCATGCCTGAGCTGGTTCTTACCAAAACAGGATCGCCCAGTAAGTCTCTTAAGCGCCGCAGTGCATTACTCATGGCTGGCTGGGTAATGCCTAGCTTTTCGGCGGCCCTTGAGACGCTGCGCTCTTTAAGCAGAATGTTCAAATAAACCAATAGGTTGAGATCAATACGCTTGATATTCATAGGGGCTCGCTTTTGTGTTCGCTATGGCTTTGATATGGCCTAGATACGACGTTGTTAAAATCTTATCATTCACTAAATGTATACATTGGATGAGTTATATAAATTTAATTAATTCAGGCTATTCTATTAAGCTTCTCTTGAAATGGCAATTAAAGTTATGGTTGATGAATAAATAGTTAGTTTTAGGCCTAAGGTTGATCAAACTGAGCGGTTAATAAAGCGTCGATAATGAGTAAACGTTAATGCTTAGTAGCGCTGATTATCGATTAATGCCGCTCTTATCGTTAGATGCTAGCTACACTTAAAGTGTTGATCAGCCAATAATTAAATTGACTAAGCCTCCAGTTATTTAAGCTTATTAAAAGTTATTAAAGGAAAAGTTTACATGTCATATAAAGAGAATATTGATCAGATTGCTTCACTGCGTGCCGCTCAAAAAGGTGCTTGGGGAGCGATTAATCCTGAATCGGCTGCGCGTATGCGCGTACAAAATCGCTTTCAAAGCGGGCTAGAAATTGCAAAATACACGGCAGGTATTATGCGTAAGGATATGGCAGAGTATGACGCCGATTCATCGCAGTACACGCAGTCACTAGGTTGCTGGCACGGTTTTATTGGGCAACAGAAAATGCTGGCAGTTAAAAAGCATCACGGTACTACCAAAAAAAGCTATTTGTATTTATCGGGGTGGATGGTTGCAGCGCTTCGCTCTGACTTTGGTCCCTTGCCCGATCAATCTATGCATGAAAAAACCTCTGTCTCTGCCTTAATAGAAGAGTTATATACCTTTCTTCGTCAAGCCGATGCACGTGAGCTAGGTGATTTATTTAAAGCCTTAGACGCGGCTAGAGAATCTAACGATTCAGCGAAAGAGAAAGATCTGTTAGATCAAATTGAAAATTATGAAACCCATGTTGTACCGATTGTTGCCGATATCGATGCAGGGTTTGGTAATGAAGAAGCCACTTATTTATTAGCTAAGCGCATGATAGAAGCCGGTGCTTGCTGTATTCAAATTGAAAACCAAGTATCGGATGCTAAGCAGTGTGGTCACCAAGACGGTAAGGTAACGGTACCGCATGAAGATTTTCTCGCCAAGATTAATGCCGTACGTTATGCCTTTATTGAATTAGGCGTTGATGACGGTGTTATTGTGGCGCGTACCGATTCATTGGGTGCGGGTTTAACACAGAAAATTCCGGTGTCATTATCAGAAGGTGATTTAGCTTCACAATACAATGATTTTTTAGCGACTACGCCGATAGCATCCCCCGATGATGTAGGTGAAGGTGATATGTTGCTTAAGCATAAAGGCCAATTGGTAAAACCTGAGCGTTTACCTAACGGTTTGTATCGCTTTAAATCAGGCACGGGTGAAGCTCGCTGTGTACTTGATTGCATTACGTCATTACAGAATGGTGCCGATCTTATTTGGATAGAAACTGAAAAACCGCATGTAAAACAAATTGGCGATATGGTGAATGCCGTTCGTGAAGTGGTTCCTAATGCAAAACTGGTTTACAACAACTCGCCTTCATTTAACTGGACGTTAAACTTCCGCCAGCAAATTTTTGATTTATGGCTTGAAGAAGGTAAAGATGTTTCTGCTTATAATCGTGATGCATTAATGGATGTTAGCTACGATACAACGGAATTAGCGATTGTGGCCGATGAAAAAATTCGTACCTTCCAAGCCGATGGCGCGCGTGATGCCGGTATTTTCCATCACTTGATTACCTTACCGACGTATCACACGGCAGCATTGTCTACCGATAACTTAGCGAAAGGCTATTTTGGTAGTGAAGGTATGCTGGCTTATGTTGCGGGCGTGCAACGTAAAGAGCTTCGTCAAGGGCTGGCTTGTGTTAAGCATCAGGCAATGGCAGGTTCTAATATTGGTGATGATCACAAAGAGTATTTCTCGGGTGAGCAAGCGCTAAAAGCCTCGGGTGAAGACAATACGATGAATCAGTTTGATTAATCGTAATTGAGTTTAAAAACCGGATCGACAGTAAAGTGTTAGTCCGGTTTTTTTATAGCTTAAATTAGCCATCATGTTATTTATGTTATGCATGTTATCTATCAGAATTAATTAACGAGGAAGGTGTCTGTGTTCAATCCGCTTTCTGTATCCACGCCAGATCTATGCGATCAATATGAAGACGATGTGCAAGTGGTTGAGCCGCTATTGTCGCATTACGGCGCCGTTAGTAATTTTTATGGCAGTATTAGCACAGTGCAATGTTTTGAAGATAATTCATTAGTCGCGCAGCAAGTTAAGTCGCCAGGCTTAGGCCGTGTGTTAGTGGTCGATGGCGGCGCGTCTATGCGTTGTTCATTGCTGGGTGATCAGTTAGCCGCCGCTGCATTAGCTAATGGTTGGGCAGGCATAGTGATTAATGGCTGCTTGCGCGATGTCGAGATTGTCGCGCCTATGTCGATAGGGATTATGGCGATTGCTGCTATACCCCGTAAAACGGTTAAAGCCGGCAAGGGGTCGCTGGATATTCCGGTAACCTTTGCTGGAGTGGTATTTTCGCCCGGTCACTATTTATACGCCGATCAAAGCGGTGTTATAGTCGCTAAAAAAAATGTATTACAGTCCGTTTAACCAAGTCAGTTAAGCCAATAATGTTATATGCTTGTCGTGAAATCCGGCAATTAATAGTTAATTATTTTGTACAGGCGTTCGATAGCGTAGAGTTAACAATCAATGATAGTAGCCAATATGAATTTACCTGACGCGATAGCCGCAAGTATCTTAAAAGGTTTTGAGGCAATGTTTGCCGACTTTATGGATGTGACTAATGGTGCGCAAGGACGTTTTGAGCAAGCGCAATGGCATGAGGTTCACGCCGCTATGCGTTTGCGTCTTACCGTTTACCGTGAGCGAGTGGGTTATGCAGAGCAGCACTGTCGTGATATTGCTGGCGATAATCTTCAAAATAAAGACACTTGGGCGCAGGTTAAATTACGCTATACAGAAATGATAAGTGAGCATCCTAATCATTTAATCGCTGAATCATTTTTTAACTCGGTGTTTAACCGTGTTTTTGGTCATATTGCTATACGAAATACCAGTGTATTTGCAGGCGTTAAATCGTTAGACCCCATAGCCGTTGCTGCCGATGATATTTTAATTAGCTTTGAATATAATTTAGGTTTGCAAGAAACTGTGCGAGAAATGCTTGAGCGTTTTCAGTTTCAAATTCCCTATGAAGATATTGACCGTGATGTTGATCGTATTGTGCAGCGTGTGGTTGAGTTTTTTGCCGATGTAAGGCCAGCAGAGGGCAGTATTTCAATAAAGGTTATTGAGCATGTGTTCTTTAGAAACAAAGGCGCTTATTTAATTGGTTACATTGATTTACCCGATGAAATTATTCCCATTGCACTGCCTTTTATGCATAACGAAAAAGGGGAGGTTTATGTTGATGCAGTTATTTTAGGCAGCGATGAAATTAGTATGATTTTCAGTTTTACGCGGTCTTATTTTATGGTGAGTACGCTAAACCCTGCGCAGTATGTTGCGGTTTTAAAACGTATGATGCCGTATAAAGAAATTTTTGAATTATTTACCTCTATCGGTTTTGCAAAACACGGTAAAACCGCTTTTTATCAATATGCGGTTTCGTTCACTAAGCAAATCCCCGTTGAGCAAAAATATAATTCTGCCCCCGGCATTAAGGGTATGGTTATGCTGGTGTTTACCTTGCCCGATTTTGACTATGTTTATAAAGTGATTAAAGATCGCTTTACACCGCCCAAAGATATGACGCGTAAACAAGTAGAAGAAAAATACAGCATGGTAAAATCGTCAGATCGTGCTGGGCGAATGGCCGATGTTCAAGAGTTTAAATATTTGGCTTTTGATAAACGTCGGTTTTCTGATGAGATGTTAGCGGAGCTCTATAAAGAAGTGCCGTCTATGGTTCAGACCTCGGGCAATGCCCTTATTCTTAAACATGTTTATGTTGAGCGTAAAATGGTGCCGCTGAATTTGTATTTACCGAATGCGGATGATGGCAGTACTTACAGCGCGATTGATGAATACGGTAATGCCATAAAGCAATTGGCAGCAGCGAATATATTTCCGGGTGATATGCTGTTAAAAAACTTTGGGGTGACTCGTCATGGTCGCGTGGTTTTTTATGATTATGATGAAATCTGTCCGTTAGCGGAATGTAATTTCAGAAAGATTCCTGAAGCCCGAACCGATGAAGAAGAAATGGCGCAGGGCGCATGGTTTGATGTTAAAGATAACGATATATTCCCTGAAGAGTTTCGATTATTTTTTACCGGTAACCCAAAAGCTAAGCGCGTGTTTAACCAGTTACATGCCGATATTTATGACTACTGTTTTTGGCAGGGCTTGCAGAAAAAAATTGCGGATGGCTATGTGAGCGATGTGTTTCCTTATCGACGCCAAAAGCGTTTTAAGCGTATTGACGCTTAGCTAAGCGGATACTGAACTAAACGAATACTTAGCTAAAAGGATTGTTAGAACTAGCTGTAATTAATCGCGTCGCAGCTTATCGGATGTTGCGATAGGGGTAGGGAAGTTAAAGATAACAATATACGTAGAGATTAAAAACGTCAGTATGGCTGTGGCTTGAATTAAATGAGAAGCCTCTTTGCCAATCAATAATGTGCCTGCCGCAACATAGGCAATAAGCAGTGAAAATTCGCTGTTCTGCCCTAATCTAAAGCCTACACTCCACGCTAAATCACGATGCTCATCCATACCTTGTAATAAGCTGCGGAAAATCAGAGGCTTTAAGCTAGTCATAATAATGGCGAGTATTAGAGCGGGTAATAAAATATCGGCCAGTAAGGTTAAATCGAACCTTGCGCCTAAGGCAAAGAAAAACAAAATTAAGAAAAAGTCTCTTAACGGTTTTAAGTTAATCGCAATATATTGAGAAATAGGGCTAGTTGCGAGTGTTATGCCCGCAATAAAAGCGCCAATCTCTACTGATAGGCCAACGGCTTGAGCCGCTTCGGCCATACCCAAGCACCAGCCAATCGCCATTAGAAAGATATATTCTTGAAAGCGATCAAAGCGTTGAATTAAACGAAGCAATACATACTTCACCATAATAAATGCAGCGGCGGCGAGTAGGGGGAGGCTAATTAAGGCTAAGCCAATTTGGTTAACATTGAATTGCCCAGACTCGCTGCTAAATAAAACGATTAAGACAAAAATCGCCAGTAAATCTTGAATTAGCAATAAGCCAATAATTAATTCACCGGTGTGTTTATGGTGCAGCATGGTGGTGGGTAAAAGCTTAATGCTAATAATGGTGCTAGAAAACATCATTGCTGCACCCACTACAACGGCTTCTATGGTGCTAAAGCCAAATAATGATGCAATGCCAAAGCCCACAAGGGCGAATAAGCTGGAGCTAGCCAGTGCCACCAGCGTGGCCTTTTTAGCCACGGCGATTAACGCCTGCGGCTGCATATCTAAGCCTAATAAAAACAGTAAAAAGATAATGCCAATATGGCCACTCTCTTCGAGTAGTTCAATGTCAGTGACTAACGCTAAACCATAGGGGCCTATTAATGCGCCCAACATAATGTAGGCAATAATAAGTGGTTGGCGAGTATAAAGAGCAAAAGAAGCGAGTGCAGCAGCACCGCTAAAGATAAGAAAGAAAGAGAATGTCAGTGTTTCGGTTTCCATAGGTCCATCATACTATCATCAGCTGTCGCAGCCATAATGAAAATTGGCTGCGAAGGCGTGATATTTTTACACTCTGTCTTTAAATATGTTTTTAAATACGTCTTTAAATAGGTCTTTAAATATGTTTTTCAATAGGGGCTTAGCGTTTATGGAAAATCGGTTTGCTTGCGTCACTGCCGGCTTGGTAATCGGCACTAAAGTCGTTAAGGCCTGCTAATGCTTTTTCGGCATTGGCATCTTCACGAATCAGGTAGCTGCTAAAGCCACAGCGTTTATAGAAATACATTTGATCATGCAGCACATCGCCAATAGCGCGAAGATCACCTGAGTAATTATAGTAATCACGCAGGGTGCGGGCATAAGAATAGCCGCGACCATCAGCAAACACCGGGAAGTTAATACCAATAACAGGAATAGACTCACAAAGCGTCTCTAACGGCTCTGGGCTTTCATCGCTGTCTAACCAAACACCTATGGTCTTGCTGTTCTTAAGTTGCTCAGCGTGCTCTAACCACAGCGCTAACGGTAGCAGTAGGTGGCCACTGGCATCATCAATTGAGAACTTAACATCAGAAGAATCGGCATCTTTAGCAATAATCTGCCAGTCGTTGTCGACAATTTGATTATCTTTAATTAAGTTTGATGGCTTACTTAACTCAGATGATTGGCTTAGCTCAGATAAATCAGGCATAGACATATTCCTTAAAAGGGGCGATGCCAACGCGGCGGTAAGTATCGATAAACTGTTCTTCGGGATGTCGGTGCTTAACAAAAACGTCTAGCACTTTTTCAATAACGGTAGGCACTTCTTCTGGCCCAAACGAAGGCCCAAGAATTTTAGCAATAGCGGCTTCGCGGCCCATATTGCCACCTAAAGAAATTTGATAAAACTCACGGCCTTTTTTGTCGACACCCAAAATACCAATATGACCGACATGATGGTGACCACAGGCATTCATACAGCCTGAAATATTCAAATCGATAGGGCCAAGATCATAGAGGTAATCGATATCATCAAATTGACGTTGAATTGCTTCGGCAATCGGAATTGATTTAGCATTAGCTAGCGCACAGTAGTCGCCACCCGGACAGCAAATAGGATCAGATAAATAACCCAAGTTTGGAGTAGCTAGTTTTAATTCATCACAGCGCTGCCACAGGGCAAATAAATCGGTTTTCTTAACATCGGCTAACACAATATTTTGCTGGTGCGTATTACGCAGTAGGCCGCCAGAGTATTGATCGGCAAGATCAGCAACCGCTTCCATTTGTAGGTCGGTAATATCACCGGGTGCAATGCCCGTAGGTTTTAACGCCAAGTTAACAATGGCATAGCCATCTTTTTGATGCGGCTGAACGTTTTTATCTAACCAGCGACCAAAATTATTATCTTCTAAGCGCTGCGAGGCGAGCTCACGATTACACGATGAATCATCTAACACTTCATAGTTAGGTGGAGCAAAAAAAGCTTGAACACGATTTACCGCATCTTCAGACAATGTATTGTCATCATCTTTAATTTTTTGCCACTCTTGATCAACGCGTGCAGCAAAGGCTTCGGCGCCCATGGCTTTGACTAATATCTTAATCCGCGCTTTGTATTTGTTATCACGTCGACCCAATTGGTTATAAACGCGCAATACGGCTTCAAGATACGTAATTAAATGCTGCCAATGTAAATCACGTTTAATCAGCTGGCTAATAACCGGTGTACGACCAAGGCCGCCACCGACATGAATATGAAAGCGTGTATGGCCTTCATCATTATGAATAAGCTCAACGCCAATATCATGAAACTTAAAGGCGGCGCGATCTTCTTCGGTGGCACACACGGCGACTTTAAATTTACGGGGCAGTAGAGCGAATTCTGGATGGAAAGTAGACCATTGACGAATCAGCTCACACCAAGGGCGAGGATCTTCGATTTCATCAATTGCAACACCGGCGTACTGATCGGTGGTGGTATTACGAATACAGTTACCGCTGGTTTGAATCGCGTGCATATCGACAGTCGCGAGTTCTTCTAAGATATCGGGCACATCTTCTAAGCGCGGCCAGTTTAATTGGAAATTCTGGCGGGTAGAGACGTGGATATAGCCTTTATCGTAATGACGGGCAATATGAGCAAGTTTGCGTAATTGCGCGGTGTTATAAAGTCCATAAGGCACTGCCACGCGTAACATAGGTGCGAGGCGTTGAATATAGAGGCCATTTTGAAGGCGCAAAGGCAAAAACTCAGATTCGCTAAGCTCGCCGGCCAAAAAGCGGTCGGTTTGGCCCCGAAACTGGGCAACGCGCTCATTGAGCATTTGTCGGTCGTGCTGATCGTATATATACATATTGGCGGTTTTTCGCGTGCTGTTGGTTAGAGTTTATTGTCGGTGAGGGCTTAAAAAGCGTCACTCTCAATAAAAAAGACCCGTTAGTAGAAAAAGGCGCGTCACTTTACCAAAAAACCGCCGTTAACAACACTCCCAATACAAGCAATACAGAGTTTAGAGCCGCCGAAAAGCCGTTTTAGCTTATCGGCTAAACGAATAAGCCTATGGAGCGCATAAAGTGGCATATTGCCGTGGTGTGGGTGGATGACTGGCTCGCGAGCCTTGTTATAATGCGGTTGTTCACTTATTAAAGTGATATCAGTTTTTATTAAACTTAACGGCTAGGTTGGTGCATAAATAGGGCTTATTAGTCTTATTAATGGCGTGTTTGTCAGCCAGCGGTTGAGATTAGAATTATACAAAGAGGTTTGTGATGACATATTTAAATGAAGAAACGAATGATGTAAGTGCTGAAGAGCGTGATGGCGATAGCCGTGCGGATATGTGGTGTGCGGTTGCGATTGTGTTTTTGGCTTGGGGATTTGCAATGCATTGGTTGAGTGGTCTTTGATTGCTTGCTATTGATTGATGGTCATGTGGCTGATGGTTAGCTGCTGCCGTTAATTTGGTAATTGAAACCCTGCTTTTTTGAGTGGGGTTTTTTATTGAAGGCGGGAAAATGTATTCTTAGGTTAATATGGCGCTCATTTCAAAACAATATTGGACGCCTAAAGTTCTACGCTAATGACAACGAATTTCAAAAATACAACAGAGCAACTCACTGCTAATTTAACTATCGAAGCGTTAACCATTCCACTGTTCGCT
>CAXAHI010000071.1:0-12800 GCA_963968645.1 uncultured Gammaproteobacteria bacterium | reverse complement strand
CGTTAAGCTTACGGCATTTTTTGGTGACTTTTTGTTGCTGTTGACAAAAAGTTACTGGCTGTCGGGCCACCCCCGACGACCTTGACTTTAAAACTCAAACAAAAAAACCAAACCCTCAGAATATGTCATCATAACTAAAAGCTTACGCACAAGACTCTGGCTCTAGGCTGCCGCTCCACCCCCGACGGTCTTGATTGAAAACTTAAACAAAAAAACTAACCCCTCAGAATACCCCATCACAACTAAAAATGTACGCACAAGATCCTGACTTCTGGCGAGCTCAGATATTACCGAGCATTATCTATCCAGCGTCCCCACATCCAATACTGGCGCAGCATCAATATGTTGTGCATCCATCATTTGAGCAATTCGACTAAGCGATGAAATCATCATCAGCTGTTCCCATTCTTGCAAGTCATTAAACTGCTGAGTAAATTGATGCTGAAGCGGCAGCGGGGCGTCTTTTAAAATCTCTACCGCACTGTCAGTCACATCCACTTGAACTTTTCTGCGGTCAGACGTAGATCGCACTCTAATAATCAATGCTTTCTTTTCAAGCCTATCTAAAATAGTTGTTACCGTTGCCTGACTCAAACTCATCTCTTTCGCTAACACGCCAACGGTTTGTTCACCTTTGTTACGCAATATTTGCAGCAGCAGCATTTGCGGGGAAGTCAGCCCCGTATTTTTGGCAAGCTGCTTGGAATATAAGTCCGTCGCTCTTATTATTCTTCGTAAAGTGACAAGCACTTCGTTAACTTTTTCCATTAGATGTTTTTCTCGCCAATCAGCTGTTCGTTCGATCTTCTTTTAAACTAGATCGTAAGCCTTTAAATAAGCTGATACTAATAAAAATTAACACCAGTGTAAACGGGATGCCGGTTGCTACTGTTCCTGCTTGCAGCGCACTCAATGCATATTCGCCGCCACCATACAACAAAACACCGGCAATTAAACCTTGAATAACTGCCCAGAAAATTCGCTGCGGAGCCGGCGAATCAAGTTTGCCACCTGCAGTAATGCTGTCGATAACTAAGGAGCCTGAATCCGAGGAGGTAATGAAAAATATCAACACCAAAAGGATGCCTACAAACGTAGTAATTTCTGCGAAGGGTAAATTCTCTAGCATTTGAAAGGTCGTTAGACTCACTGAGCTAATACCATCAGCGAGGCTGCCAATACCAGCTTGCGCCTGAGCAATGGCGTTCATACCAAATACGCTCATCCATATAATGGTGACGAAAGTTGGAATAAATAAAACCGCCAGCATAAATTCGCGTACCGTCCGGCCTCTGGATATACGTGCAATAAATAATCCAACAAACGGTGACCAGCTAACCCACCATGCCCAATAAAATACAGTCCAGTCCCGCATCCAGTCGATATCTTCGCGGCCAACGGAACTACTTAGTGGCAGTATGTTTTTTGCATAGTGCTCAGTAGTAAAAGCAATCCAGCCTGCGACATCCCCGGTTGAGCCGATTATTACGACAAACACCAGTAAGGCGGCTGCCAATAACATATTCGCGTTACTTAATATTTTAACGCCACCGTCTAAGCCTCTTATCACCGATAAAATAGTCACAAAGGTCACGAATATAATGACTGAAATTTTTGAATTCAGATTGTCTTCAAGCCCCATTAACATGGATAAGCCTGCATTGACTTGTGATGCGCCTAGTCCCAATGAGGTGGCCAGTCCAAAGATGGTCGCGAGCACTGCAAAGGTGTCGATGACATGGCCTGGCCAGCGCCAGCAGCGCTCGCCGAGTAAGGGGTAAAAAGCTGAGCGTAAAGTGAGTGGTAAGCCGCAGTTGTAACTGAAAAATGCTAATGCCAAGCCAACCACAGCATAAATAGCCCAGGCGTGAAGCCCCCAATGAAAAACGGTTGCACCCATTGCTAATTCGGCGGCTTCATTGGACCAAGGCTCTACACCAAAAGGAGTGCCTGCCCAGCCAGTAAAGTAGGCCATGGGTTCTGCTGCGCCCCAAAACATGAGGCCAATACCCATGCCGGCTGCAAATAACATGGCAAACCAGCTTAGGCGGCCAAACTCTGGTCGAGCACTGTCTCCGCCTAATCGAATTTTACCCATAGGCGAAATAATAAGTGCTAAACAGAATATCAATAGTGCATTCACTGCCACCATCATAAAACTATCGAATCTCGTTAGGCACCATACTCGAACGTTAGAGAGCCATTCATTAGCTATTTCGGGGTACTGCAGTGTGGCAATCACAAACGCAATAATCAGACTGGAGCTAATAAGAAAGACGGGTGTATGTATGTCGAGACCAAAAACTTGGGTGTTATCTTCACCGGCTTCAAAGTCTGATGAGTAGCGTTCTGCCATTATTCCTCTCTAAAGTCTTTCGTTAGAACTAAATGGATGCTTTCTATACATGTTTAATGTACTAAGCATTGTTGCCTAACGAGACTGATCAATTTGATTGATTATTTATAGTGTACAAATTATTCTTTTTAGCGCTTAGATTGCTAATAATACAACAAAGTGGCCCATATTGCCCTCAAAGACGGTGTTTACGTTGATCTTTGTGCGGTTATTTTTAATAATATGTATAGAGTTATATATTTAATTACACTAATGATTATATTTTACTCGCTCTCCTATCTTAACTAACTAATAACTAAAAGGACGCTTCATGTTAAAGCGAACCGCATTGTTCAGCAGTATTCTGATTGCCACGAGCGCTCAGGCACAAATTCAAGAAGTCATTGTTACAGCAACTAAGCAGGAAGCGAGTACACAGGATATTCCTGTAGCTGTTAACGCATTAAGCCAAGAGGCCCTCGAGAATTTGGGCATCACTAACTTCTCCGACTACCTTATCCAAATGCCAGGCGTTACAGCCGGTGGTTCTGGACCAGGACAAAACACCATCTATATTCGTGGTGTTGCATCGACTACTCCTAACTTAACCACTTCTGGTGTTGCGGGACTCGCACCCAATGTTGCGCTCTATCTCGATGAGCAGCCTTTATCTCAGCCAGGACGTAACCTAGACGTTTATGCTGCCGATATGAATCGTGTTGAAGTTATTAAAGGGCCGCAGGGTACGCTTTTTGGTGCTAGCTCACAGGCTGGTACTGTTAGATTAATTACCAATAAGCCTGATCCTTCAGGTTTTTCAGGCAAAATAAAATTCGGTGCAGCTGATACTGACGGTGGTGGTCAAAGTAAGAATGTTGAGGCCATGGTCAATGTACCATTAAGTGATGCGATCACAGTGCGCGGCGTCATTTATGTAGATGATCAAGGTGGTTATATCGATAACGTTGCGGGTAGTCTTACTACTGCGCAAAGTGCACGCTTTCAAGCTGGTGGTTTCCAAGCGGGCGTTGATTTATCTGACGTGACTTTTGGTACTGCAGAAGTTGGTGATAAAGCCGAAAAAGATTATAACGACGTGACTTATGCCGGCGCGCGATTGAGTGGGTTATGGCAGATTAATGATGATTGGTCTTTATTAGTAGGCGTTGCGCAGCAATCAGTCGATGCTGATGGCGTATTTTTTCAAGACCCTGAGTTGGGTGAGCTTGAGATTCAGCGTTTTGAAGACGATGTTATTGAAGATGAGTTCGTCAACACGAGTTGGACGTTAGAAGGAAGACTGGGCGCTTTAGATGTGATTTATGCAGGTGCATTTACAGACAGAGAAAGTAGTCAGCGTATCGATTACACCGATTACTTATTTGCCGGACAATATATTCCTTACTACATCTGTACGGGTGAAGTGACATATACAAACTTTGATAGTACAGGCGCTCAATTGAATGATAAAGACAATGGCGATGCTACTTATATTGGTGCTGGTGTAGAAAGCCTTGATGTTGAGAATAATGGCGATGTAACTGGCGCTGATCCTACTGGAAATTGTGCAGCACCAAACATGTTTGTTGATAGTGTTGTTAAAACGACAGTACAAACACATGAGTTACGTTTTTCTACTGACCAAAGTGAGAGCATAAGAGCAACCTTTGGTGGTTTTTACAGCGATCTAGAAATACGTGAAGTCAATGATTTTACTTACCCGGGTTCTGAGTTAATTGGTGCCGATAGTTTTGGACCTAACTTTTCAGCGCAAGGTGCTTCTGTTTCTGATACGGGCGTATGGGCTGAAGGTGTTATCTTTAGAAATGATGTGTTGCGTACTGATAAGCAATACGGCGTATTTGGTGAGTTGAATGTCGACATTTCAGAGCAGGTTACAGCTACATTAGGTGCGCGTTGGTACGATATTGAAGCAGACTTAAAAGGCAGTGCAGCCGGTTCTTTTAGTAACAAGGGTGCTACCGTTGATAATAATGCGGGCAACAACCTGGATGAAATCTTTAGTGGCGACAATGATACATCAGCCACTGACGGCGTTATCGGCAAAATCAGCTTATCGTGGACACCATCGGATGATCAGCTTTACTACGTTACTTGGTCTGAAGGCTTTAGATCTGGATTTTTAAACCGTCCAGGCGGTAAAGGTAATGATGTTTACACCGTTCCTTTTTCTTATGATACAGATAGCGTGACCAACTATGAATTTGGTTGGAAACTTGATTTACTTGATGGCAATTTACGCTTGAACGGTGATATCTTTTTGGTTCAAGTTGAAAACTTACAAGTCGGTATTTTTGATGCGAACATCACCAACTTGTTTTTTGCAGACAATGCGGCTGATGCTGAAATCAAAGGTATTGAAGGTGACTTTATATGGTTACCAAGCAATTATAATGGCTTAACTTTAAGTGGTGGATTTTCGATACTTGATTCTGAAATCACTAAGAGTTTCATTACCTCATTTGTTCAAGAAGGCGATGCCTTGGCATTTGCTCCTGAATTACAGCTGAACTTACAAGCACGTTATGAATGGGAATTGAGCTCAGGCCAAACGGCTCACGTGATGCCGCATCTTAGCTACTCTGATGAAGCTGCAACTGACATTGTTGTGCCTAACCGCACTATGTTAGACAGTTGGACATTAGTCGGTGTTACTGCCGGTGTTTCTAATGATCAATGGTCAGCAGAGCTGTATATAGATAACTTGACTGATGAGCGTGCAGAAACATCTGGCAATGCGACTTATAATAGAGATCGTATTTCCGTTGCGCGCCCACGTACTGTTGGTTTTAGAGTGTCATACGACATTTAATAGCTAATGGTGTTATGGAATATTATTAGATAGCGTTATGCGGTGTTGAAGTGGTTTTAAAAAGCTTCGTATGACATTAACTAATTAATACCCAAAGACTAAGGCCTCGCTATATAATAGCGAGGCCTTTTTTTTAATTTGTGGATGATAAAAATAACGTGACAGAGCCGACTGTAAGTTTCGATGCTGCAAGCATTCAAAAAAAAATAGCCAATGGCCAATTTAATCAAGCGCTTGCTGATTTACAGCGAGTATTCGATCAAGATGCTAATAACCCAGAAGCCAACTACATGGCGGCAGTGTGTTACCGTTATCAAAAAAATTATGCCAAAGCGCAGCAGCATCTCGAGGCATTAAAAGATTTAGCACTAGACAAAGGCCGTGTATTTCAAGAGCAGGGCCACCTTTACCGCGCGCAAGGTTTAACATCGCTCGCATTAGTCGCCTATCAAACCGCTTGTCAGTTAAATCCTGCATTAATTGCTGGCTGGAAAGCATTAGTTGAATTGTTCACTTCAGTGGGCAATACAGCTGCTGCAAAGCAAGCGCAAATGCAATTGCTACGACTGCAAAATTTGCCTAAAGCATTAGTAGCCGTTACCGATTTAATTGAGCAAGGAAAGCTATTTAAAGCAGAAGCATTGTGTAAACAATTTTTGCAGCAATCACCCACTCATGCCGAAGCCATGCGTTTACTCGCCGATATTGCTTTGCGCTTAGGTTCTATGGAAGAAGCAGAGTTTTTGCTCGATAGTGCCATGGAATTTAATCCTGAAAATACTCAGCTTAAAATTGACCATATCAATGTTTTACATCGCAGACAGAAATTTGAGTTTTCAATGGCTGCTGCAGAAAATCTTATTAATGCAGATGCTAATAATCCGCAATTTCAATCGGTATATGCCATCGCAAAAATGCAAGTGGGTGAATATGCAGATGCTATTACGCACTTTGATAAAGTATTGAAGCTGTTGCCTAATGATGCAGTTACGCATACCGCTAAAGGTCATGCGTTAAAAACGTGGGGCAAAAACGCGGAGGCTATTAAAAGTTATCAAGCGGCTATTCAGCATAATCGCAGTTATGGTGAAGCTTATTACTCGCTATCTAACTTAAAAACGTATCGCTTTGATGATGCTGAAATAGAAGGCATGCTTGAACTCGAAAAAGGTCAAACGCTTACGCCAAGTAATGGAGCCTATCTCTACTTTGCTTTAGGTAAAGCTTTTGAAGATAGAAGCAATTACGATTTATCGTTTACTTATTATCAAAAAGGCAATCAGGTTAAAAAGCTGCAAAGCAGTTATGACGCTGAGAAAATGACGGAAGAACTTCTCTCGCAGCGAAGCTTTTTTAATAAAGATAATATTGAGAGTTTGTGTCAGGACGGTTACCCAGATGCCGCGCCTATATTTATCGTTGGCCTACCACGTGCAGGTTCTACATTGTTGGAGCAGATTTTATCATCACATAGCCAGGTTGACGGTACGTTAGAGCTACCAAACATGCTCTCTATTGCAGAAAAGCTAAGGCGGAAAGGGCGGAGTAAAGCCGGGGCAGGTTATCCAGAACTTATCGCTACTTTAACTGCAGAAGAGCGTTATGCCTTAGGTAAACAGTATATTGACGAGACGCAGATTCATCGCGGTGACGCACCCTTCTTTATCGATAAAATGCCGAATAATTTTCGTCATGTCGGTTTAATAAAAACCATTCTTCCTAACGCTAAAATTATTGATGCTAGGCGATTCCCTGTAGCCTGTTGCTTTAGTGGGTTTAAGCAATTTTTTGCCGAGGGTCAAGAATTTACTTATAGTCTGAGTGATATCGCGCAATACTATAATGATTACGTGACCTTAATGGATCATTGGGATGCGGTGGTTCCTAATGATGTATTACGTGTTCGATACGAAGATGTTACCGAAGATATTGAAGCGCAGGTCACTCGTATTTTGGATTACTGTGGCTTGCCATTTGAAAACGCCTGTTTGGATTTCCATAAAACTGAACGCGCTGTTCGTACGGCTAGCTCAGAGCAGGTTAGGCAGCCTTTGTATAAAAGCGGTGTTGATCATTGGCAAAAATATGAGGAGCATTTGCAGTCGCTTATTAGTGATCTTGAGCCTTCTATTAAGGCGTATCACTAAGGCGTATCGCCAGTTATTACCATTAAGACTATTACAATAAAAACACTTTTGCAGCAGGATATTATCGTTAGTTTGCTTCTTATGGTAAGGTTGGTTGATATATAGCCATATAAAGAAGTGAAAATAAAATAATAATAAAATATAAAAAGTATGGAGCAGGAATGAAACTCACTAGAAAATCTCGCTGGGCATTAATAAGCTGCCTGCTATTGAGTTTGGCATTGTCGTCCGTTCAAGCCCAAGCCAACGAGTGTGGTAATGGTGTGCTTGTTGTCGGCGAACAATGTGATGATGGCGGCGTACTCAACGGTGATGGTTGTAGCTCTACTTGTCGTGTTGAATGGGGCTACTCTTCATGCGGTCCTGATGCTTTACCTTCGTGCGGCATGGTTTGCGGTGACGGTATTAAAGTGAGCAGTGAATCCTGTGATGATGGCAATACCCTTAATGGTGATGGCTGCAGTGCTAGCTGTGAAATTGAATCATCACTCACTTTTAATTGCGCCATGCAAAATGATCAAAAACAAAGAGACGCCTTTCCTAATTATGTATCACCCAGAGCAAATGGTGAGCGCGCTCTAACGTCAGATATCCAACCTTTTAGCGCTAACTTTGAACCCATTCTCGAAGAGGTTGCTCACTGCAATGGTTTGCCGTGGACGCCGGCTGCCGAGGTGGTGGAAGCATCCGACAGTAAGCGCGTGGTGGAATATAAATTTTTAGTGGTGCTTGATCAAAGTTGGATTGATTATTACAACAACCATCAAGCGCTCTTTTTGGCGCAAGGTTATCCAACACTTGAGAGTTCACCGCAAATTCTTTTTGAACGCGCCTCTTATTTATTTGAAGCGCAATTTGGTGTGCGTACCAGTATCAGTCGTGTTGAAGCGATAGAGGGTTTAGAACAAAAATGTCAGGCTACGGGCGGTTCGATTGAAAACAATGTGCCAGACAGTACACACACGCCTACCGCGTTAGCCGCTAGGGGCGTGGCAAAGCTACCTACCGAAATGGGTGTGGTGCGATTAGGTGTTGACCCAGCAAACGTTTATTGCGCCAGTTATACAGCCATCGCTAACTGGAGTAGTTCGTTTCCTTTTCTTGTTAATACCGAGCATCCTTTTTCACAAGGGCTATTGCGTCATCGCGCGGCGGTGACGTTAGCGCATGAGTTGGCGCATTTTTTTGGCATTATGCAAAACCCATCGCACCCGCATTATCTAAATGCCCATCTTGCCAATGAAGTGCCCGATATTATGGTTTGGAATGGTCAGCCTATTGAGGCCGTTCGATCGGATGGCATGTTTTTTAAATTTTTAACCAGCTGCACTCCCGCTTATGACGAGTTTCTTTGCGCCGGTGTTAAAGCAACGGCTTCTTCATTACTGGCTACACCTTTAATTTGTTTTGGGGGTAATAGCGATTGTTTGGTGGATACTGACGCCGATGGCGCGCCAGATAACTGTGATGAATTTTCCTCTGTCTGTTTATCCGCAAGCGTACTCTCAGATACGGATGACGATAACGATGGCATCGCTGATAGTGTGGATGGTTTTCCTCTTATTCAAATAGGCGATAGAGCGGATACTGATGGTGATGGTATTCCCAATAATTGTGCATCGCTTCAAGTGGAAGGCTTTGATCATTCACAGTGGGGCAGCGAAACGTATTATCGAATTAATGCCCAAGGTGAAAGAAGTGGTTTTGCGCCTGGCATAGCAGGCACCTATCGACGTGACCCGCAATACAATGATTGGCATTTAGGGACGTTAACGCCAAGCGGTAACAATTTTCTTTGGACCAATGCAGCGGGTGTGTCTTGGACGATGTTATTCGATGCCGAGAATTTAACGCTGATAGATATTACTGGTCCTTACCAAGGCACGTTGCGTCCGTTAAGGCATAACAATGCCGAGAATTGTGCAGGCATGAGTGACGATCCTTTTGTTAATGCCATTACTCATATAGAGGATGACGGTAGTTATTTATCGACTGTACTTGCCACTGCTGATTCCAGTTGTACGCTAACCAGTATGATATCTAACGCTTATGAACCGCCGGCGGGTTTTCATCATTTAGCAAAGCAGGTCAGCTTTTCATTATCGGGTTGCTCAGGTTTATCCGAAACGGTGCAGGTGATTATCGATGTTAATAGAGAAGCTTTACCTGAAGGTGCTATCGCATACAGGCTGGCGGGTGATACGTTAACGGCTATTGATGATGTGAATGTCGAGGACAATACATTGACGTATAGCATTACCGACAATGATGGCCTATACGATCTTAATAGCGCGCTGGGTAATATAGATGGCTCAGTGATTTGGGCGGTACAGCTTCAAGCCGTTGAATCTATCCCTGTTATCCCCGTTTGGTTGATGAGTTTAATGGCAGGCTTATTGTCTGTGCTGGGAATTCGGCAGTTTAGGGTTAGTCGAAAATAGCGTTAAACATTAAAAACGGCAGCTGCACTTAACGGCAACTATATTTAACGGCAACTTCGGTTGCCGTTTTTAATGATGAACACTCCGTAGAGAGAGTGATGCTATTCCTGCTTTTCTTACGCGCATAAAAAAAGCCTTCATTGCTGACAGCTTTCTTATATTTGGCTCCACCTGCTGGGCTCGGACTAGGCGAAAGCATTGCTTTCGCCAATGATTAACAGATAAAGAGCTAATCATTGGGCCAAAAAAAAAGCCGTCATTGCTGACAGCTTTTTTGATATTTGGCTCCGCCTGCTGGGCTCGAACCAGCGACCCAATGATTAACAGTCATTTGCTCTACCAACTGAGCTAAGGCGGAATTGTAGAAAGTGTGATCTAACGTTTAAAGTGTTAAACAAAACCTTCGTCTTAGCTTAGCAGATCTTTATGATTGCGTATTAAAAATACGAATCCAGACATGCTACTGATCAACGCCTCAAATAGACCCAGATCAATGCCAAGGGCGGGCATATTAATGGGCTGTAGCGGCCTCGTCAAGTGTTGTTGGCCGATTCTTTTGTTAGACGCAATATCCGGCATAAAAAGCGCAGTTTTTCGCCGATCTTCGTGTTCAATAGCCCAAGCCTATGTCAGAATGAATGCCGTTTTTTTATCGCTCGCTAATTGATTGACTCCATGCCAAAGACATTTACCGTAGAAGCACCCTATAAGCCTGCCGGCGACCAGCCTGCTGCTATCGAAGGGCTAGTGGCTGGCATTCATGCAGGCCTTGCTAGCCAGACGCTACTGGGTGTAACAGGTTCGGGTAAAACCTTTACCATTGCCAATGTCGTTTCTGAGCTGCAGCGGCCGACGATTGTGATGGCGCACAATAAAACCTTAGCCGCACAGTTATATGGTGAATTTAAAGAGTTTTTTCCGAATAACGCGGTTGAATACTTTGTATCCTATTACGACTACTACCAACCAGAAGCCTATGTTGCCGCCTCCGATACCTTTATAGAGAAAGATTCATCGGTTAACGAGCATATAGAGCAGATGCGTCTATCCGCCACGAAAGCCCTGTTAGAGCGTCCCGATGCCTTAGTTGTCGCTACCGTATCGGCCATTTATGGTTTGGGTGATCCTGAAGCATATTTAAAGATGGTGTTACATTTACGTTGTGGTGAGCGCTATTTTCAAAGCGATATTCTGACCCGATTAGCTGAATTACAGTACAGCCGTAATGATATTGATTTTGCTCGCGGTAACTTTAGAGTTCGTGGCGACATTATCGATATTTTTCCGGCTGAGTCTGAGCGAAATGCTATTCGCCTTGATTTATTTGATGATGAGTTAGAGACCTTAAGTTTATTTGATCCTTTAACCGGCGAAGTACTAAGCAAAGTGCCACGCTTCACCATTTATCCTAAATCGCACTATGTGACCCCGCGCGATAATATTTTAAAAGCGGCAGATGCCATTGAAGAAGAGTTGCGAGGTCATTTAGAGCATTTAAAAAGCCATGACAAATTAGTAGAAGAGCAGCGTTTAGGGCAGCGAACTAAGTATGACTTAGAGTTGATTCGTGAATTAGGCTTTTGTACCGGCATAGAAAACTACTCCAAGCATTTATCGGGCCGTAAAACCGGCGAGCCGCCACCCACATTATTCGATTACCTACCGCATGATGGTTTAGTGGTGGTGGATGAGTCACACGTGACGATACCGCAAATTGGCGCTATGTATAAAGGCGATAGGTCGCGTAAAGAAAATTTAGTGCAGTACGGTTTTCGCCTACCTTCGGCCTTAGATAATAGACCGTTGCGCTTTGAAGAATGGGAAAACCTCGTTCCACAATGTATTTTCGTTACGGCCACACCTGGTCGCTATGAAGGCGAGAAAGCCGGAGCTATTGTTGAGCAGTTAGTAAGGCCAACAGGGTTGCTAGATCCGGTTATCGAAGTACGTGGCGCGACAACGCAGGTGGATGACTTATTATCAGAAATCAATATACGCGCGGCTAAGAGCGAGCGAGTATTAGTGACGACGTTAACCAAGCGTATGTCTGAAGATCTAACGGATTATCTGCAAGAGCACGGTGTGAAAGTGCGTTATTTGCATTCGGATATTGACACGGTTGAGCGAGTAGAAATTATTCGTGATTTACGTTTAGGTAAATTTGATGTGTTGGTTGGCATTAACTTACTGCGTGAAGGTTTAGATATTCCCGAAGTGTCTTTAGTTGCCATATTAGATGCCGACAAAGAAGGTTTTTTACGTTCAGAAACGGCATTGATACAGACGATTGGTCGAGCGGCGCGAAACGTTAATGGGCGAGCGATTTTATACGCTGATCGTATAACGGGTTCAATGAAGCGCGCTATGGATGAGACGGATCGTCGTCGAGTGATACAAGAAGAGTACAATAAAGAGCATGGTATTACGCCGCAGGGCATCATAAAGGGCGTTACCGATATTATGGAAGGCGCTTATGCCAGCTCGAGTAAATCGAAGCGTGGTGCAGGGCGCAAGGTTGCAGAGCCTACAGTGGCGTCGTACGCGGATAGTGCTGAAGATCTATCGCCTAAGGCTTTAGTTAATAAAATCAAAGAGTTAGAAATGGTGATGTACAAGCATTCGCGAGATTTAGAATTTGAAGAAGCGGGAAGAGTGCGAGATCAGCTAACGATATTAAAGCGTAAAGCGTTTATTGGTTAAGAGAGCTTAGATAAATTTGCAGCGGGGGCGTTGATACGTATAATGGCGCTCCGCTGGCCGGCATCGTTATAATGAAGTTGTGTTAGTTTACAGTACGACCGTAGCTCAGTTGGTTAGAGCACTACCCTCGATATTATGAAGGGCGGGTAGGGGTCGGTGGTTCGATCAACTGCGAAGCAGTTGACAACGAGCCGAAGGCGAAGCCCCTGTTGTGAAACATAAAGGGGTCGAAATAACCCATAGGTTATTTTGATTAATCCACGTTTGAGTGGATGAGAACGCCAATACAAGTTTACAGTACGACCGTAGCTCAGTTGGTTAGAGCACTACCCTCGATATTATGA
>CAXAHI010000070.1:0-12958 GCA_963968645.1 uncultured Gammaproteobacteria bacterium | reverse complement strand
TCCTTGTCTTAACTCGCTGCGCGAGTTAACTGAACCCTCTTTCGGGTTCAAATCTGGAGAGCGCACTGTCGGATGGCTGGCTAGTTTTTTGAGTGCTTTGAGTATCTGGTAGTCCGGGAGGGATGGATGATTACAGCCTAGGGGCTGTAATAACCCCTTCGGGGCTGCGTCGCCAGGCTCCTTGTCTTAACTCGCTGCGCGAGTTAACTGAACCCTCTTTCGGGTTCAAATCTAAGGTGTGCGATTACGGATGGGTCGCTGGTTTCTTTCTGTTTTTTGTTTTTATTGGCGGTGAGGGAGGGATTTGAACCCTCGGTACGTTACCGTACACACACTTTCCAGGCGTGCTCTTTCGACCACTCAGACACCTCACCGTGTTTTAACTCTTTTCTCTTTCTTTACCTTTCAACATGCTAAACGCTTTATCTCGAAAGGCGCGGCACTTTATCTTAGATGCCCCGCTCTGTAAAGCTGTCAGCCTTCACTCACTTGCTCTGCTAAAGGTGATCCTTGCTCTATTCGCAGTTCTTTTATCTGCTGCTCGGCTAATGATAATTTACGTTTCAACCCGACTACTGTGCCTATGGTGCCTTTTCCGTTAGATTCTGTATCTTCTAACTGCTGTAATAACTGATTACGCTCAACTTCTAAATCAGTAATGGTCGCTAATAACCCTCGCGTCTCTTCTGTAAAGTTGACGATAATTTCTCGCATGGTGGCAAGATCACCTACATCTAATATGTCGCTTAAGGTCTTAACTTGCTGCTCTAAAGTAATAATCTCGTTTTGACGTGCATCGGCTAAGGATTCACTGGCTAATAAGCCTTCCTCTGCTTCGGCAAACTTTTCAATCGCTTCAGCTAATTCACTGTCTCGACTCAATGACTGACTTTTCTGAAGCTCATCCATGGCTTCCATTTGCTGCTTTAATTCATCGGCATATTGCTGCGCTTGCTGTAAATCTCCATTGGTATCTTCACTGCCTGATTCTTCAACCACTAACTCTGGCACGGAAGATGAGAGCTTTTGAATATGCCCGCGCTGCGTATCAATTATCCGATCTAAATCACCCAATTGACGACGACTCTTAATAGCAATAATCGCAAACATGACGCAGCCAACAAAAAGCGTTAACCAAAACCCGCTCGCTAAAATTAATGTTGTTTCTGATAAAAACATTCTGTAATTACCTTCTCGCTAATGAGATTTGCAACAGTGGATTTAACCGCATGTAAACTATTGTCGCCACACTCTATCGAGCACTAACGGTTCACTGTCATTCGATCGCCAAGGGTTAATATCAATACCCCCTCTTCGCGTGTATTGCGCATAAACGGTCAGCAGTTCTGGCTGACACTCAGTCATAATGTCAGAGTATATTTGCTCAACACATTGCTCATGAAAACCATTATGCTGACGAAAACTGACAATATAACGCAACAATGATTCAGGATTAATGGCACGGCCTGAATAACGAATCGTCAATGTGCCCCAATCGGGCTGATTGGTGACAGGACAGTGACTGCGCAACAAGTGTGAACAGAACTGCTCATGACTGACTTGATGGTTATCGGCATTTAGTAAGAGGAGTTTAGGGTCGCGCTGATACTGACTGCAAACAACGTCTAAATTATCTAACAGCAGCGGCTCAACGGTTTGTGGAGATGCAACCACCACTTCGGATGCCGAGCGAAGTATAACGTCGACCTCGGCACTCAGTAATGCCGTTAAATCGGTTTTAATAAGCGCTTTAACGTTATCTTGATGGGGAAACTGACGATCATGAAAGCTGTTTAAATAGAGTTTAAGCGACTTAGACTCAACAATAGCTAATGATGCCATTGGTACAATAATATCAGCACAGGCCACTTGTGGTACGCCACTCGTATTTAACCAAGACAATTCAAAACATTGCCATAAATCATGGCCGTAAATGGGTGCTACAAAATCCGCAACGGTACTGCGATATTCACTGCGTAAAATAGGATGCAATAAGGCTGGATTATATTCATTATCATACTGACTATGCTCGCCTAACGATGAGCTAGACGCATAGTTATTCGAAAGCGAATGAGTCGCTTCTGAAACAGACGTATCTTTTGTATTACCCATAAATAAACTGCCTAAACCTGAACCTAACTTATTACCTTGCTTGCTATCTATTTACCCGCCAGCCTTCCAGCCCAACATACCTAACTACGTAGCTTTTCTGCACGCGTCAGTAAATACAATGATGTTGAAAAGCCAATCGCTACAAACAAAATAAGCATGATATAGGCATGCAATAAACCCACATCACTGGCTCCAAGAATGCCATAACGAAAGCCATTAACCATATACAGTATCGGATTAATCAACGACACATTGGCCCAAAAATCTGGCAGCAAATCGACTGAGTAAAATACACCACCTAGATAGATCATCGGCGTTAAAACAAAGGTCGGAATAATCGATATATCATCAAAGCTCTCGGCAAAAATAGCATTAATAAAACCGGCTAATGAAAACACTAACGCAGTTAAAATCACCATGCTGATAGTCACCCACCAGTTATGCACATTTAAATCGGTAAAAAACAAAGCGAGAATAGTGACAATGCCACCCACTAATAGTCCACGTACCATGCCGCCAACAATAAAGCCTAATAAGATAGTGATATCTTTTACTGGAGACACTAACATTTCTTCAATATTGCGCTGAAACTTAGTGCCAAAAAATGAGGACACTACATTGCCATAGGAATTTTGAATAATGGCCATCATGATTAAACCTGGCACGACAAACTGCATATAATCGAAGCCGCCCATATCACCAATACGTGAGCCAATTAAGCTGCCAAAAATCACGAAGTAAAGCGCAATGGTAATGGCAGGTGGCACTAAGGTTTGTATCCATATACGTAAGAAACGTCGTATCTCACGATAGACAATCGTTTTAAATGCTATCCACTGACCTATCATATTCATACCGCAGCTCCTTTAGCTTGAGTATCGGAGCTGTTAGTTGATGCTGCCTCGTCTAATGAAGGCTCATCTGGCGCATTCAATACCGACACGAACATCTCTTCGAGACGATTAGCTTTATTACGCATACTGGTTACCGTAACGCCCTGCTCTGCTAGCTGATCAAACAACTGGTTTAAGGTTTGATTTTGATCAACCTCAACTTCAATACAATGCTCATCCATTAAACGCAGAATAAAACCGCTTAACTGTAAATCGGTAGTAATAGGCTCTTTTATATCCAAAACAAACACTTCTCGTGTCAGCTTTCGCAATAAGGCTTTCATACTGGTGTTTTCAATAATATTGCCGGCATCAATAATAGCGATATTTCGGCATAAACTTTCTGCTTCTTCTAAATAATGCGTGGTTAAAATAATCGTTGTACCTGTGGCATTTACTTTCTCTAAAAATTCCCACATAGATCGACGTAATTCAATATCGACCCCAGCCGTTGGCTCATCCAAAATCAATAACTTCGGTTCGTGTACCAATGCGCGGGCAATCATTAAGCGACGCTTCATGCCGCCTGATAGCGTACGTGAAATCATTCCGCGCATATCCCAGAGATCTAGCAGACGAAGATACTTCTCAGCTCTCTCAAGAGCTATACGATGTGGCAAGCCATAATAGCCACCTTGAGTAACTACAATATCGAGTACTTTTTCAAATTGATTGAAATTAAACTCTTGCGGTACAACACCAATACACTGCTTGGCCTCGGTAAAATGCGTATCAATATTATGTCCAAAGACACTCACGTGACCGGCTGTTTTCGAGACCAGCGAGCAAATAACGCCAATAGTGGTCGATTTACCCGCACCATTTGGCCCGAGTAATGCAAAGAAATCACCCGCCTCAACTTTCAGGCTAATGCCCTTAAGGGCTTGGAAGCCATTCTTATACGTTTTCTCTAAACCATTAATTTCTAGCGCGGCAATACGGTGCTCGTCGGTCATAAGCGATGAGTAACTCCAGTAGGGTCAGTAGGAAAAAGTGACGTGGAAGGTAGAAGACGCCAAAGAAATCAATTCTGTCATAAAAAGGGCTTTGACGCAGTAACAAATATACATGAAGAAGACCCTATTTCAGGCCTTGATGATAATAATATCGATTAGGATAAAAGTTGCTATTTAACAAATAAAGTCAAAACGAATTTCAAAATAGTCATTAAAAAACCGCCACTTAAAGCTAAATAGCATCAAAAATTAGATGACACTTTTCGATGGCACTTTATGCAAACTCTTCGGTCTTTAAATGCTATGCCGCTTTATGCACTTACACGTATTTTCTTAAATACTTGAGCTATGCATTATAAATCGGTATAGCCAAAATGAAGAGCGACTCCTATCTAACGACTATAAGGTGGTCTGATATAGAAGGCCATGACAGAAACTCTCATGGGCTTAAAAGGTATAAAAAACTATTAAAAGAGAAGCCCCCTTTAACAATACCGGCATACTTCTCGCTTTAACTTTAACAACATTATCTACGGAAGGATTTACAAATGAACTCTATTTATTTTCAATACTATCAATCCCCGTTTGGCGAACTCATATTAGGTTCTTTTGAAGGCAAACTTTGTTTATGTGATTGGCGCTATAGAAAAGGTCGGCGAGCCATCGACTCTCGATTACAAAGAGGATTAAAAGCATTATTAGTTGAGCAAGACTGCCCCGTTTTGACAAGAACCAAAGAACAACTCAACGAATATTTTAATCAAGAACGTCAAACCTTTGAGCTACCCACGCTAACTGTTGGCACCGACTTTCAAAAAAGCGTTTGGCAAGCCTTAGTCGATGTTCCTTTTGGCAACACCTCTACTTATTTAAAACTCGCAGAAACCATTGAAAACAAAACAGCCATACGCGCTGTGGCTAACGCCAATGGCGCAAACGCACTGAGTATAATCATACCTTGCCATCGCATTATTGGCAGCAATGGAAACATGGTTGGCTACGCAGGCGGTATTCCCGCTAAGGCTAAACTACTGTCGCTTGAGAATGATTTATTTGCTGCGTAGTAGCACCGCATAACTGAACGCAACAGCCCACGGCTTTGCCTCGACGTGAGCTGACAAACCCTAAAACGAGGCGCTAAAACGGACTTGATATTATGAACAATACAACTCTATCTACAACTCTATCTACAACACGCAGCGCTTCACCCTACACGCTATTTTTAGCCGTGTTTTTTTCAACACTCATTTCTATACTAGCCAGTTTCTCAGCCATTGCCGCAGAAGATGAAACTGTATCTATTTCCGCTAACACACAATGGATAAATGAACTCGGGTCAGTGTTAACCATAGCCACTATCGATAGTACGGGATTGTTAACGGGCAGCTACGTGAATAAAGCAGCTGGCTATCCTTGCAAAGATACCGCCTACCCCGTTACTGGCTGGGTTGATGGCACTGCAATTACCTTTAATACGCTATGGATAAACAGCACGGAGTCATGCAATTCCATTACCGCTTGGACAGGGTTTTATTATAACAATCAAATAAGCACGTTATGGCAGCTGGTAGAAGATGGCGCAACGGCTACTTCGCAAATTAGCTCTGGCAACGATGCTTTTACACAAAAGACTAGTGCTGTTGTAGCGCCTAAAATACAAAAATAAAACCGCGCCAGTTTAGTCTCACTAAGAACAAGACTTACGCCTCTATCATTATCGGTGCTAAACGCTCTCTAACCGATAATGGTATTGGCGTAGGCTTATTACTTTGATAATCAAAATAGACCATCACGGCATCACCACGCGCCACCAATTTATCTCGCTGCCAAGCTTCATGTTTAACGATGACCGAAGTGTTGCCAACCTTCTCTATGCCAGTACGGATAATCACGTTCTCACCAAAGTAAATTTGCGCGAGAAAATCGACAGATATTTTTGCTAGGATAATCGGCCAGTCGTTGACAGTCATTGCTGGATGAAGCGCCTCAAAAATACAGTGTCGCCCCTGCTCAAACCACACCGGCAATACCGTATTATTGATATGGCCCAAGGCATCCGTTTCTGCAAATCGTGGTGTAATAGTTAAACTTTGCATTCGCTTCTCCGTTACATAGATTGATCACTAACCAACATCATCAGCGGCTCGAATACGCTCTAGGCGAGCCTCTTCTTCTTCCATCGCCGCTTTTATTTCTTCTAGCACAGCATCAACATCGGCATCATCTGCATCGCCTTCAAAGTAACCGGTTAACGGTGACTCTGGATGCAAATCACCCTCTTCATAGAGCGTCCAAATTTCTTTTGCATAACGCGTGGTTAATAGTTCTGGAGCAAAGCGTCCATAGTAGCGAGACATATTTTCTATATCGCGCGCCAGCATCGCTTCGGCCTGGTTATTAGCCGCCGCATTAACAGCCTGCGGTAAATCAATAATCACAGGACCGTATTGATCAACTAAGACATTAAACTCAGAGAGGTCGCCATGAATAAGGCCCGCACACAACATACGAACCACATAGTCCATCATCACCGCATGGTCTTCTAGCGCCTGCTCTAACGGCATGCTTACGTCATCGAGTCTGGGAGCCGCATTGCCATCTTCATCGACAATTAACTCCATTAACAATACGCCATCAATACAGCCAAAGGTCTCTGGCACACGAACACCGGCGTTCGCTAAACGACCTAAGGCATCAACCTCAGCATTTTGCCAAATCTCTTCTTGCTGCTGACGCCCATAAGCCGAGCCTTTTTCAACCGCACGCGCGCGACGTCCGCTGCGCATTTTGCGGCCCTCTTGATATTGCGCTGCCTTTTTAAAGCTCCGCTTAACCGCCTCTTTATACACTTTAGCGCAGCGTATCTCTTGGCCGCAACGGACAATAAAGACATCAGCTTCTTTACCGCTCATTAAGCGACTAATAACCTCATCGACCAGGCCATCATCAACAAGCGGTTGAATACGTTTAGGGATTTTCATAACAAGTCATTAATCATCAAAGTGAAATATCATGCAGCATTATAGGGGATAGCTTCATGGGTGATAGCGATCTGCGAGTGAAATAATGCTAGAAAAGAAATTTCAGGCTGGGCTGAAAATATTTAAAGAGTGCGAAAGAAAAGGTCGTTCTCTACAATTATGTCGACTATTTATTGCTCATGCTACAGCGTATGTTTCGGCGTCGCGAAAGGGGATATGATGCACTTGGTTATACAATAACTGAATCACAAAGTGATGGTTGGGTTCAAGCGCCACTTGGATTGATGAGGGAGGTGTAAGCCTAGACTTACGGCTACGTATTTGTCTTCAGCATAACCGCTAGGCCAAAAAATCTACTCTTGACCTCGTATACCGAATTTTCTCTCTGTTTTTAGTGCTAGCTTGGTCGGTAGTCTTAGGGCCGTGGAGCCTTAATGCTTAAAGTTGGTATTTCTTGCTATATACACTTGCGCTATACATTGTCGATAGTACACTGAGTACTCATTATATGGAGGATAAACGATGTCTACTGGTTCAGTATTTGTAAACAACCGGACGCAAGCAGTCAGGCTACCTGCTGATTCTCGGTTCCCTGATAACGTAAAGAAGGTCACTGTGAGAGTTGTAGGTCAGGACAGAGTGCTCTCGCCAGCTGAAAGTACATGGGACAGTTTCTTTGTGTCTGATGAAACGGTCACTGATGACTTTATGACAGTAAGGGGATCACAAGAACAACAGGAAAGGGAAGCTTTCTAGTGCTGAAATTCATGCTTGATACGAATATCGTTATCTATGTCATTAAGCGAAAACCCATAAACGCGCTTAAAACGTTTAACCTCCATGCTGGGCAAATGTGTATTAGCTCAATCACTTTAGCGGAAATGCTTCATAGTGCTGAAAAGAGTGCCATGCCTGATCAAAATATGAGGCGAATTGAAGACTTTAGCTCTCGCTTGGAGGTGCTGGAGTACGGTACCAAAGCTGCAGGCCATTATGGTGATATTCGCGCTGATCTGGAGCGTAAGGGAACACCTATCGGTGTCAATGATCTCCATATAGCAGGTCATGCAAGAAGCGAAGGTCTGGCGTTGGTCACCAATAACCTTAAAGAATTTGAGCGAGTTGAAGCGTTGAGATTGGAAAACTGGGTTAGATAGCGTAGTAGCACTTGAGTGTGCTAGATTTGTGCTAAATCCAAAAGCAACTCAACGCTAAGTCATTGATGAATCAACTACGGTATAGAATGAGCAAGCGCCGTCAGTGAAAAGTGAGTTCAGCACAAGTGATAACGAATACAATGACCGGGGGCAAGATTGCGCCGTGGGATGTCAATTATCTGGGGAAATAAGCGGAAAAATGTGTATATGTTAGTAACCCTTCGTGATTTACCCTGCTCTTCAGCATAGAAATACATGTGCGCTCACAATCGCAAAGACATAGTTTATCTTACTTAGACTTCGCCAGCCTTTATGGACGCACACAGACTGCGCGATTAGCTTGCGTGGGGTTCCAATTTATTAATCCGATCGACGGGGTGTACCGCAATACTCTGACTCTATCGGCTATTGTTCCCGGAGTTACGGTCCAGTAGGACTTATCTGTCGGCCACTGATACGTCGTTCGAATCGTATCGTCGGTGAATAGCGGCAACAAATTAGCCTGCAGCTCAGCTTCGGTGGGCATGCGGTAATCCCCCTCTAGACTGTCACAATAAGCTAATGCATCGGCATGGTTAATATTACAGTATCGGAGACCTGTGAATGCGTCAATAGTGGAACCGCTGCAAGTCAATTCATTATTACTGGGTGGACGAATAAAGGTTAAACCACCAGCGGTAATCAAACTCGAAACAGGATTACCAGCACTGGTGCTGAGTACCGGTGGAGAATAAGGCTCAATCGCAATATCGTTTACAGTCACCTCAATGCTTGTCGATGCGGTGTTGCCGCCCTGCTCGGTGGCTGTTAATGTCACTTCGTAGCTGTTGTTTGAATTCGCATCTTGCGGCGACTCAAAGTCTTTTACGCTCATCGACAGCACGCCAGTGCCACTGAGGGTAAATAGCGCGGCATCAGCACCACTTTTACTCCAGTCTAACGGTAAGTTTACAATCGAAAGCGGATCATCGAAACTGGGTACCGCTCCAGTATAAGCGGTGTTCTCATCGATACTAGCACTGGTAATACCGGTAATCGAAAACGGGTCGGAGCTGCTCAACTCAATGACAATATTCCCCGCGCCTTCCTCAAGCGTAAAGTCGATCACTTGGTCGAGTTCGCCATCGCGCGATACTGTTGCACGGTAATCACCCTTAAAGCCATTAAGTACATGCTGGCCATTGCGATCGAGCTGAGTAACGACATGAGTCGCCCAGTATTTTTTTGTTAGATACAACCAGGTTTTACCACGCAAATTAGGCTCCCCATCCAAATTAACCAAATGCCTGGCATCAGTTCGCCCCTGATCTTGCATAAAGGTAAACGCCACAATGTCAGTAACTGCTGGGTGGCTAAAATACGTCGTCATCACCCTCTCTGTCATCACCGCCCGATCAAATTCATCGGTAATTCGATCATCTTTCATTTCAAATTCGGTGGCCGCTATGGGCAGACCCAAATCGGAAAAATACTCGAGCCTAGCGTAAATATCATCGGCTGCATTCATCGCCCCGAATCGACTTTGAAAACCCAGCGCCTGCAACGCACCACCACTGGCCAGAATCGAATCGGCGGTTGATTTAAAACTATCAATCCGATTCGTAATAAGCGTCGCGGTATCGTCATCCGAGATAACTTTGTTTTCATTCAGGAACAACAGCGCCCCAGTGTTAAACACGGAAGCCTCGGCTAAATTAAACCAACTAGCTTCCTCAATGGCATTCTGTACAGCGCCGAGTTTATCGCTTACATCTGTTTTGTCCCGTGGCTCATTCAGCACATCCCATTCAACCACATCCCATTTGGCCGCTTGTGTGGCGATCATATAGTTGATATATATTTTCAGGTCATCGCTAGATAAGTCCTGTGGCGCAGTATCCGCAACAGTCTCGGTAAAAGACGCATCGAAACTCGTGATTAGCGCAAGGTCCTCAGCACTAATAGTCGCTTCCATATTTTCCCATGCCGGCCATATTAGTGCATGACCTCTCACGTCAATACCATTAGCCGAAAACCAATCGAGCATGGGTGGCACTAACGGCGCAAAAGATTCGCGAAGCTTATACTTTAACGCATTCTGAAAACCGCCTTTATTAAAACCAAAACCGAGATAGGCTTGTTTGTAAGCCGCTGCTGTGGGGTCTCCGGCAAAGCCAGCTGTGCCATGCCATAGTTTGGCCTGCGCCGCAGCACCAAATTTAAATTCATGTCTGAGTAATTGCAACTCGATACCAGCGTTGGGTACCGGGAATCCGTCAGCATCTAACCATTCAATAGTGCGCTGCAATTTTCGGTTATCTTCAATCCGTAAATTCGCCGCAGCACGCCAACTTTCGGTGGGGCATTCTATTTCCTGCACTAACGCTTCAATGCCGACAATATTATTTCCAGATAGATCAGCAGGGTCGCTAGAGGGCATAGGCAAGACTGACGGGCATACTGGTCTTGCCACACAAAACACCGCTAGGTCATCAATATCGTCTGTTGGCGCGACGGTTGAACTGTTGACTAGTTCGCACAATGTGTCGCTAGGCTGACTGGTAATAGCCACTGCAATATCCGGAGTTGGCAGTACTTCGCCACTAAATTCAAATTCACCATCAGCGCTAACTTGTAAAGTATCGCCGCCATTAACTGTAAGGGTCACGCTATCTGCATTTAAGCCCGCTACCGTGCCAGAAATTGTAGGCAAGTTTAACACCGACAATGACAGTGGTGCAGATGCGGCATTGCCATCGCTATCGGTCGCCACAACAGTGACTTGATAAACATTGTCGAGGTTAGCATCTGCCGCGCTTTCAAAGTCTCGAGCAGTGCCCGTTACGGAATCTTCAAAAAATTGCAGCTCGCCGCCACTACTGATTTGAAATTCCGCACTATCGTCACCGCTCAGCGACCAAGAAATTTCACCCACAGGTGACTCACCAGCAATTGCCAAGGAATTGATGAACGGTTCATTCTCATGGATACTTTCTGATAACCCAGTGATGACAAACAAACGGTCATCGGCAACCAAAGGTTCCCGGTCGGAGGAATCAATGCATCCGACAAGTGGCGAGAGTAACGCGAACAAACCTAGCAAGGTGATTTTATTCATAATTTTATAAACACTTTTGATGGCGAAAGCCATAATAATAAAAAAACGCGCACTCTAATAAAAATGTATTACCGTAATAACCCTTTGGCAACATCTGCACGCCTGAACGCTAAATAAAAAATAGGACTTTCATTCAGCGATTATCCATCATCGTTTTTAATTTCTGATGTAACGTTTCAACAGTTTTCTTGTAAACTGGATCATTGGCGAGATTGTTATTTTCGGTTCGATCATTACTGTGATCGTATAACATTCTCGCTTGTACGCTTCCATTTTTTCCATACCATTCTGTCATAGCAAATTTTTCTGTTTTGATAACCTCGCCTTTTTGCCAGCGGGGATACACAGCCTCTTTGCCGGGCGCTTGCAAATCATGAAGAAGCTGAACGAAACTGCTGCCCTGCAACTGAGACGGTGGTTCAATGTCCAGCAAGTCGACAAGCGTGCTATAAATATCAACAAATTCGACAAGACCGTTAGAATTCCCACTCACTTTATTATTAGGTAACTTGACCATCAATGGCGTGTGTGTCGCTAGGTCAAAAGGTGAATGTTTTGCCCAAAATCCATGCTCACCAAGAAAGAAACCATGATCGCCAGCAAATACAACAATAGTATTTTTATCCAAACCATTAGCATGCAGCGCGTCCATGACCATACCAACCTGAGCGTCTATATAACTCACGCCTGCGTAATAACCATGCATAAGCTTGAGCGCTAATTCATCGGGCATTAACTCAGGAGACTTGGGTACGCCAATATACTTGCGCATTTCGCCCCAATTATGATTAGCCTGTTTTGGCAGACCTTCGGCTAAAAAGGGATTATCACTTAGCGATAGCTTGGCAGGATCATAAAGATCCCAATATTTTTTTGGGGCATTAAACGGTAGATGCGGTTTCAAAAATCCCACGGTTAAAAAAAATGGCTGTTCAGCATGTTTAAATTGTTCCAACGCCTCAATAGCATGATCAGTAATTTGACCGTCATAATAGGCATTATCCGCTACATCCGCCGATTCATAGGCCGGGCCTTTGCGGTTTTTCTTGAATGATCGAATGTTTTCTTCTAACTGATAGTTTCTATGCCCTGTGCCCTCTCCTCTGGCCAGTGCAAGCCTAGGGTGCCAAGTCGGAACACTCCAACCCTCCTTGGAATCGTCAGAGAAGTGCATAACTTTACCAATACTCTGGGTAAAATAACCGTTGTCCTTGAGCAGACTAAATAAAGGTATGGCATTCGGGGTATCTTCATCCATGCGCGATTGATAACCCACAAAGCGTGATTCGGTAGGACGAATACCCGTCATCATGCTGGCGCGCGAGGCGCCGCAAACCGGCACGTTGACATAGGCATTTTGGAAAACTACCGATTCTTTAGCCAACTTATCAATATTGGGTGCAACAATATGATCCTTTCCATAAACCGGAAGCTCGGTTCGCAAATCGTCAACCAAGATAAAAAGAATATTTGGCCGCTCCAGCGATTTAAAATTGTCCATTGCCGTTACATTAGCAGCACAAAGAAAAAAACCTAAGAGACTTAGAGCAACTATGGTCATTCGACTTATCATTTTCATAGCAATGGAACTCATTGATAACCTATTATTAAAAAATTTAATTTTATGATCGGGATTCAACAACCTTTTGTATGTTGAAATCCGGTCATTGAGCGTTGCTTTTTAAACAACGCTCTTTAAACGACACTTGTTAAACTTTATTTATTACGCACTACTTGTTGAGTAGTTATTTGTTACGCACTA
>CAXAHI010000069.1:0-12989 GCA_963968645.1 uncultured Gammaproteobacteria bacterium | reverse complement strand
GATTACCCTATAGAAGGGCTCTATGTCTCTCAGAAACTAGGCATCTATTATAGAGTGATGATAAGATTCTACGGACTAAAACAAAAGTGCATTCTTTCCATTACCATGACAAGATAGCCCTAATACCAAAAACCACCGCTCAGCGAAGCCATTTTAGCTGTGTGCACAATCGACAATGCGAGTTAACGCAATGCTCTGGATAAAAGCCTTTCATATTATTTTTGTTATTTGCTGGTTTGCTGGCATCTTTTACCTGCCCAGACTCTTTGTTTATCACGCCATGAGTGAACATACGCAAACTCGCGAACATCTCTTGGTTATGGAGCAAAAACTTTATCGCTTTGTAACACCCTTTGCCTATCTGTCTATTGGCTTTGGCGTTTGGCTCACGAGTTTTAATACCGACTATTATTTCAGCCAACCATGGTTTTGGTGCAAAATTGTTTTAGTCGCTGCTTTATTGGCTTACCATATTCAATGTGGTCGCTATATTAAACGCTTTGTCGCTGGCGAAGAGCCTCGCTCACATACTTTTTATCGCTGGTTTAATGAAGTGCCTGTATTTGCTTTATTTGCTATCGTTATTCTTGTTGTCGTTAAACCGTTAACAAATTGAGTTATTGATAATGAATACCTCACGCAGTACAAACGCTACTATGATTTCAACAACGGCATTGGCCAAGCATTTTGACCTGCCGGCTAAAACGCTATTTACCTTCTTAACCGAAAAATCTTGGATTGATCGTGTCGATAATCATTGGCGCTTAACCGGCAAAGGTGAATTTGAAGGCGGCGAGTACATTCAAAGCAAAAAATACGGCGAGTATATTGGCTGGCCGCAAAGCTTGGTTGATCACAGTATTTTTCAAGAAATGCTCGACCTACCAATGTCAGTGACAGCATTAGGGGCGCGATTCAATATTAGCTCGCATCGTTTTAATGCCCTGTTAGCTGAACTCGGCTGGCAAAGACGCTTTCATAAAGGTTGGACTATTACGCTGAGCGGCAAGAAACATGGCGGCATAGAAAAAGAAGATAATGAATCGGGCGTACCTTATACCGTGTGGGCGCGTAGCATTTTGACCGATGACAGCCTACAAGCCGCGCTAGAACAAATTACGCTAATACCTGCCGCCGAACAAACGGCAATGCAAACAGCTCAAGCCGCACCAAAAAAAAACAATGCGCCGCAAACGTCTTTAGATTTTTCAAAAATCAGTTTGCCAACGCACAGTCGAGATGGGCATCATCCCGATAACAAAGAACACCACGATGTTTGTAACTGGCTTTACTTAATGAATGTTGTGCATGCTTACCGCTGGTCATTAGCAGAGACAAAACTAGGCCGTTGTGATTTCTATTTGCCCGCGGCGCATTTGCATCTTGAATGCTGGCAAGAAAAAGAAGACGCCAAAGCCATGAGTGAGAAGTTAGCGCGCATTGAATATTATCAGCAAGAAAAATTAGCGTATATAGAATTAAAAAGTGAACAACTGAACGCGCTAGATACTGCGCTACCTAAGCTATTATTGAAATACGGCATTACGGTTTATTAGCCGTATTATTTTTACATCGGCTATGCGCCTAAACATGCATAGCTGATTACATTCAGTCTAGGTGGCCGTGCTCTTGTCGATTCTTTTCTTTTAGACGTTCACTCTTTTTTAATAGCACATACACCGCACCGGCTCCGCCATGCTGTTTTTGTGCACTGTGATAAGCCATAACATCGGGTACTTCTTTTAACCACTTAGCGACATAACTTTTTAACTTAGCAGGTTGCTCAACATTACGCTCACCCTTGCCATGTAAAATCATGACAGTGCGAAGATCATAAGTCATGGCTTCACGAATAAAGCCCAGCACTTCGGCACGCGCTTCAACAACCGTTTTTCGATGTAAATCTAAGTGACCTTCAATCGTATATTTACCTAAGCGGAATTTACGAAAAACACCGTCTTGTATGCCTGCCCTTTTAAAACTTAACACATCAAGGGGGCGTACCATTTCAACATAATCATCTGACACAGAAGCAAAGTTTTGAGAGAGATCATCATTAGCGGTATTGGATACCGCCGCTTGGCGTAAATAGTTTTTTTGATCGGCATCCACTAATGGTTTTTTCACTACATTGCGGTCAACTTTCTTTAAAGGGACCACACCATCAATTTGTTGCCGGAATAAATCGTCATCGTCTTTCACTGCATGGGCCCTGCCTATCTATCTGTCTGTCTGTATCTAGGTATGTCTGTAAATTTAATAGTTATAGGAATAGCAATACTTGCAGCGATTATAGAAAGTCTAGAAAGGTTTGAGAAGACAAATTCTTTATTTTTTTATTCACGCACTAAAAAGACATTTATTTAAAAAATTTCGTCTGGGCGTATATCAAAGCGTGGCGTTAATTTAACATCTAAACCTTGATATAACAGTGGATTACCTTCTTTAAGATTATTTAATTCTGTGCGAAGGTCAGTATCAAGCCCTTGGCTAACCACAATCTCAACACGACGATTTAATGCTCTATTTTCTTTACTGTCATTTTCAACTAACGGTCGCGTGTCACTGTAGCCGCTAACGGTTAAACGCTGAGGGTTCAACACGCGCTCAGTCAATAACTCATGCGCCACACTCACAGCTCTCGCTGTAGACAGCTCCCAGTTAGAACGAAAGCGTGATGTTGAAATAGCAATATTATCGGTATGGCCTTGCACCAATATATCGCCAGACTTTTCTGACAACACATCGCGCACATCATGTAACACACCTTTAAAGCCCGATCGCAATTGCGCAGAGCCCGATGCAAATGATCCCTGCTCTTTAATCCTAACGGTAATATCTCTGCCGCGGGTTTCTATTTCAACTTCGCCTTTTTTAATTTGTGTCGATAAGGCATTCGCTAAATCAACGGCATCACGGCGCGTCTCTTCTATCATCTCGGCTAACTGATCAACTAAGGCTTTATCTTGTGCAGAAGATTGTTTCTGAGTTAGCGTCACTTCATCGGTAAGTTGATCAGGCGTGCATTGCACTTGTAAATTACGCTGATCTTCTTCTGAGGTGCGCTGTTTAACATCATTAATTGGCGTAGGCTCTGGACGACCAGGGCTAAACTCCTGCGCAATAATACTTGTTCCCATAGGTATTTCGTTAGCTTCTACTACACGCTGAACACCAAAAGCGGTTCGCATTGAGCCGGCTAAACGTTTAAATTTAAGCACGTCCATTTCAGCAAACGATAATAGCAACACAAAAAAGCACATTAACAGCGCCATTAAATCGGCAAAGGTCGCCATATACGCAGGCACACCGACGGGGGGGCATTTACAATCGTGTTCGTCAGCTGACATTATTTTTATTTACCTTGAACATGAACATGCAACTAAACGTGCATATAAAGATGCACTTGAATGCAAAAGCAACATTCAAATAAAGCTCATATTTTATCTTATGATGAACAGACAAAATTATGCCGTCCCTTCCATTACACGTTTACCCGAGGGCAAGTAGTTACGGAGCATAGAATCAATAACGCGAGGGTTTTGTCCTGCTTGTATACCCATTAACGCATCGATTACCATATTTTTTATACGGCTCTCTTCGTTTCTGCGCAGTGCCACTTTATCGGATATTGGCAACGCCACCATATTGCCCAGCATTGCGCCATACAATGTAGTTAGCAGTGCAACTGCCATGGCAGGTCCAATAGAAGCAGGGTCGGACATGTTTGCTAACATCGCAACCAGACCAATCAAAGTACCGACCATTCCCATAGCCGGTGCGGTATCACCCATTTGCTTCCAAATAGCTGAGCCAACTTCGTGCCGCTTAAGTGTTTCGCTCATATCCTTGTACAACAAACTGCGCACCACTTCAGGATCATGACCATCGACTAATAGCTGAATGCCAGATTGCAAAAAAGCATCACTCACTTCTTTGTCTTCTAATGAGAGTAAACCATTCTTTCGCGCATCATCGGCTAGCTCAACAACCTCGTCGATTAAATCAACAGGATCAACCAGCTTAAATATAAATGCCTTACCTGCAACTTTGAAGCAGCCAAGAAATTGTGAGAGGTTGAACTTCATGAGTACGACAAAGAAGGTACCGACCAATACAATCAGCATTGACGGAACATCGACAAATATGCCAATACCGCCACTCATCGTCATTGCACCGCCGATAATACCGAACGCGCCCAGTATCCCAAGTAATGTTGCTAAATCCACTGATGACCCCTCAACTGCTTCTATTATTTATTAGCTAATATATTCCAAGCCTATGACTAAGCAAAAGCGTCACATCTGCTTCTACTTTTAGCTCCCTGCCCCGAATCCTAACTACTGTGAATCTATTGTTATTAGTTTAGCTTTAAATCGGCAGATAACACGATAACTCAAGGTCTTTTACGCTGAAGGTGGCAATAGTATTGAGAAACCACAAGGAATACGTATTGCTGGGCTCGCAAGACTGTAAATCAAGCAAAAAATTGATAAGATCGCTGCTGGAAACGAACGACTTAAGCCGCTGATCAATTGATGACCATTTTGGATTTCACATCACCTCAAAGCTATTGTTATGTCGCTAATCTCTATAATTAAAACCGATTTCTGAAATCAATTACTTAAATTAATAGGCAGCACGATTTATGGCCAAAAGTAAAAAAGCACCCGACTTTGAACAATCACTTGAGCAACTTGAAAGCCTCGTTGAAGCGCTCGAAGCCGGCGATCTAACACTTGAGCAATCACTCAAACAATTTGAAGAAGGTATTGCGTTAACACGTGCGTGCCAAACCGCCCTTGGCGAAGCAGAACAAACAGTTAAAATATTGACCGAAAAAAGTGGCCAGCCAGCGCTTGAAGATTTGGATATTGATGCCGCTGATGACTGATGTTCTCGCTAGCTTTTTAAGCAGCCACAAAGCCAAATTTGAAGACTACCTTGCCTCAAGACTCACGCAACACAGTCAAAATATTGGGCAGTATCCACAGGCACAGCCATTGATTGATGCCTTGGCCTATAGCTCACTCGCTGGTGGCAAACGTATTCGTGCCATGCTTGTCTATATGGCCGCAAACGCTTGCCAGGTAGACAATGCGCCAAATAGTTCGATGACAGATGCGGCCGCAGCAGCGATTGAGCTGGTGCATTGCTATTCCCTTATTCATGATGACCTTCCGGCCATGGACGATGATGATTTACGTCGTGGCAAACCCAGCTGCCATATTAAATTTGGTGAAGCCAATGCTATTTTAGCGGGCGATGCCCTGCAAACATTGGCTTTTGAGTTGTTAGCGAATGAAGGCGATGGCAAAGCCGAGTTACGTATTGGGCTTATTCGCGAACTGAGCCGCGCTTCTGGCGCTAATGGCATGGTGGGTGGTCAAGCTATCGATTTAGCCGTGGTTAATCAGAATATTTCGTATGACGAGCTGGTTAATATGCATACCTTAAAAACCGGTGCATTAATTGATGCCGCCACTCATATGGGTTGCCTGTGTGCTGGCGGAAATAGTGAGCAAGCTAAAGCCTTACGCCATTATGCTCAAGCCATTGGCCTAGCGTTTCAAGTGCAAGATGACATTCTCGATATCGAAGGCAGCTCAGAGCAGACTGGAAAACCGCAAGGCACTGATATTGCTGCAAATAAACCGACATATCCAGCTATTATGGGTTTATCTGAAGCAAAAGCGAAAGCCCAGTCACTTTGTGATGAAGCCTTAGAGGCGCTGACTGGTTTTGGCGCTAACGCCGACCCGCTTCGCTCTTTAGCAACTTATATTATTCAGCGATCAGTATAGATTTTGTCAGCTAAGTGTAGCCAAAACAGCTGCTCAATTGTTTTTTGATAATGGATCATGCTTTTAATACAAAAAGGTCTCTGTAATTGACAAGTAATAGATCGCCTTCTGAGGTAAAATTTACCTCACGCTTATTTAAAGAGATAAGCTCACCTTTCACCAACCGTAAGTGTTAAAAGCCAGATGACTAAGCCACGCCAATACGACAGCTTTCCTGAACAGCGACCTGAAACACCGCTGCTTGATCAAGCACCTGTGCCTGAGTTACTTCGCCAATTAAGCGAAGATCAACTGCCACAACTGGCCGATGAACTTCGTGAACACTTACTTTACTGTGTAGGACAATCGGGCGGACACTTTGGTGCAGGGCTCGGCGTAGTTGAATTAACCGTCGCTTTACATTATTTACTCGACACCCCGCGCGACAAATTAGTTTGGGATGTGGGTCATCAAACTTACCCGCACAAAATATTAACTGGCCGACGCGATGCTATGCATACCATGCGTCAAGCTGATGGCTTATCGGGTTTTCCAAAACGCAAAGAAAGCGAATACGATACTTTTGGTGTTGGCCATTCAAGCACAAGTATTAGTGCTGCATTAGGTATGGCGCTGGCACATAAAGACGAAGAACCACCTCGTCAATCGGTAGCCGTTATTGGTGATGGCGCAATGACAGCAGGCATGGTGTTTGAAGCGCTTAATCATGCCGCCGACACTGAAGCTAATATGCTGGTTATTCTTAATGATAACCAAATGTCCATTTCAAAAAATACTGGCGGTCTTGCAACCTACTTTGCAAAAATTTGGGCCAGCAGAACCTATACGCATTTACGCGAAGGTTCTAAAAAAGTGTTATCGAAAATTCCACCCGCTTGGGAATTAGCTGCGCGCACTGAAGAGCATATGAAAGGCATGGTTGCGCCAGGCACATTGTTTGAAGAGTTGGGTTTTAATTATATTGGCCCTATTGATGGTAACGATTTATCGTCGCTAATACCGACCCTTCGCAATATGTTACTCATGAAAGGCCCACGTCTATTACACCTCAGCACGATTAAGGGTAAAGGCTTTGCACCTGCAGAAGCTGATCCTGTTGGCTATCATGCAGTGAATAAAATAGAAAAGCCCGATATAAATAAAACCAGTAATCCAGATGCCGTTAAAGCACCGAAAAAACCTAAATATCAAGATGTATTTGGCCAATGGCTTTGCGACATGGCTGCGCAAGATGAAGACTTAATTGCGATAACACCTGCTATGTGTGAGGGTTCAGGCATGGTGAATTTTGCCAAACAATATCCTGAGCGTTATCACGATGTTGCTATTGCTGAGCAACATGCCGTCACTGTTGCAGGCGGATTAGCATGCGAAGGTAAAAAACCTGTTGTCGCTATTTATTCTACTTTTTTACAGCGTGCTTATGATCAGCTTATTCATGATGTCGCCTTACAAGACCTTGATGTTACCTTTGGCATTGACCGCGCAGGCTTAGTGGGTGAAGACGGCCCCACACATGCAGGCAGTTTCGACTTATCATTTTTACGCTGCATACCTAATATGATTGTGATGGCACCGTCGGATGAAAATGAAACGCGACAGCTGTTATATACCGGTTATCAATTTAAAGGCCCTGCGGCTATTCGTTATCCGCGCGGAACTGGCCCTGGCGCTGTTATTGAAGAAGACATGCAAGCACTGCCCATAGGCAAAGGTATATTAAAACGCAGCGGAAGCCGTGTCGCATTATTAAATTTTGGCACCTTACTGCCGGCTGCTTTGCGCGCTGCTGAAAACCTAGATTTTAGTGTTGCCGATATGCGTTTTGTAAAACCGATTGATGAAGCATTAATTGATTCGCTAGCCTCAAGCCATGATTTATTAGTGACGCTAGAAGAAAATAGCATTCAAGGTGGCGCCGGTAGCGCAGTGACCGAATATTTAAATCAGTCGGGCCAAGTGATACCCGTATTACAATTAGGCCTGCCCGATATTTTTGTTGAGCACGGCAAGCACAGTGAATTATTAGCGGCCTGCGGTCTCGATCAAAACGGTATAGAGCTAGCTATAAACCAACGGTTAACATTGCTAGCCAATAATTCATAATGATAAAAGCAGCGGTTTAACGTCGCTAATCAATAATGCGATTACGCGACAAAAAACAATAAAGCAATAAAGCAATAAAAAGAAAAGAAAAGAAGAATGCAGTCGAAGGGTCGACTGCAGGAATTAATCGTCAGACAGTAAATGCCCTAACTTACCCGCTTTTGTCGCAAGGTATTTTTCATTATGCGCATTACGCCCCGTCGTAATAGCTAAGCGCTCTACCACTTCAACACCCAAAGCCTCAAGCTCAGTAACCTTAACCGGATTGTTAGTCATTAATCGTAATTGTCTTATGGATAAATGCTCAAAAATAAACTGGCAAATAGAATAATCGCGCAAGTCTGCATCAAACCCTAAATGCGCATTGGCCTCAACCGTATCGGCGCCGGCATCCTGTAATTTATAGGCTTTCACTTTATTAAGCAGACCTATACCGCGGCCCTCTTGCTTAAGATAGAGCAATACGCCCCGGCCTTCTTTAGCAATCGCTTCTAAACCTTGTTGCAACTGAGCACCACAATCACAGCGCAAACTGAACAAGGCATCACCGGTTAAGCATTCAGAGTGCACGCGGCCTAACACCGGCGCATCGGAGGCTACATCACCCATGGTTAAGGCAATGTGCTCTTTATCTGTATCTGTATCTTGAAAACCATGCATCTCAAACTCGCCCCAACGTGTGGGGAGCTTACAAGATTCAATGAATTTAACGGCCAATACAGGGCTCCTAGCAATCTAAAGCGACATTTAACGAATATTTAGCCAGCAATTAACCAGCATTTAACACCTGCTCAATAACACTAACCCTAGAAAATAGAAGGGCAGCTGAGAGATGGCCGGCGATTCTACCATGCTGGCAAAAATATGCGACTCAGTAAAAACCTTAACAATCGGTCATTAGTGCGGCTGAGTGTAGGTGATACGGTATATTCTGCCGCCCAGATCATCAGTGATATAAAACTGGCCCGCGGCATTTTCAACAATACCGACAGGCCGACCAACAATGCCCTTATCGCCTAAGAAGCCCGTCATAAAATCACGGCTTTCAATGCTGCCATCACTATTCCAATGCAGCGATAGTATTTTATAGCCATCCAGCTCTGAACGATTCCAAGAACCATGAAGCGCAACCAATGCTGTTTTAGAATACGCTTTAGGCAAATTGTCAGTCGATTTTATAAAGTGAATGCCAAGCGGCGCATTATGGGCGCGAAACTTAAACGAGGGTAATCGAGCAGAGGCGAGAATCTCGGGGCTTTTATCAAGAAAAGCAGGCTCACCAAATTCAGGGTCTGGCACATTATCGCCATGCAAATAAGGCCAGCCATAAAAGCCCTCTTTAACAATAAGATTCAGCTCATCAGGGGGAAAATCATCACCGAGCATATCGCGGCCATTATCTGTTGCATAGAGTTCACCCGACCAAGGCGCCCAATCGAAACCAACACTATTACGCAAGCCGCTGGCATAAATCTCAACATTCGAACCGTCTAGGTCTGCTCGCAAAATAGCGGCATAGCGAGGATCATCAGGAATACAAACATTACAGGGTGAGCCTACCGTGATATACAATTTTCGATCGGCAGAGATACTAATGGTTTTCGCATTATGTGAACGATGTGGATGACCAAAAGGCAGGTCATCAATCACTGTTTCTGCTTCACCGATAGTCACCGCATTAAGGTGATCATATCGAATGCGAATAATACGATGTCGTTCACCAACATATAGCCAATCGCCATCAAATGCTAATCCCTGCGGGTTAGCTAGCCCTTGCAGCAAAATCGTTTTGCTCTCGGCCTGCCCATCATGATTAAGGTCTCTTAATAGAAGCACTTCTCCACTATCAACGAGGCTCACGATAATGTCATCGGTTTGCGTGACCGCCATCATGCGTGGCACATTAAGTCCATCGGCAAAAATATCGGCGGTAAAGCCCTCAGGTAAATATAGGTAGGACTGCGCAACGTCAGAAGATGTCTCTACTTTATTTAACCCCGTTACCGTTGATAGCATTAGCCAAAAGCCCGACAAACCGCCGGGGCTTTTAACGGCAACAAAGCCAACCAACAAAACAAAGAGGAGAAAGAAACTAACAGTGATTTTTTTTATCATTATGACGCCTTAGCCTTCTATCGTTATATTTCGACAGCTCTGAGTTATCAGCTTTGTATCATTAGCTATGAATTAACACTAATGACTATTAACAAGCCTAGAACGATGAATAGGGTTCTAAGAATAGGGTTCTAAGTTGTTAAGCTACCCGGTAACGTTAAGATATACGCTTTAATTTCATCACGTACCCGGCGGTAAGGCACCATAGCTTCTTCATCGGTTGCCGCATTGGCCGCCAACTTAGGTGGGTCATCAAAGCCTTTATGCACCCGCTGCGTTTTAGTTGCCAAAATGGGGCAGGTTTCATCGGCATGACCACAAACTGTCACAATGTAATCGAGATTATCTGAATCTAATTCGGCCAGCGTATTACTGGTATGGCCAGTAATGTCTATGCCGATTTCAGCCATTGCTTTTACGGCAAACGGGTTTAAACCATGTTTTTCTATTCCTGCAGAAAAGAACTCAATAGTATCACCAGAAAAATGGCGGCCCAGCCCTTCTGCCATTTGGCTTCGGCAAGAATTACCGGTACAAAGAAAAAGTAATTTCATTTTACTGCCCATAATTTATTTCCATTACTGAATGTTTTTTATAAGTAAATTCATATCGCCATGATCTAACAGTCGTCATTATTTCGCAACAATGAATACTAGCCATTAGAGTTTTAGCTCAGTAGAATATCCACTCATCCTGAGGGGTGGCTTTTTATTAAGCCTGAGATGCCGTGATTTTTTCACTTTGGCGAACCCTTGAACCTGATCCGGTTAGTACCGGCGTAGGAATAGGAGTTTTACTAGAGTAGCTATAACTATATAGTTCTCGACCTTTCCCTCGTTCCACTACCGGGTTTTCATATTTTTGGAGACTCGAATGTTTTTTAAATCACGACTTTCACAACAGCTATCTATAGCACCCTTAAAGACCGCCATTGCTAGTGCCTCCCTTGCATTAATATTATGCAATAACGCTTTTGCGAACCCAACCATCGAAGAAGTTTTTGTCTCTTCGGATTTCCACCAGCCTGAAATCAATACTCTAGCTAACAGCGTAACGGTATTCAATGACACGCTTATTAAAAAGACGGGGGCGTTGCATTTAGAATCATTACTTGGCCGTGCACCTAATGTTAATTTTTCCACTGGCGCATCACGCGGTCGTTATTTTCAAATTCGCGGCGTCGGTGAGCGTAGTCAGTTTGTTAACCCCGTCAATCCGTCTATCGGCTTAATTATCGATGGCATCGATTTTACAGGTTTAGGCTTAAGCGCATCGACTCTTGATATTCAGCAAATTGAAATTTTGCGCGGCCCGCAAGGGACGTTATACGGTGCCAATGCATTAGGTGGCTTAATTAACTTTATCAGCAACGCGCCAAGCGAAGAATACAGCGGCAACCTCAGTGCGCAACTCAGCGAATATGATGGTCGAAGTTTAGATGCCGTTGTTAGCGGCCCAATCAATAACGATACCGGCTATAGAGTTGCCGGCCGTATAAACCAGCAAGATGGCTATATCGAAAATACTTTTTTAAATCGGGATAACACTAACAATATTGATGAAGCTCTGCTTAAAGCAACCATCCATAGTGATATTAACGAACAGTTGAATATAAAATTCAATGCATTACTGGCTGATATCGATAATGGTTACGATGCCTTCTCGTTAAATAACACTAGAGCTACAAGCTCTGACCAACCTGGCAGTGATACTCAAGAGACATTAGCTGTATCGATAACCGCCCTCTGGAATACTCATCAAAGCTATGATGTTGAGGCCGTTTTCAGCTTCGCTGATACGGATACACTCTACAGTTATGATGAAGACTGGAGTTATGTAGGTGAATTCGATGCCGGCACCTTCCCCTACAGCTCAGCCGATCGCTATGAACGTGATCGCAACAATCAAAGTATTGATATTCGCTTAATATCTAAAGCAGACCAGAAAATATTGAATGACCGCTCAGACTGGGTACTCGGTATTTACCAACGCGCTGAAGAAGAAACACTCCAACGCAGTCGATCTGAAAATGTACTACCAGAAGTGGGCGGCGACTTTAGCAATCAGTACGATACCGATAACTACGCCTTGTATGGGCAGTTAACAACGGCACTTAATGATCAATGGAGTTTAATCACCGGCTTGCGTGTAGAGCAACGTGATACAGACTACAGCGATAGTCTTGGCATTAATCAAAATACTAGTGACACTTATTTTGGTGGTCGCCTCGCATTGGAATATCAACTCAACGATGACAGTTTACTCTATGGCCTTATCTCTCGAGGCTATAAAGGTGACGGCGTTAATGCGCAAATTATTTCTGCTCAAGCACTAAACGATAGTATTCCAAAAGATATCTTTTTCTTTGATGCAGAGACTCTTGTCAACTACGAGCTAGGTGCAAAAACACGGCTACTAGATAATACCTTACAGCTCCAAGTGGCCGCGTTTTATCAAGATAGAAAAAACGCACAAATTAAGCAATCAATCTACGATTCTACTGATTTATCATTCGATGACTATCTCGATAATACGAAAGCCGATACTTTAGGTATTGAGATTGAGGCTCTCTATCTTATTACTGATCAACTTAGCGTATACACTAGCTTAGGCTTTTTAGAAGCCGAGCTTGTCGACTTTTTAAGCCTTTCGCATGTTGATGCTCGCACCCTTGATGACGGCAGCTCTGTTAGCTTAGATGGCCGCGATATAGCCCATTCACCTAACTATCAATTTACACTAGGTGGTGAATACCAACTCTCATCACATTGGTCATTAGGTGTAGATGTTGAGGGTAAGGATGAGTTCTATTTTTCTAACAGTCATAATGAAAAATCTGAAAGCTATGAATTAATTCATGCACGTATAAGTTATACCGCTGATCAATGGTCAGTGAGCCTTTGGGGTCGCAACCTCACCGACGAAGATGTAGAAACACGCGGTTTCTTTTTTAGTAATGAAGGT
>CAXAHI010000068.1:0-13163 GCA_963968645.1 uncultured Gammaproteobacteria bacterium | reverse complement strand
ACGTAAGGATCGAGCCCATTAACTAATGGACTCCACAATGAAGAGTTGTCAGTCGATTTATTCATAACACACTGCTTTTTAAAAACGGCTTATTAAGATTTTTTTTGCGCTGCATCTGTACGAATCTCTTCTGCCGTTATACGGGGATCTTCTGCAGCTATACGAAGCTCGGCTGATCGCGCATGCGCAGTCAATGATTCACTGCGCGCTAATACAGAAGCTATTTGACCGATATTCGCAGATGACTGCGGCGAACACTGAATCAATGAACTACGCTTTTGAAAATCATAAACACCTAACGGCGACGCAAAACGCGCTGTTGTCGATGTCGGTAAAACATGATTAGGACCCGCACAGTAATCACCTAACGCTTCTGGCGTATGACGACCCATAAAGATAGCACCTGCATGCTGAATGGCGTCTAGCCACTGCTCAGGATCATCGATAGATAATTCAAGATGCTCTGGCGCAATCGCATTAGACACAGCCATTGCTTGTGCTAAATCATCGACTAAAATAAATGCGGCCCGTGTGTTAATTGAACGTTCAATAATATCGCGGCGCTCTAGCGACGGCAGTAATTTATTCATACTGGCTTCAACGGCATCCAGAAAAGCTGGATCATGTGAAATCAATAATGCCTGCGCATCTTCATCATGCTCAGCTTGCGAGAACAAATCCATCGCTATCCAGTCAGGATCAGTTTTACCGTCGCATATCACTAAGATTTCTGAGGGACCTGCCAACATATCTAAGCCAACATCACCAAAAACCATTTTCTTAGCACAGGCAACAAAACGATTACCTGGACCAACAATTTTATCAACACGTGGAATGCTTTGCGTACCATAAGCCAAAGCCGCTACCGCTTGAGCGCCCCCCACACTGAAAATAGTATCAACCCCCGCCACGGCCGCCGCAGCCAATACCGTTTGGTTAACCTCGCCAGCTGGCGTAGGCGTCACCATAATAATTTCTTGTACGCCCGCCACTTTGGCAGGAATCGCATTCATTAATACACTCGAAGGATAAGCAGCCTTACCACCCGGCACATAAATACCGACTCGCTGTAGCGCCGTTATTTTTTGGCCTAGCAGAGTGCCTGTTTCATCGGTGTACTGCCATGACTCTTGCTTTTGTCGCTGATGAAACACATCAATTCTTTGCGCCGCTTGCTCTAACGCTTCACGGATAGCAGGATCAATATCCACTAACGCCTGCTGAATCGTTTCACGATTAATCGTAAGTTCAGCCATTGATGACACAGGAAAACGATCAAATTTAGCAGTGAAATCTACCAGCGCACTATCACCACGAGAACGCACCTGATCCAAAATATCACGCACTGTCGCATCTAGCGCGTGATCAGCCACTGCAGACCAAGCTGTCAGTGCCGTTAAATCAGCAGAAAAATCGGCATTATTAGCAGACAAGCGCCGCACCGACAATGACTTAGAAGAAGCGTTAGATTCCATCATTCACTAACCGCCGCTGCAATCGCATCACTTATAACTTTAAGCTCTGCATGCTTTACTTTCATTGATGCCTTATTAGCGACTAAGCGCGAACTAATATCAGCAATAAAATTAGCTTCTTCTAAGCCATTAGCAACAAGCGTTTTGCCGGTATCAACAATATCGACAATTTCATCGGCTAAACCCATAATGGGGGCTAATTCCATACCGCCATAAAGTTTAATAATATCGGCTTGCACACCTTGCTCAGCATAATAACGCTGAGCAATATTGACGTACTTAGTCGCAACTTTAATTCGCGATTGATAAGCGATACCGGTCTGGCCCTTCTTCGTAGCCGTCATCAAACGACAGCGAGCAATACCAAGATCATGCAATTCATATAATTGAGCGCCACCATCTTCCATCAACATATCTTTACCTACGACACCCATATCGGCGGCACCGTAGCGAATATAGGTCAACACATCAGCCCCTCTTAGGACTAACAATTGCACGTCGGGCCGATTGGTAGCAAAAACCAATTTGCGACTCTTCGATATATCTTCTTCAGGCACAATACCCGCTGCCGATAATAATGGCAGGGTGTCTTTTAAAATGCGTCCCTTAGTCAAGGCGATGGTAATCATGCAATCTCTTTCTATAACGTTTTAACTGTTGTTTTAAATAGCTACTAATTAAATCCTAATGCTTAAGCCCTCAACTTCAGGGCTAAGCTTCATAGCTAGGCTTCAGCGTCTTCATCTGAGTTTTGTTCGCGACTTAAACGCCCTGGCACACGTCGAACACTGGCGCCTAACAGCTGCATTTTCTCTTCAATACATTCATAGCCGCGATCGATATGATAAATACGATCAATCAGGGTAGCACCGGTTGCGCAGAGCCCCGCAATAACCAAACTGGCAGATGCTCGTAAATCAGATGCCATAACCGGCGCTGCCGTTAGCATTTCAATGCCTTCTACAATAGCTGTATTGCCTTCAATACGAATTTTAGCGCCCATTCGATTCATTTCATGCGTCTGAATTAAACGATTTTCGAAAATAGTTTCAACCACCGTACTCACGCCATCGGCAACACTGTTCATCGCTGTAAATTGCGCTTGCATATCGGTTGGAAAAGCTGGGTACGGCGCCGTGCGAATATCAACAGCTTTAGGCTTGCGACCTTCCATATCTAAGCTAATCCAATCTTCGCCTACTTCTAATTTAGCACCGGCCTCTTCTAACTTAGCTAATACAGCCTCTAATGAAGACGGATCAACATCCTTCACCTTAATGCGGCCACGCGTCGCCGCTGCAGCCACTAAAAAAGTCCCCGCTTCAATACGATCGGACATCACCGCATAGTCGCAGCCAGATAATTCTTCGACACCATCAATAATCAATTTATCAGTGCCAACACCTGTAATCTTTGCACCCATAGCAATAAGGCAGTTCGTTAAATCAACGACTTCAGGTTCACGCGCCGCATTTTCAATAATAGTGCGGCCTTCAGCTAATGTTGCAGCCATCAAAATATTTTCTGTGCCACCCACAGTGACTTTATCCATAAAGATATGCGCGCCTTTTAAACGCCCATCAACCTTAGCTTCTATATAGCCACCATCAATAGTCACGGTTGCACCCAACGCTTCGAAGCCGCGTAAGTGTAAATCAACAGGACGGCTACCAATGGCACAACCACCAGGAAATGAAACTCTCGCCTTACCTAAACGCGCCAACAATGGACCTAACACTAAAATTGAGGCGCGCATAGTTTTCACTAATTCATAGGGCGCAGTACACTCCTCAATAGTAGAGGATTCAATTTCAACACCTAGCTTTTCATCAATCATTAAATCGACGCCCAAACAGCTGAGCAATTCGATCATGGTTGTCACATCATTTAAATGTGGCAGGTTGCGAATTTTAACCACGCCTTTACTCAGCAAACTTGCCGCCAAAATAGGCAGGGCCGAGTTTTTAGAACCTGAAATACGGATTTCACCATCGATACGCGATGGGCCATTAATTAATAATTTATCCATTAAAATTTATCTTATAAGTTTTAAATTAAACAGTGGGCTGCCACTGCGAAGGAGTGAGTGCACGAATGTTAACGGCATGAATCTCACCAGAGGCAATTTTTTCATTTAAGCATTGATAAATACGCTGTTGTTTTTTTACCGGCGAAAGCCCTTCAAAATCAACACTAACAACAGTAACGGTACAATGATTACCGGCCATCTCAACCTCTAAATGCTCAACCGCTATCTGTTCGCGTATCAATCGGGATACTTCTTCTTGCATGTGAATAACTCTCTGTTAAAGCGCGCTTATGGCGCTGTAGTTTCACTTAATAGTTTTTATTTAAAAATTTTTACTTAAAATTAATTCTTCATTGCCGCAGCTTCTGGCGCGCCCGACACAATCCAACCATCAATAACACGATCAATATCACCTTCGTAAACTTTAAAGGCATTATCAAATTGGTTGCGATAAATTTTACCTAAGTTTATAGACTCAACAACCATATTGCGTAAGCGCCACTGCCCTTCGCCATCCAACCGCATTGAGTATTGCACTTCATAAGGCGTTTTCCGATCGCCATAAATAAGCTGCTTAACAACAACCTTTTTGGATTGCGGCTTATCGGCATTAGCCACTGGCGGAACAACTTCAATTTCTTCGCCATCAAAGGCTAACAAACCTTTGCCATAGGTTTGAATTAGCGCACTTAAAAAGATCTCACTAAAGCGATCAATTTGAGCATTTAACTCTGTGCTCTCTGCTTCAGTTAATGAAGCCATTTTTTTAGAGCTGGCATGCCGCCCCATTACCGCACGAGCAAAAGAGCGAAAATCGATAAAAGGCCGCAGCAAAACATCAAGCTCAGTAAAAAACCGCTCTTCATCTTCATCGACATACTGTTTAGCATCATCAATCAGTATCAGCAATTGGGCGGTAATCGTATCCACTACTTGATAGGCCGATAACGACTGCTCTTGCGCAGAAGCTTGTGGAACCTGAGGCACTGACTCAGCGCTAGCAAACACACTGCCGAATACTAACAACGCTAACATTAAGCATTTTCGGCCAGCTGTAAATCCACTCTTAATTATCCATATACTCTGCATCATTAAACACTCTACCTTTATTCATACTGGATTGATAATTTATAGGCAATCTATTGATCATCTACTGATAAGCCACAAGACTAAAAGTTGCAGCAAAACTATGACCGCAGCCTTAGCTTATAGTCCCACGGACGGATAGCCTCATAAAACCATGCCTAACCTTTAATAAACACAACTTAAAGGAAGAAGTTCATTGGTCAGCGAGCAACCACTCATTGAGCATGACTTGACCCTACTGTATAGTCGCGCCCTTAATAATCGACGGTGGTAACTATTGGTTGAAACAAAATAACAGACGTTATTTTCTCATGCTTAAGTGATAAATCACAAAGGTAAAATACCAGACAAATTTGCAGTATATTTGAGTACTGAATAGCCCATAGTATTGACAACCAAGCCATCGTTCAACTGTGACCATTTAAGATAACTGTGTTTAACTTTATGTCGATTCCCGTTCTTGCTCTACTATTCCTCATTATTGGCTTAATCGGCCTCGTTTGGAGTGCTAATTTATTTGTTAGCGGCAGCGCCTCTGTCGCTAAACATATAGGCATGACACCTATGATGATCGGCCTCACAGTGGTCGCTTTTGGCACCTCTGCACCCGAGATGATCGTATCGGCCGATGCTGCTCTGAACGGCATTCCTGCCATGGGCGTGGGCAACGCCATTGGCTCCAACATTGCTAATATTGGCCTAGTACTGGGTGTTACAGCACTCATTGCGACAATTCCTGTCAATGCAGGCCTAATGCGCCTCGAAGTACCACTGCTTTTAGCGGTAACTGCTTTAGCTGCTATCTGCTTATGGGATTACCAACTTACTTATATAGAAGGCTGGGTTCTACTGGGCTCGACTATTCCAGTCTCAGTTATTCTTATTCGCCACGCACGCAATGCCAACAAGCAGTCAAAAGCGCTTGGCGATATCGAGGGCGTTGTAGACGAAAGCGCAGAGATCGATGTCGATATTCCTGACTTATCTCGCTGGAAGTCAATCCTATGGCTGATTGTCGGCCTAATTGCCCTACTCGGTTTTGCCGACCTCCTCGTATCATCTGCCAGAACTGTGGCCGAATATATGGGTGTCAGCCCCATGGTTATTGGGCTCACTATAGTGGCATTGGGCACCAGCCTGCCTGAACTGGCCGCTTCAGTGACCAGTGCATTGAAAGGCCATCATGAAATAGCCATTGGTAATATCGTAGGCTCCAATATTCTCAACTTATTGGCGGTCATGGCTTTACCGGGTATTATCGCGTCCACTTCGCTCGAATCTTCCGTTATTAGTCGCGACTTACTCACTATGACCCTACTAACTCTAGCGCTGGTTATTGTTATGTGGATCAAAACACGCATCAGCAACACCAGCCAAGGCATTGGCAGAGTTATTGGCTTGCTATTTATTGCCGCCTATATTGCCTATTACGCCGTTATATTTATCAACAACAGCTAAAGCTTTTCGCGCTGATCTTTTTTTAATCAGCGGGCTGGGCATCCACAGGTGCCAACTAATCACGAGCACAGGCGCGGCATCTCAGCGGCGACCGATTTACAATAGTCTTTTAACCGTTACGGATAATGGTAACTACAACTATGCCTAATACTCTTGAAATACAGCAGAAGCCGATGACAAAACACGCATTTATTGAAGCCGGACAACGCACCGTCCGTCTTGAACAAGAAGCAATCGAAGCTCTTTATAGCCGAATCGATAGCCATTTTAGTGCCGCCTGTGAAACCCTACTCGCCTGTACTGGCCGCGTTGTTGTTACTGGCATGGGAAAATCTGGCCATATCGCGAACAAAATAGCTGCCACATTAGCCAGCACCGGCACACCTGCTTTCTTTATGCATCCCGGTGAAGCCAGCCATGGTGATCTTGGCATGTTGACCAGTAGCGATGTCGTTATTGCTTTATCGGGCTCGGGTACCACGAATGAAGTCATTACCCTGCTGCCTCTCATTAAGCGAATTGGCGCACCATTAATAGCGATGACAGGAAACCCGTCATCGACACTAAGCCTCGCTGCCGATGTCCATTTAGATGTTCATGTTAAAGAAGAAGCCTGCCCTCTCGGCCTCGCTCCCACTTCAAGCACTACAGCCACATTGGTGATGGGAGATGCCTTAGCCGTTGCCTTACTAGAAGCGCGCGGCTTTAGCGCCGAAGACTTTGCTTTTTCACACCCTGGTGGCGCATTAGGTAGACGACTTTTACTCAAAGTCAGTGATGTCATGCAGAGCGACTTTCCACAAGTTAAACCTGAAACGCTTCTTAGTGATGCACTTATGGAAATCACCCAAAAAGGTTTGGGTATGACAACTATTATAGGTAGCAACGGCACATTGAGCGGCATCTTTACTGATGGCGACTTACGAAGAGCGTTAGATAAACGACAAGATTTACACACCACTGCCATCATTGAATTAATGACTGCCGATTGCAAAACGGTACACCCTGATATGCTGGCCGCAGAAGCGTTAAATATTATGGAAGATAATAATATCTCAACACTCGTTGTCGTTAATGCAGATAACACGCCTTGTGCGGTTGTTCATATTCATACTCTTATTAAAGCAGGTTTAGCATAATGAATTCGCTGTCAGCCAAAAACACAATTAGCGCCGAAACACGTGAGCGCGCCCGCGGCATCAAACTACTAGCATTGGATGTCGATGGCGTATTAAGTGATGGCAAACTTCATTATGGTAATAACGGTGAAGAGCTAAAATGTTTTAGTATCCTTGACGGGCTAGGCATTAAACTACTGCAAGATCAGGGTATTATTGTTGCCATCATTACTGGGCGCGAATCTAATATTGTCAGCCGTCGCGCTCGTGAACTATCAATTCAATATGTAGTGCAAGGCCGAGAAGATAAAATCACGGCACTGAATGAGCTACTTAAACAGACAGGCTTAACACTTGAGCAAACCGCTTATATGGGTGACGATTTACCCGATTTAAGCGCTATTATGCAATGTCGCTTCGGAACAACCGTAGCTAACGGCCATGACGTGGTTAAACAATATGCCGATTGGATTTCAACTAAGAGCGGCGGTGCTGGCGCAGTAAGAGAACTCGCTGATGTGTTATTAAAAGCAAACGATTTATTCGATGCCAGCATCAAACCGTTTTTAGGCCCGCAGTCGTAAATACAGGTATAAATATAAGCTTGATTTAACATTATCTGGCATTAATTATGATCACAAAAACACGCAGAAAACGTACTCGAAATATTCTAACGCTTGCCATTAGCATCGTTATTATCACCTATTACGTTATCGGCATTAGTCAAAATCAATTTTTACCTACCGGGAAAACAATGATTGATAACCCAAGCGCCTCTCCTGACAGCAGCAGTACAGGTGTTGTCATTAAACGTTTTGATTCAATCGGACAATTACATTACACAATAAGTACGAACCAAGCCGACTTCTTTTTGGCTAAAACCATAGATTCACCAATAAACACGCAAAAAACCGACAAACCTTTACTTGATGACACACTAAATATCGACAGCAATTTAAGATCAAGCAGCTTAGAAAAAGCACAGAATCAAAAACCAAAGCAGCAAGATTATCTAAGAATGTTAGATCCCAAAATTACTGCCTATGAAAACGGCAAACCAAGTAAGTCCATTGCTGCAAACCTAGCTTATTTAACCAATAATGGTGATACTGCGGAACTGATAGGTAACGTGTTAGTCAATGACCTAGCCAAAGCAGTACAACTTCAAACACAGTCGCTAACGTTAAATACCACCTTGCAACAAATACTGACTCAAAGCCCCGTTATTATCAAAACACCGATATCCACCACCCATGCAACAGGGCTGCAAGGAAACCTAATTGATCAACGCTGGCAGTTACTTTCAAAAGTAAAAACAGAAGTAAAGCAGAGGTAAAAAGTATTGTTCAACCGTAACCAAACTCCTACAGATTTTTTGACAAAGAGCCTAACGCTAATTATTAGCTTCTCACTGCTTCTTTGTCATCAATCGTATGCCGCCAACTTAAATGCAAGCGACCATCGATCGGCACCCATTGCTATTGAGGCAGACAGCGCCGAACAAGATGAAAAACACGGCGTCACTATTTATCGCGGCAATGTCTCCATAGAGCAAGGTGACCTCACTATTAAAGCCGATACAGTCACTATTCAAAGCTCGATAAATTCGAACCAGACTGATGCAACACCCAGCCGGAACATCTCTCATATTATTGCTACCGGCAAGCCTGCGCGTTTTACGCAGCAATTAGACAATGAGCCCAACCCTATTAATGCTGAAGGAAACACTATTCGCTACGCTATAGAAGAAGGTATTATTCTGCTTGAAGATAACGCGTCCATTGATCAAGTTGGCTCTAAGGTGACGGGCGAAAAAATTGAATATTTTATTCGTGAAGATAAAGTGAAAGCGCAAGCCGATCCCAATGATAAAAACACTCGCGTACATACTATTATTAACCCCAGCTCAACTAACGGCACCAAGTAATTATGGGTAAGCTCACCGCACAACACCTCGCTAAAAGTTACCGACAACGTCAAGTGATTAGTGATGTATCACTAGAAATTAATAGTGGTGAAGTTGTCGGCTTGCTAGGCCCTAACGGCGCAGGTAAAACCACCTGTTTTTACATGATTGCCGGTATTGTGAAAGCTGATAAAGGTACCATTATTCTGGATGGCGCCAACATCACGCATAAAGCCATCCATGAACGCGCCAGACTCGGCCTTGGCTACTTGCCGCAAGAAGCCTCCATATTTCGAAAACTAACCGTTGCCGATAATATTGCTGCCATCTTGGAAACGCGTAGCGATCTTCGTCGTGCAGAGCGCATCCAAAAACGCGATGAACTGTTAGAAGAGTTTCATATTGGCCATATTAAAAATAGCCTTGGCATGTCATTGTCAGGCGGTGAAAGACGACGTGTAGAGATTGCCCGTGCACTGGCCAGCGATCCTGCCTTTATGCTGTTAGATGAGCCCTTTGCCGGCGTCGATCCCATCTCGGTCAACGACATCAAAAACGTGATAACGCAACTCAAAAACCGTGGCATCGGCGTTTTGATTACCGACCATAATGTTCGCGAGACGCTCGATATATGCGAACGTGCCTACATTGTTGGTGAAGGAAACATTATTGCTGAGGGCGGCACTGAAACCATCCTTAATAACCAAAAAGTCCGAGATACCTATCTTGGTCATCAATTTCAAATATAGCCTCTTCTAAAACCCCATCGACAGCCTTTTTAGCACCTAAAACGCTAAAATATCCCTACTCTTTAGACCGCGATTAGACTGCGGTTTAAAAGGCTAATAGCGGTTGATTACATTAGACCTTTAATAAACATCTCTACAAAAAAGTCAAGTTTTTTATCTTTTGGCATTAGTCTTGCTTACTACTAATCACGAGACTACACTCTACCTATACAAGGCGATTTTTTGATCTTAACCACTCCTACTATCGAGCATTATTAGCCAATATCATTAGATCGCATTAAGGCAGTAAAGACGACGGCAAGATACCCCCTCTTTCAAACCCGCTCGATTTACACCAACTCATCACTATTACCGAGATCATTGAATAGAAAACGTCTATGAAACAATCGCTTCAGCTAAAAATGGGTCAGCATCTGACAATGACCCCCCAGCTCCAACAAGCGATTCGCCTATTGCAACTGTCTACCTTAGATTTACAACAAGAAATTCAAGAAATCGTTGATACCAACCCCATGCTTGAGGTATCTGAAGAAAACGATACCAACAATGACTCAAGCTCTGAAGCCAACGATAGCGCGCCAGAGCTGCAAGCCAGCGCTAATAACAGTGATGCCACACAAAACCATTCAGATACTGATACGGTTGGTGATGACTATATTGCAGCCAATGCCGCTGAAACAGCCATAGATAAAGACGACACAAGCAGAAGTGATGACTCCGACTGGCAAGACAATATACCGGGTGAGCTTCCAGTAGAAAGCAACTGGGATGATGTTTACACCACGGCGCCGACCAGTTCTGGCAGTCAAAGCCTTGATTTTAATGAAATGGCCGATTTAGACAATCGTAATTCTTCTGGCGAATCACTTAGCAGCCATTTAATGTGGCAGCTTAATTTAACGCCAATGAGCGACACCGACCAACTAATTGCCACCGCAATTATCGATGCATTAGCTCCTAGCGGCATGCTCAGCATATCGTCAGAAGAACTACTCGAAACCTTTGATGATGAACTTGAAATTGAGCTAGATGAAGTTGAAGCTGTTCGGCATCGTATTCAACAATTTGATCCGCTTGGCGTAGCCAGTATCGATCTAACAGACTGCTTAATGGTTCAACTGGCGCAACTTCCGTCTCAAACGCCGTGGCGTGAACAAGCAGCACAAATCATTAATCGGCATCTTAATCTTTTAGCTTCTCGCGATTTCACACAACTTATTCGCCGCACACGTTTAAAAGAACATGAGCTTGGTGAAGTTATCCAGCTTATTAGAAGCCTAAACCCACAGCCAGGTGATGCTTACCAAGACAATGCCGCTCAATATGTCGTACCCGATGTCTTCGTTGAAAAACACAAAGACCGATGGCTAGTTCAATTAAACCCGGATATTGCCCCTAAAATACGTATCAATACCGAGTATGCCTCGTTAGTTAAACGCGCCGATAGCAGCTCTGACAACACGTTTTTACGCGACAATTTACAAGAAGCAAAATGGTTTTTAAAAAGCCTACACAGCCGTAATGAAACATTATTAAAAGTGGCCTCGCGCATTGTTGAGCACCAACGTGAATTTTTAGAACACGGTGAAGAAGCAATGAAGCCTTTAGTGCTTCATGATATTGCTACTGATGTTGAGATGCATGAATCAACCGTGTCACGAGTCACTACGCAAAAATATATGCATACGCCAAGAGGTATTTTCGAATTAAAATATTTCTTTTCTAGCCATGTCGCCACAGCCGAAGGCGGCGAATGCTCATCGACAGCTATTCGCGCCATAATAAAAAAGTTAGTTGCTGCAGAGAATACACGCAAACCACTCAGTGACAATAAAATCGCTAACTTACTTGATGATCAAGGCATTAAAGTGGCGAGAAGAACTGTCGCCAAATATCGTGAATCAATGTCTATACCGCCCTCTAATGAGCGAAAAAGAATTACTTAAACGATATGCGAACTGCAAGCTTGGAATACAGTCAAAATTACGATACTCTGTATATAAGATAGAATATTAAATACGTCAATACAGCATACATTCAATGTATTTATTGATGTTCAAAACCGTATAGCAAGCTACTCATTCGCTATATGTATAACAGCATGTATTTAAAAAGCATTTAGCTATTACGCTATAAAATATTTAGTGACCCGATGTTAAAACGGTACTAAAATAAGACCATCACTCTCAACTAGGTCAATAATGTGAAAAAAATAAACGCTACTGATCCGCGTTTAAAGCCACGCCACAGACCCTTCGAATCGAGTTACTCGCTCGCAATCTTGACGAACATCCAAATTTTCAATCATGCTTTTTTACAAAGTGTGTTCTGCAAATCACTTTCAATACAATCGCCTTACTTTAATCGACTTAAACCATCATCATTCATTGTCAATTCGTTAGCCGTCAAAAAACAGCTAGCCATTTTTTTTCAATCAGTGCGTTAATTAGGAGAAGTCTATGCGAATCAATATCAGCGGTCATCATGTTGAAGTCACTCATCCACTACGAGAGTATGTATTGAGTAAATTTGACCGACTCGAGAGACACTTTGATCAAATCACCAATATCGACGTGACCTTAGTTGTTGAGAAAGCAATCCAAAAAGCAGAGGCCTCGGTACATGTATCCGGTGCTGATTTATTTGCCAACTCAAAGAATCAAGATATGTATGCAGCCATTGATGGCCTTGCCGATAAGCTCGATCGACAAATAATAAAACACAAAGAAAAATCACAAGGTAAACACCATCGTGAAAGCCTTAAACAACAGCCACTCGATATTGTCACTAACGATGATGACATCATGGAGTATGACGACTAACCATGCTCGATTCACTACTTATGACAGGACGCATACAGCTTAACGCTAGTATCGTCAGCAAAAAAAAATCGCTGCAAACGCTCTCTTGCCTTTTTGCAGAAAACGATAAAAATCTTGATCAAGATTTAGTTTTCGATGCATTTACCAGTCGAGAAAAGCTCGGCAGCACCGCGCTAGAAAACGGTATTGCTATACCGCATTGCCGTTTCTCTGGTTGCACAAAAGCCCAATCAGCTATTTTAACTTTAGATAACGGCATTGATTTTGATGCCCGCGATGGTAAACCAGTCGATTTACTTTGGGCATTAATCGTGCCCGAAGAATCTACCGATGAACACCTCGCCATTTTAGCGTTAATGGCAAAAATATTGAGCCAAGAGGCTCTCTGCCATAAGATACGCCAAGCAACGGATGCCAATTCACTAAAAAACATGCTAACGCAACTCGACTTAAACGAATGATTACTTTGAAATAATTTAACCTATAAGAACACGTTTAATCGAGAACCTTTAATCGAGAA
>CAXAHI010000067.1:0-13812 GCA_963968645.1 uncultured Gammaproteobacteria bacterium | reverse complement strand
TCTTTATCAAACCGTGGATCTTGTCTTCTGATCCATTCTAGAACCATCGCTGCATGTTCTTTTTCTTCATCACGGTTATGAGCCAATATCGCTTTCAACTCCTCGTTTTTACAGGCATCAACTCTTTGGTTGTACCAATCAACCGCTTCAAGCTCTTCCATAAGAGATGTGATAGCTCTATGCATATCTCTTGTTTTATCCGAGAGCTCACTTATTGGTTCGTGGTAACCTTCATTTGACATTTTTATCCCCTCTATAAATCACATTTAAATTGAAATTCATAATGCTGCGCTCAGGATTATGCGTATCAGCGCGCAGCACCCTTGCTGCCAACTTGTTATACAACTCATCACTCATCAAGATAAGAAAAATCCGGATTTGAATAGAACTCATCAATCCCTTCTTTTAGAATTGCCGCATAACCAGTCGCTAGTGCCGCATTTGATGATACAAAGAATTCTGTCCAAGTCGTAAACTGACCCTGCTTGCCGTTAATACTTAATTCCCAACTGTTTTCTTCTATTAACGTAGCAATAACGGTGACCTTCTTACCATCTTTTACGATATCTTTAGCAACACACTCTTCTTGAAAATCTTCCATGACTTACTCCTACTGTGGGTTTTGAATTACTTCCTTGTATAACAGTCTGCTTATAAGGAACTCGTCCTCACAGCAATTATTTTCTATTTTTCGGATCAGAATAAAAACGTTAAAGACCGTCTTTGAAAATAGCTAAAGAAAACAGACAGCTTACTTTTGGATAAGTTGCGAACGTTGATGAGTGTTGGGGGCTTAATTCTGTAAGAGGCGGCCTGATTATGTCAGGGGGATTGTACAAGCCATAATTTCGACACGAGGACTGACACAGAAAGCGGTGCTTATTCAGAAGAGGGGAAATTGCTTTAAAAAATTATCAGTGGAAGCCATAACTAATACGTGAAGATGAGCTTATTCACTCACCTTCTCTTCTGGTGTATTCCACGGCGCAACCTTTATCAGCAAGATCATTCCTGGAATCGCTAATGCGGTACACAGTAAAAAGAATTGCTCCCAGCCAATGCGGTCGACAATTACACCCGTTAACGCATTCGCAAAGGTACGCGGCAGAGCCGTTATTGCGGTAAGCAATGCAAACTGTGTGGCGGCAAACTTAATGCTCGTCTCACGCGCTATATAAGCGGTAAAGCCGGCCGTGCCCAACCCTACCCCAAGGTACTCAAAACTAATAACTAACGCGAGCAAGCCTTTATCTGGCCCAGACTGCGCTAATATCCAAAAGCCTAAAATACTGACAATTTGCACCACACCAAATAACCACAGGCATTTATTAATGCCGAGTCGCGCCATCACTGGAATAGCAATAAACCCACCGGCAATGGCAGACCAAAGCGCTGCCGTCTTAGCAATAATGCCTATCTCGCTTTTACTAAAACCTAAGTCATAATAAAACGGATAAGATAAAGCGGTCGCCATACTGTCGCCCAGCTTATATAGCAACATAAAGGCTAAAACCGTTAGCGCCGACGTTAAGCCTCGACGACCAATAAACTCTTTAAAGGGATCAATGGCTGCTTCACGCATTGTCCGCGGGCTTCCTTGCGGTCGTGTTAACTCCTTAACACTTAATGTTAATGCAACGCCCACCAGCATAAATCCAGCGACAATAACAAAGACCCAAGACCAAGGAATGGTATCGGATAATATAGGCGCCAACGAACCAGGTACTAAGCCGGCAATACGATAAGCCTGTATATGAAGCGTGTTACCTGTACCTAACTCGCTTTCATCTAACAGCTCGCGGCGGTAAGCATCCAACACAATATCTTGGCTAGCACTAAAAAAGGCGATACCAGCAGCAAGGTAAGCAATGGTCCAAATGGATTTTTGCGGATCTAAAAAACCAATACAGCCAATCGCAACTAAGAGAAATAACTGCGTGAGTAACATCCAACCACGACGATGGCCTAACATCGGAAATGAAAACCGATCCATTAGTGGCGACCAGATAAACTTCCACGCATAAGGCACGCCCACTAAAGCAAAGAAACCTATCTCGGCTAAACCGACACCTTGGTCACGTAACCATAAAGGCAGTAGTTGATAGATAACGTAAAGAGGTAGCCCTGAAGAAAAGCCGGTGAAGATACAAATTAACATACGACGCGTTAACAGTTGTTCTTTTAACGAGGGGCTTGACGACTCAGGTAATGGACTCATTGATTATGACTTCTCTTAGGTTAAATCTTTTTGCAATGGACCACTATGAAAGCGAAATTCACTCACAGGCTCTAACACTAACTGCGCTTCTTTTTCAGCAAAAAAAGCGACTCTATCAGCAATATCTTGCTCGGCATAGCCTTGGGCTAATGTCAGGTAATCTTGAAAATGCCTCGCCTCAGAACGCAGTAAGGAGGTATAAAAATGACTTAACTCGTCATCCAATAGTGGCGCTATCTTGGCAAAACGCTCACATGAACGTGCTTCAATAAAAGCACCCACAATTAAGGTATCGACTAATTTATTGGGCTCATGCGCAGTAACACCTTCACGTAAAGATACTGCATAACGCGAGGGCGTAACATGAACATATTCAATGTTACGCTTCTCCATAATCGCTAACACTTGTTCAAAGTGACGAAGCTCTTCGCGCGCTAAGCGAGATAGCTTATGCAGTAATTCAGGTCTATCAAAATAACGGTAGAGCATTGTCATTGCGGTTGATGCCGCTTTCTTTTCACAGTTAGCATGGTCTATCAACATGATAGTTTGATTCGCTAATGCTGCATCTACCCAGCTATCGGGTGTTTCGCACTGCAAAAAATCTTGCACCGCTGAAATATCAACACGACTACTGGCTTTTGTATTACTTGGAGTGACAACTGCTAGGGACATTGAATAAAGCTCGATTAAATAGGTTCAATTAAATAGATTCACTAAAGAGTAAAAACAGAGCATCTATTTAATAACAGAGTAAAAACAGAGTAATAAAAAAGACACGCGCTAACAAGAATTCTTTAAGGCTTACTAGAAGGTGCACGATTAGCTCTTTTGCTGTTCGCTACAATATAACGCTCATAGTGTGCCATCGACAGTGAATGAAACTCTTCATCAATCTCTTGACGAATATCGGTTAATGTTTGCTGTTCAAATAAGCCTACTTTTGAAAAGCCATATATTAAGGGGTCAGCAATTTGGCCGGCACCCGCGCGAAGCAACTCAAATAACCAGCAATAAGGATTACGGTTTTTCTCATAGGGAATTTGCTGCGTTTGCAATTGCTTTTGCAACAACGGCTCATCTACTATCCGTAGACGCAAAGAAACAACCTGCGTTAATAGCTCATCTAAACGAATATCAATGGCTACTTTTTGATCATGCGTATAGCTATTCCAGAGAATCACCTCATGGTCAAACCGCTTACAGCCTCGGCAAACGGAATCACCGATACCTGTTGAGCAAACACCAATACAAGGGGTGCGAATACTATGGAAGAGTTTCATCGAACAATAACAAGCCTGTTTCTATTTCTGTTTCTAATGCCAAGGTTAGCGGTAAAGTGCGCCAAGAAGATTAAGGTCCATCGTAGAGCGAGGCCGCTGCGATCTCAAGTAAAAAGAGCGATTTGGAGCAATATTTGAGAGATTTAGACTCACTCATTCGCCGCGGTTAATATTGATAGCAATAATATCGCTTAGCGGCTGAGTTAATAGACGCCTGTAATCATCAAACAACAGCCATTAGCGCTTACTTAATAATGGTTCGATAGCAATTGCGACCCGAGCTTTTTGCCATAGCACAGGCTTGATCGGCTCGATGTTTTGCTGTCACGATAGTATCACCGTCAGCCAGCAGCGTTGCACCCAAACTAATAGTAATGGTTAGTGGTTTTTTCGCAAAGCGTAACGGGCAAGATTGCACCGCTATACGCAATTTCTCTAAGGCTTGCTGACCAGCCTGGAGGCTAGTTTCAGGTAATAGAATGGTAAATTGCGCACCCGAAAAACGTGCAATAAAATCGGTTTTACGTAACTGCTGCAACATGGTTTTGCCGATAATCTTTAACATCCGATCACCCGCTTCATGACCAAACTCTTCATTAGTGCGTTTAAAAAAATCTACATCGGCAACTGCCAACACTAACGGCCGTCCATAACGCTGCCAGCGGTCATACTCTTGCTGTATACGGATATTGTAAGCTTCGCGATTGGGTAAATCGGTTAATGTATCGCGCAATAATTTATCACGCTGTTTCTGAAGACTATTACTGGCTTCTTGAACATCACCATCCATACTGTCAACGCGCGTCGTCATTTCTAATAACTGCTGCGCCATCAAAGCCTGCTGCTCACCCTGATGCGATTGAAACTGCTCTAACGAAGTCACAATGGTTCTTAACTTGTCGCTAACGCTATCTTTTAGTGCAACAACACCCTCTACATTTTGCGTTGTATCATCGTTTTCAAAACGAGAAACAATATCACTGACATGACTATCTAGCTCATCGCTTAGATCTTGAGTTTGGCCAGTACTAATCAACTGACTATGGTCGACAAAGCTAATAAATGAGCCTATTTCTAATAGCTGTTGGTTTAATCCCTGTAAGAACTGTTCAAATTGGCGCTGATCTCGACCTAAAGCAGCAATGACAACAGTCACTACTTTATCTAATGCTGGAATAAAATCTGGCCATTCCAAACCGTTCTGCAAATCTTTGTACAGTTGATTAGCAAAATGTTGAGCATCGGCAGGTACATCGATATCGGCCAACAAGCCGAGTAACACCGCAACAACCTCTACTCTTACCGCTTCATAGTTATCGGCATTATCTTTATGCTCAGCAATCGCTTGAGGCGCATCTTCAATAGATTTTTCGACCGCCGTTACTGGCGTAGACGCCTCTTTAGTAGGATTAATGGCAGTATCAGATTTAGCCTCCACCGCTGCCGCCCCCATTAAGCGGCGGCGTAAATCTAGCAGCAACGTGGGCAATAAGCCTTTTTGAATCGGAGGGGCTTTGGGTAAAGTTATAAGTGGATCAAGCGACTGCAAGGCCTTACTTTGCGCGGCAACAATTTTCTCTAACCAAAGTTCTAAATCAAAAGGCTCGGTTAAACGATTGGCTGATTTTTTGAGTTCTTTACCGAGTTTATTAATAGCTAGTGCCGAGGGCCTATCAATTTTAACGGTTTGTAATTGCTCAAGTAACGTCGCTAACGATTCCGTCGTTTGGCTGGTTCGCTTTATGCGCGTGTCATCCATAGCATGAATGCCGGTTTCTAGGGCATCTATCTGAGCGGGTAAGCTGACACCTGTTTTATCATTTAATGATTGTCTCACGCCCTCAAGTGCGGCATCCAAGGTTTCATCTTGTCCTTGCGCGGCAATGCTAATTTTAGCGACGCCACGATGCAACTCATCGATTTTTTTCTGCCATTCAAGCGTCACTAACTCTTGCTCTTTTATAAGCTCAAGGTACTTTAGCTTCCAAGGACTACCGGTTTCAATATCACTCACTATTATTTCTCTGACGCTGGGGTGGTGGCGCACCAATATGCGCTTCATTCCTGGCCTTTGCTAAATCCATTTGTTTTTGACGCTCAGCAAAACGTTGTTTTTGATCATCACTTAAACTGGTATAACACAAAGGGCAGCAGACGCCCTTTTGATAATGCTCACTTTGTTTTTGTTCGGCGGTTATGGGATGACGACAACCATGGCATTGATCATAAGAGCCGACGTTTAAATCATGATCGACGGCTACGCGGTTATCAAACACAAAACACTCGCCCTGCCATAAACTATCTTCTTTAGGCGTTTCTTCTAAGTATTTAAGTATACCGCCTTTTAAATGATAAACTTCTTCAAAGCCTTGATCTAACAGATAAGCTGTGGATTTTTCGCAACGAATACCACCAGTACAAAACATGGCTACTTTTTTTTGTTTTTGTGGATTCAAGTTTTTTTCGACAAAATCAGGAATTTCACGAAAGGTCGTTGTCTGTGGGTTAATCGCGCCTTTAAAAGACCCTATATCGCATTCGTAATCATTACGAGTATCAATAACGGTCACCTCAGGATCACTGATTAAATCATTCCAATCTTTGGGTTCTACGTAATGCCCCACTAAGCTATTAGGGTCAATTCCACCAATGCCCATGGTGACAATTTCTTTTTTGAGCTTTACCTTCATACGGTAAAAGGGAATTCGCTCATCTAAAGATTCTTTATGATCGATATCGACTAAACGGCTATCACTTTTTAAATAGGCCAACACACTGTCTATGGTTTCGCGGCTGCCCGCGATAGTACCATTTATGCCCTCTTCGGCTAACAGCAAGGTTCCTTTGGCACCAGCCGAAATGCAGGCATCCAGCAAAGGCTCACGTAATTCGTGATAATCGGGTAAGGCAACAAATTTGTATAGGGCTGCAACAATGGTCGCTGTATTGTCGGGGGTGTTATCGGAGCTGTTGTCGGAGCTATCATCCACGTCAGTCATTCTCACTTAGTCGCTTTATCATGTTTGCTTCCGCCAAGGCAATCAGGAGAATCGGGCGACGATGGCTGTGCTGACCATTCTTCTTGGGTATAGGTATGAATAGCTAAAGCGTGCACATCAGCCGCTAACTCATCAACTAAAGTTTTGTAGATCATCTGATGTCTCGCCACCGAGCGCTGGTTATTAAATGCGTCGCCTACAATCACAATTTTAAAATGCGTCTCTGCATCACGTGGCCCTGAATGCTTATGGCTTTCATTAACCACATCAAGATGAATAGGTGATAACGCCGCTGTTAATTTACTGATGATGATCGATTGAGTATGCACAAGGCTGTCCCGTCAGAATAAAAGATGAGGTTACATTTATTGATTAAGAAGAATTATAAACCGTTGAGGCCCATTGATGCTAACAACAATACGACCAACAATGTGTAGCAACACAGGAAACAGTGCGGGAGTGACGCTTTTTTGTACAGGCAGAAAGTCTGTACAAGCAGTATTAGATTAAGCGCTTATTCGGCTAAACCGCTATAAATTTAAGCGCCCTTTTAAACCGTAAATCTAATGGAACACCATATAAACAGCCAAACCGGGGTTGTTAGCTCTTAATACGACTTTTGATGAATGAAGTTTAGCAACTGCTGCCACTAAGCTCAGACCAAGACCATTACCGGGCTGAGCGCTACGACTACCCTCTTCGCGATAAAAGCGTCTAAACACTTTTTCATAATTTTTTTCAGCGATACCACAGCCATTATCCGCAACAGTTAAAACGGTTAGCGGCTTAGATGGACATTCCTCTTTAGTAAAAACTAGACCATGATTTTTTTGTGACAGCGCAATAACAATATGGCCATTTTCAGGTGTGTATTTAATGGCGTTATCTAAAAGATTAGCAAAAGCTTGCACTAACAAATTACGATCAGCCAACATGCCTACTTTTTCAATACGTACATCAAAGGTAATCGATTTTTCAGAAGCCACCGGCTCATAAAGCTCAATGACATCTTGTAACAGAAGATCTAATTGAACGGCGGTTTTTTCGGTGCCGCTATCACCCAGTTCAACGCGAGCAATGCGCTGTAAGGCATTAAATGTGCCCAGCATATTGTCGGCTTCAGTAATTAACTGCTGCACAATAACGAGGTCATCATCATCACAATTTTTTTCGAAGGTGACTAAATTATTACGCATGCGGGTTAGCGGCGTTCTTAAATCGTGGGCGATATTATCGGATACTTGTTTCACGCCATCCATAAGATACTGAATGCGATCTAGCATCATATTTAAATGCAACGCTAATTGCTGTAAATCACCGCTCGATTTACTTTCAGACTTACTTATCATTAAGCGTTCAGAAAGATCGCCGGCCATAATAGCTTTTATACTTTGGTTGATTCTATCGACATGACGCTGAAAATCCCAAGTCATGAAAAACGCCGCGAAGCTGCCCATAGTAATCGTAATTATAAAGCCTGAAAGTAAAATGCCCATAAAAAATCGGGTATACACCGGAACGCCAGCACGACTACTGGCCACCAAAAACTGCGTTCCATCGTTAATGCTGGCATAACGAGTCATATGACGGATATCAGTATCGCCGTCTAATATGCCCATATCAAAGCTAAGCCAGTCGTCATACTCGGTAAATTGTGGTCTGTATTCTAAATTACCCGCCAGCTTATTATTGTCAATATCCGCCACCCAATAGTCATATTGTGTGGCGTTAAGATCGCCCATACTGCGGTCAATAAAATTGTCGACATCGTTAATACCCCCTGAGGCATAGGCATCAACCACCCCAGACAACTCGCGAGTAAAATCTTGTTCAATATTTTTGAAATAATGGTAAGAAAAGAAACTATAAAAGAGCAGCATGAAGAACATGGCGCCTATTGCGCTGAACAGAACCGTGCTCATAGCGTAACGAAAGATATAACTGCTGAATACTTTACTTACAATCATGTGTTTATCCGAAAGCAGGTGGTAGTACTAGCAATAGTGTGTGCCGAAGGTAATCTTAGGTGGACGAACAACTGACTAATGACAGCGCTTAATATCTCTGCAAACATTAAGCGCTAACACAATGCTAAATACTTATTCTATGAACACCAATATGACATAAACACTTATAAAATATAAGCAGTAATAGAATAGTAAAACAAGAAAAGCTAAACGCTGTTTAGCTAGACGTATTTAGCACATAGCCTGAACCGCGAACTGTATGCAGTAATGGCTTATCAAAATCTTTATCTATTTTTTGTCGTAAACGACTCACGTGCACATCGATGACATTGGTTTGTGGATCAAAATGATAATCCCAAACGTTTTCAAGCAGCATAGTACGCGTCACAATTTGCCCTGCGTTGCGCATTAGATATTCTAACAAGCGGAATTCTCGCGGCTGTAAAGAGAGCTTTTGACCGGCTCTTTGTACTTCATGGGCTAGTAAATCGAGTTCTAAATCTGCCACTTTTAAACGAGTAACCGGCGAATCAATATCACGACGCCTCACTAACACTTCAATCCGCGTATACAACTCTTCAAAATCAAACGGCTTGGCTAGATAGTCATCAGCACCGACTTTTAGGCCATCGATACGATCGCTTACTTCACCAAGGGCACTTAATATTAGAATGGGGGTTGTATCACCTTCGTCACGCAATGCTTTAACAATGGAAAGACCATCAATCTCGGGGAGCATGCGATCAATAATGATGGCATCGTAGACTTCATCTTTTGCTAAGCCTAAGCCATCCGTACCCGTAGCCGCATGCGTAATTATCTGACCTTTATCAATAAATCCTTTTTCAACGAATTCAGCAACACTTTGGTCATCTTCAATTAATAATATATGCATAGAAATACTCTAATCCTCGAAACACACTATTTGAGTTCACTGCTCTACTCTCAACTAAGCCATTTTCAACTACGCCGCTCTCAACAGCTTCGCTATTAACAGCACATAGAAAAGTTAAGGCCAAGCTTGCTAATTAAAAATAAAAGCTATACTTATCAGCAATATAGAAATACAACCTTGGCAATCTAATTAGCTTTATCGAATAACTTACTAATCTGTTATTAATATTAGCACTCATTAGTCTATAGTTAATTAACAAGGCGTTAATTGTTGGTTACAAAACGAACAAAATAAGGTTTAATAGGTCTTAACTAGTACGAACCGCTAAAAATTATAACTAATAACAAAAGCGACATTAAAAGTGTGAGGGGTACTCAGTCGATGTTGAGATTGAATCTTACTAACAACGCAACGGCTCAACAGTCTTTGCATCCACATGCGCAAAAATCGCTACTAAGCCTTTTTGCAAGAATGTCCATACCTGCATTACCACTCAGCCTGCTGTTGACTCTGCTGCTAGGTCATACGGCTTCGGCTAATACAGCCACTGAAACAGAATCTTTGCGCTCTATCAGTCTCTACTCATCACAATTAAAAGATACCACTGACAGCCATTATTTAACACAGCAAACGACGCTGTTGCAGTTTTCAACTATTTTCATTAATAAATCAGGAAAACCCGCAGTAGAGCTGCCCCGTCGTAAACTATCTACTCAGACAGAAGCCTATAACAGATCCATTGAGTTGCTAGTATCAACAGGTGAATTTGTGACGCCTCGCGCAACCATCAACCTATTAAACCCGAACGCTAGCCATGGTTACTCTCAAGACTCTACCGAGCCGTATCGCTCTGGCGGTTCAGCATTAGGTGAAGTATTTAGAATGGGATTGAAATCGTGGTGGGACAACAATGAAGGTTCGCAACTTCACGCCATGAGCCAAGCCGCCCCTGAATCCGTTCGCACGGGTAAAGTAGAAGGTAAAGCAAGATTTAACTGGGACTACTCACTTAAAGTCTCTTATGATGATGTGAAACTAAAATTCGAAAAAGCTTTTTAATGCGGCTTAATTAAATAACGCTAAGCCTTTTTTTAGACAGCCCCTCTTTTCAGCAACTCTCTTTTCAAGCAACTCTCTCAATTAGCAATTCTCTGTTCAAGTAATCCTCTATTCAAGCAATTCTCGCTTCTAGTAACTAGCTCAACACAACTACACAGCCTAGTCGGAGCAAGGTACAATTGCAGCAACAATTTACGCCCATAACTCTAACCCTGACAAGATAAAAATTTATGCCTACTTCCAATCAACAGAATGATGCTGCCATAGCGCCTTTAGGCCGTCGACTAATGGCTATGCTATACGATATTTTTTTACTGATGGCTATTCTGCTATGCACTAGCGCAGTGTATACCGTTATTGCTGTGTCGATTACAGGAGACTTTGCGCAGCATGGCAATGTCCAAACCAATGAAACGTTGCATGAATTAAACCCCACTGAATTAGGCTGGCCAATTCTGCCTGTTTTAGCTTCAGTCTATATTGGTTTTTTTGTTTATTTTTGGCGTAATACAGGGCAAACATTGGGCATGCTAGTTTGGAAACTAAAACTCGTTTCCAATGATCAAACGCCTATAACTTATGGGCAAGCATTAATAAGAGTAATAGCGGCAATACCGTCGGTAGCTTTATTCGGGCTAGGTTATTTAGGGCTGTTAATTGGCAATAAAAAACAGACCTGGCATGACGGCATATCTAAAACAACAGTTATTCGATTAGCCAAGAAATAATCGATAGCGAAAGAGAGATGGAGATGGAAAGGGTAAAGGAAAAGCTATCGGGTTCGATATAACAACGTAGAACCGATACCAGCACAAATCAATATAGGCACAAGCACCGCATAAAAAGGTGAAAAACCATAAATAAGACTACTAGGCCCTAATAAGTTTTGCGTGAATTGAAACGTGATTCCCACCACCACACCAATAAAAACGCGATAACCCATAGTTGATGAGCGCAGTGGGCCAAAAACGAAAGACAAAGCCACTAACACTAAGCTAATAATCATTAGCGGATGCAAACACTTCTGCCAAAAAGCCAAGCGATAAGCACCACTGTCCAGCTCTTGTTCATCTAAATAATTAGCGTAATCATACAAGCCGCTAGGCGATAGATCTTCGGCTGCGAGCGAAAGATAACCCAGCATCTTCGGTGAGAGTTGTGTATCCCATTTAAGGGTTGTAAATTTACTGCTCTTAATTGTATCGGTATAAAAAATACTGCGTTGCACACCTTCCATTAACCAGGCATCGCGCTGATAACTTGCACGCCTAGCAAATGTCGAGCTAAGTAAATCTCCTTGCGGATCAAACTCAAAGGTTGTGACGCCATATAAAACACCACCTGGCTGCACTACATTAAAGTGCATAAACGTATCACCCTCACGGTGCCATAAGCCACCACCCGCCACTAATGAGCGATCTGTACCCGATATAGAAAAATCTTTATGGCTTTTTGCCCACTGATCAGTAAAGGGAGAAACATACTCACTAATTAGCATCGACAATAGAATTAACCACAATGTTGGCTTCACCGCCATCCAGACTAAGCGACTCAAAGAAACGCCGCTGGCTCGTATCACGGTAATTTCACTACTACTCGACAGCATACCCATTGCCACTAAACAGCCGACGAGTGCTGAGAGAGGGATGTACTCATTAATGCGACCAGGAACCGTTAAACCAACATAGATAAGCGATTTCCAAAAAGTGTAGCCGCCACGAATATCGCCCAGCTGATCAATAATGGCAGAAACCACATCAAGACCAACAATAAGCAGTAGCACCAACAAAATAGCGCCAATAACATTAATGCCTATATAAGAGCTCAATTTATTCATAAATTAAATAGCCACTTTTTATTCATAAATTAAATAGCCACTCTACTAAACTGCCACATTTGATTTGCGTGCAGCTAAAGCGCGCCTAAAATCATCTTCAAGCAACAACATTAGCGCACCGATAAAAAATAAACTATGCACCAGCCATATCATAAGTGGCGGCTGCGATTCCATCTCAATCATATTTCTTACGCCGGTAATGGCGACAATATATAAAAGATAAATTAAGACCGCAGGTAACATTTTAATATAACGACCGCTGCGTTGATTGGTCTTACTTAAAGCCAACGCTAACAAAGCCACAACGAGCACAACCACGGGTAAAGAAAATCGCCAATGCAGTGCAGCAATATCACCAGGTTCGTCTGACATAAATAATGCGCGCGTGGTTTTAGCATCGCCTTCTAACTGAAGTTTTTCAACACGTCTGCGCTCAACGACTTTTTGAGCATAGGATGTAAATTCTGTAATTTGATAATCACGCTTGCCCACAAAACCATCGTAAACCGCACCATTTGTTAGCGTGAGATACTGCCCCTCTAAATTAGCATTTTCCGTAATCTCTCCTGAATCGGCACGAATAACAACCACACTGCCATCTGGCCTATGCTCCACCATCCAAACATCATTAACGGCATCGCTATCTGAATCAAATTTCTCAGCGTAAATAACTCGCTGGCCGTCGCTGGTTTCTTGGAACTTGCCTTCTTGTAAAATCGCGAGGCTATTCGTGTTTGCAGGGTTCTGCAAAATAGACTGCACTTTATTTAAACTGGCTGGAGCACCAAACAAAGTGAGATAGGCAACTAACATACTCATTAGTACGGCAGGAATAGCTGTAATGGTCACTAAGCGTTTTTTACCTGTACCACAGGCATTCATCACGATCATTTCATTATCGACATACAAACGGCCGTAGGCCAACAAAACACCTATAAAAAAACCTAACGGCAGAATTAACGGCAGAAAATCGGGAATGCGAAAAAAAATAACCCAGAACACAACATCCGAAGACAAGTGACCGCTACTCGATTGCGCGAGGTATTTAGCTAATCGGCCACTGGTGACAATCAATAACAAAATAACTGTTACTGCAGCTGTCGCCTGCGAAACCTCTTTAATTAAATAGCGAAATAAAATCATGACAAATGATAAACATCTCAATAATAAAAAATAAAACAACCAAAAGAAGATAACAGTAATAAGATTTTTTTTAAGCACAAAAAATCGTCATTTATCACTATAAACATCTATTAATAGGCGTCACATAAATCTAACGATTTAGATAAGCACCGAACAAAACACACACAACTAGAATACAAAACAATCAAACCTAACACTTTATAACCGCTTACTTAAAACAAATAAGTAACTAATCCACATTCCAACGCACTAAACTGGCGCTTTACCCCTTTACTGCTAATGTTAAGTCAATAGTGAATGTAGTTGTTTTGATTATCGCTATTAACTCCAGGTCTACATAACCTCTTCAAAGGGCGTCCAATTGGACGCCTTTTTTTTAATTCAAAAATCTTGCTCTCTTTTCTTGCACTC
>CAXAHI010000066.1:0-14048 GCA_963968645.1 uncultured Gammaproteobacteria bacterium | reverse complement strand
TTTTGAAAAGTCTGAGGTATCAGAGTGATATTGGCTGGAGGCGAGTATAGATTTTAACGAACAATTAAAGTCGAGTGAAAATCGTTTTCGTAGGCGCTGCTAAGGTGTACCGAATAAAACCACCCCAAAGCGAATAGGTTATCTCGGGGTCAATCTTCGTCAGATTGTGTGCTTTCTTTTGGTTACTTTTCTTTGCACAAGTACAGCGTTTTTTGCTGCGCGCCTGAAGGGCGTCCCGTAGGGTGAGCGTAGCGAATCACAAAAGTGACTGGCATGTCGGGCCACCCCCGACGACCTTGAATTTAAAACTTAAAAAATAGAAATAAAAATCCAGAATACAAGAATACAAGAATACAAGAATACAAGAATACAAGAATACAAGAATACAAAAATACTATCAGATAGGGCTTAAAGGCCTAGACTCTGGCTGTCGAGCCACCCCCGACGACCTTAATCTTGACCTCAAAAATTAAAACTAAAAAAACCCCAGCTCGCAGCCCCTTAAAAGCAACTGCGCGCCCATTATCTAAGTAATTTTCTCCTCCGAGTTAATAGGCTCATCCAGCGTAATTACCAGCATCCCTTTATAGACCTCTATTAAACAATGCTTGCCGATAGAAAACCCCGCTTTTGATAGCCATTCTCCTTGTAGCTGAATAAACGGTTTCGGCTTTTTTTGGTTGATGTTTTTACGGTGATCAATTTTTTCGGCTTTAACTTTCGCCATTTTTAGCTGTTGAAAGTCGGCATAGGGCTTGAGTGGCTCTTCTACGGTTATGCTTCTTAACCGTAGAAGGTTTGCTTTGCATGCATAAGAATTGAGGTATGCGCTTTTCGCACTTTGTTGATTTGGCGTGGTGTTCATCATGTTCAAAGTCCTTTGTTGAAGTCAGATAATATGTCGTTTGGTGAGGCTGAGCTGATTTTAAAAGCCTATCACTATACTGTATAAATATACAGTATTCATGTCGGGCACAGTGTAAAAATTTTCGAGGTTTTTGGATGGGATGTGGCAGGAAGGGAAAGAAAAGGGCGGCTCTCTAATTTATCAGTAAGGTCATTGGTTTAGAGCGGTAGTTGGTTTAGAAAGACAATTGGCTGAGAAAGATTAAGTTGCCTTCTCTCAGTGATCGTTAAGGTCGCCTTCACTAAAAATATCATCATAGCTTGCTGATCCAGCAATGCGTTGTTCTTCATTCGCCCAGCCAATAAAATCATTATTTTTACAGCGCACAGAGCAAAACGGTCGATCAGGAAACTCCTTTGTCCATTGAATACTTGTTTTGCAGCTTGGGCAGTCTACGTAAAGTGTTGGTTTTTCTATCTCTTGAGTCATTTTTTTCTTTGCCTTCTTACTTGTTTATATTATTCATTTTCATGTAGGTTGGTTAGCGAGCTCTTGATATTGTGAGTGCAGCGCTAGTATCTGTTGTTCCAGTTCAACGAGGGTGCCGGTGTTCTCTATTTTATCATTAGCGAGTAATTGTTTGTCTTCTCGAGACATTTGCGCAGCAATAATAGCATCCACTTGTTCTTTAGTATTATGGTCGCGAGCCATTGTTCGCTCAATTTGTAATGATTGCGGTATATCGATTAGTAATAAGCGATCAACTAATTTATGTTGATTCGTTTCCATTAGTAATGGTGATTCAAGTATGCGGTAGTCGGCTTCACTCTCACTTTTATTCTTGTTCAAGTGTTCCATAATACGTTGGCGAATCAACGGGTGAGTCAGATTTTCTAGCCACTGCTTAGCGGTGTGGCTTGATTCCGCATCGGAAAATATTTTCTTTCGCAGAGCTGCTCTATCGAGGCTGCCATCATCGAGTAATATCGTTTGGCCAAAGTGCTTGGCAATGGCTTTAAGCGCTTCGCTACCGGGTTCGACGATTTCTCTAGCGACGTTGTCAGCATTCACAACCGTTACGCGAAGTTTGGCAAATATTGTCGCCGCGGCAGATTTCCCGCTACCTATTCCACCTGTTAGCCCCACCACAAACATACCACAATCTCTTTTCGTTATTGTCGACCCGTTCATTGTATATGAAGGTGATAGTAGCTGCCAAAAAGCATTTTGGTCATAGTGATCTAAACTGTGGTCGATACATAAACGGCTGCTGAAAGGTTACTGAGTCGGCATTTTTTAATTGCGGCTCTAAATGGTGACTTGTATGAATCTTGTGATTCTATTAACCTCCGCTTCCACAAAATGTCACAGCAGCGAGGTTGTGACACAGGATCCGAATGTTGATGATCAAAAATCGGCACTCGGTAGGGATAAGCTAGTAAAGGACTTTGCCATGTTTATTGATGAACGAACACGTACGTTACAAAAGCATCTTCTTGATGTGCTCTACGAACAAACTAATAGTAATGGCGGTACTGCGCACAGTGAAGAGGTTACTCGCTTTAGAGATAACCCTTACGGCGCAGAATTCTCTAATTTTTTCTATTGTCGAGAGCTAAAGCTTAAATCGTGGTATCCGCAGTTAATGCAGCCAACGCGAGATCAAAAATTTGATTTATGGCAGGCGCTTCAGCTTCGCTGCAGTTATGCAGATGTGGACGAGCCACAAATATGGGGTGCTGCAACCGATATCTACAGTCTCGTGAGTCATTTACGTATGTCTGAGCGAGATTCCATTTAGGTACTCACGCAATAGTTGAATTCGATTGATTCTGATTGTTTTTTACCTCAGCTTGCTCATTTTTCCGTCTCTCCATCTCTTCACCTCTAGTTTTTCGCTTTTAGCCCACATACCTTGTATTAAGTAAGGCATGTGGGCTTTTCTCGTTTTGATTCATAGTATTTAAACCACTCATTATTTAAACCGCTTATCATAGGTATCTTGAACGCTCGCTATTCATTACTGGCGGTTTATCGATATCAAGCGTATTGGGTTCAGTGGTAACTAGCTGTTCTGTTAGAGCTTCGGTTAGAGGTCCTATTAGGGGAATAATGACAGTCGATGCCTAGAAGCCTTGGCGATCATTCTGGCGCAGTTTAGACTGGTGTTTACTTGCATTATGCCTTTTGTATCGCCAGAGGCTAGGTGCCAACCCTATTAATAGCATGACGGAGTGTATTGGATGGATTTTATTGGTAGTCATATCCTGTCCATAGATCAGTTTGAGCGTGTAGATATTGATCGCATATTTGATGTTGCTCGAATGATGGAGCCCTATGCTAAACGTCACCGTGTGACCAAAGTGCTCGATGGTGCCATTCTCGGCAATATGTTCTTTGAGCCCAGTACGCGAACGCGTGTTAGCTTTGGTTGTGCATTTAACCTGCTGGGTGGTGAGGTAAGAGAAACAACGGGTTTTGAAAACTCGGCCTTGGCTAAAGGTGAATCTTTATACGATACCGCTAGAGTATTGAGCGGCTACAGTGATGTTATTGCCATGCGCCATCCTGCAGAAGGGTCCGTTAGTGAGTTCGCCTCAGCCAGTCGTGTACCGGTTATTAATGGTGGCGATGGTGCCAATGAGCATCCCACACAAGCTTTACTCGATTTATACACCATCGAAAAAGAATTAATTGGTAAAGGGCGGGGCATTGATGGCCTGCGGATCGGTATGATTGGCGACCTTAAACATGGCCGAACCGTTCACTCGCTGGCTAAATTGTTATCGCGTTATAAAAATATTGAATTGCATTTAGTGTCACCTGAGGCATTACAAATGCCAGAGGCGCTCGTCGAAGTGCTTCGCGAAGCTAATCACCGCGTTATTATTTCTGATAACCTTGAGTCGAGTATTTCACATGTCGATATTGTCTACTCGACGCGTATTCAAGAAGAGCGCTTTGGAACTAAAGAAGAGGCTGATTTATACCGAGGCAAATTCCGTTTAAATCAAAGTGTTTATACCCAGCACTGTGAACCTAATACCGTCATTATGCATCCCTTACCGCGTGACTCTAGAGTCGAAGCCAATGAGCTCGATAACGATTTAAATGAAAACCCTAATCTCGCTATTTTCCGTCAGACAGATAACGGTATTGTGCTTCGGATGTCACTATTTGCATTAGTGTTAGATGTCGTTGATAAAGTGGATGACAGCGCGCAAGCCGTGCGCTGGTATACCGGTAGCCGATTTCAGTAAGCGCTGATGATGCTGATCATAAATAATAAAGCTGCACGTCAATTACAGGCAATCTATTTTGGATAAGCCTTCAAATAGCGATAAAACTATTGCAGCCCCTAGTTTATTAAACTCTAGCGCAGTCGTGGGCGTCATGACCATGCTTTCGCGTGTTATGGGCTTGGTGAGAGATGTCGTGATAGCGCGGCTAATAGGCGCGGGTGGTTATGCCGATGCCTTTTTTGTTGCGTTTAAAATCCCCCAGTTTCTTCGACGCCTGTTTGCTGAAGGCGCTTTTGCACAGGCTTTTGTACCTGTTTTATCGGAGTATCGTCAGCGCTATGAAGCCGAAGGTAATGCCGCAGCCATTAAGGGCTTAATTAATGCCGTGTGCGGAGTGCTCGGTGGTACCTTGTTTATGTTGGTGGGGTTAGTCGTCTTGGCTGCGCCAGTCGTTACCGCTATTTTTGCACCAGGCTTTATTGACCAGCCCGAAAAATTTGCTTTAACGCAGCAAATGTTACGTATCACCTTTCCTTATTTATTATTGATTTCATTAACCGGTTTTGCCGGCGCTATTCTTAATAGTTATGATCGCTTTGTGGTACCCGCTTTTACACCCGTGTTACTCAATTTATCATTAATAGGTTTTGCCTTATTTGCCACGCCATTTTTCTCACAGCCGGTTTATGCCTTAGCATGGGCGGTGTTATTTGCTGGCGTTTTACAGTGGTTATTTCAACTGCCATTTTTGGCGCAGATTGATCGCATGCCTAAACCCAAATGGGACCTTAAGCATGAAGGTGTAAAAAAGATTTTAATATTAATGGTGCCTGCCATTTTTGGCGTGTCAGTGAGCCAAATTAATTTATTGCTCGATACTGTACTGGCTTCATTTTTACCCACGGGCAGTGTGTCTTGGTTGTATTATTCTGACCGTTTAGCTGAGCTGCCATTAGGAGTGTTTGGTATTGCCATTGCCACCGTTATATTGCCGGGCTTATCTCGATTACAACTGCAGAACTTACAAACTGAAGACGCAGAAGCTAACGATAGATCTGCAGCGCGTTTTAGAGCCACTTTAAATTGGGCCTTACGCTGTATTACCTTTGTCGCTATTCCCGCAACGGCGGCATTAATCGTCTTAGCTGCGCCCATTCTTTTCACCTTGTTCCAATATCAGGCAATGACCGCCGCTGATGTCGCAATGTCGACTTACAGTTTGCGCGCCTATGCTCTAGGCTTAATGGCTTTTATGGCCATTAAAGTGCTGGCTACTGGGTTTTATGCGCAACAAGACATGAAAACTCCTGTGCGTATTGGCATTATCGCCATGGTCTCCAATATGGTGTTAAACCTGATATTTGTATTGATTCTGCATCATTATTGGCAGTTAGGTCACGTAGGCTTGGCATTGGCCACCTCGGTATCGGCTGCGCTTAATGCTTGGCTGCTGTTTCGGGGATTATCGGCCAATCAGCTACTTTCTGATAACGCTTCGGGTAAGGGTAGGTTGTTGACGGCTGACTACTGGCGGTTATTGTTGCGGGTGTTGGCAGGCGTAGTAGCAATGATTGGGGTTCTTCTTTGGCTTCTTCCTGAGCTGTCCTCATGGGCTGCGGCGAGCTGGTTATCGCGCTGCTATGAATTATCGCTGCTATGTATTGCCGGTTTAGCCACCTATCTTATTGTCTTATGGGTTTTAGGCGTAAGGATGCAGCAGTTCAAATCACCTTAGGCGGCTTAAAAGCGCTATAAGACGGTAGTTTTCCTGCTCTAGAACCGCGATTTTCCACGCCGACTAAGTATATAATCTCAAGTTAATCTAATATTTCTCTTATTTGCATTGTTGCCGTAGTGGTCTGTTTATAGGGCTGCCGTGAGTGAGTAGTGCAAATACGTTTGGAGCGGTGAGTGGAGCTGGTTCGCGGCATACACAATTTAAAAGGTCAGCACGGTCACGCTAGCTCTGGCAAAGCGGGGTCTGTGTTAACGATCGGTGCCTTTGATGGTTTGCACTGTGGGCATCGCTCTGTGCTCAACCATTTACGTATGCGTGCAAAAGAAGCCGGTTTGCCTTCGGTGGTTGTTACCTTAGAGCCGCTGCCAAGAGAGTACTTTGCGCCGCTAGATGCACCGCCAAGATTGATGAGTTTTAGAGAAAAGTGCGAAGGTTTTGCCGCGCTAGGTATTGATAGAGTCATCTTAGTTCGCTTTGATGATCGTATGCGCAATATGGAAGCGACGGATTTTATTGAGCAGGTATTCGTTAATGGCCTTAATGCCAAGCATATTGTCGTCGGTGATGATTTACGTTTTGGGCGTGATGGAGCCGGTGATTTTGAACTGTTAAACACTTTAGCGCGTAAACATGATTTTACTGTTGAAGATACAACAACGCTAGAGCTCGAAGGGCATCGTATTTCGAGCTCACGTATCCGCCAGTTACTCGAAGCGGGTGATTTTGGCGAAGCAGAAGAGTTACTGGGCCGGCCATACAGTATTTCAGGTAAGGTGGTTTACGGTAAGCAATTAGGCCGTGTATTAAAAGTGCCAACCGCCAATGTTGAATTGCATCGTCTGCGGGCAGCAATGTCAGGCGTTTATGCGGTTGAAGTCAATATTCAAGGTGGCGACGCCAATGCTGATCAATGGTTGCCGGGTGTTGCTAATGTGGGTTGTCGACCGACAGTTAATGCATCGATTAAAGCGATTCTTGAAGTCCATTTATTGGATTTTGATGCTGACTTATATGGTCGACGTATTGATGTTAGGTTTCGTAAAAAAGTGCGTGAAGAACAAAAATTTGATTCGATCGATTTGCTTAAGCAGCAAATTCATCGAGATGTTAATACCGCGAGAGACTATTTTTCCGATTGAGTTTTTTAGCTAAGTTTTTTCGTTAGATTTTTTAAATACAGGTTTGATTAATATCCCTATGAGTGAAGACAAGAAAAATCAGTACAAGCAAACATTAAATTTGCCGAAAACGGCATTTGCGATGAAAGCAAACTTAGCCCAGCGTGAACCACAGCGTTTAAAAGCCTGGGATAAAGCCGATGTATACGGACAAATTCGCAAAAAATTTGCTGGCCGAGAAACGTTTATTTTGCATGACGGCCCTCCCTATGCAAATGGCGAAATTCATCTTGGTCACTCGGTGAATAAAATATTAAAAGATATCATTATTAAATCGAAAACCTTGCAAGGCTTTGATGCGCCTTATGTACCAGGATGGGATTGCCATGGCTTGCCGATTGAGCACAAGGTAGAAACCAAAGTAGGTAAGGCCGGTGTTAAAGTTGATTACAAAACCTTTCGACAAAAATGTCGTGAGTACGCGACTCGACAAGTGGATGGACAACGCAAAGGCTTTGTCCGTTTAGGTGTGTTAGGTGATTGGCAAAATCCTTACCTAACCATGAATTTTAAAACCGAAGCCGACATTGTTCGTTCGTTAGGAAAGATTATTGATAACGGGCATTTAGTACGCGGCTTTAAGCCAGTGTATTGGAGTGTTGTTGGTGGCTCAGCGCTTGCTGAAGCTGAAGTTGAATACCAAGATAAAAATTCATTTTCTATTGATGTCGCTTTTGCGATAGAAAACCAGCAAGGCTTTGCCGATAGCATTGGCGGACTTGAAGGTGAAGGTGATATCAGTGTGGTTATTTGGACAACCACACCATGGACACTGCCAGCTAACCAAGCAGTCTCCGTGCATGCAGAATTAGATTATGTGGTTGTTGAATGTGTAGTGGGCGAGGGTGCTAAGCAGCGTTTAGTATTAGCTGAAGCGCTACATGAATCGGCACTCCAACGTTATGACGTTAATGAATTTAAAATTGTTGGCCGTTTTAAAGGTGAAGCAATAGAAAACGTTTCGCTGTGTCATCCATTTTACGACAAAACAGTGCCGGTTATTTTAGGTGAGCATGTAACGACTGAAGCGGGAACAGGTTGTGTACACACCGCTCCTGATCACGGCGTTGAAGATTTTGTTGTTTCGAAAAAGTACGGTATTGAAACGATTAATCTTGTCGGTGATAACGGTGTTTATAACGAAAACACTGAGCTTTTTGCAGGTCAGCATGTTTATAAAGTTGATGAGCCTATTATTGAAGTATTAAAAGAGCATCAGCGTTTATTAGCGGTAGAAAAGATTCGTCATAGCTACCCGCATTGCTGGCGCACTAAAACACCATTAATTTACCGCGCAACACCGCAGTGGTTTATTGGTATGGAGCAGCATGGCTTATTAGATTCAGTAAAAGCAGCTGTTGAAGGCGTGCAATGGGTGCCTGATTGGGGGCGTGCACGTATTGATGGCATGTTAGCGAGCAGTCCTGATTGGTGTATTTCACGTCAGCGTACATGGGGCGTGCCAATTACTTTATTTGTTCATAAAGTCACGCAAGAGTTGCATCCCAATACCGTTGCCTTAATTGAGCAAGTTGCAAAACGTATTGAAGTTGACGGCATAGATGTTTGGTTTGATCTCGACGCGACTGAATTGCTGGGTGATGAAGCTGATGACTACACAAAAGTGACTGACACACTCGACGTTTGGTTTGATTCAGGTGTGACGCATTATTCAGTATTAAAAAGTACGCCAGGATTAAGTTTTCCTGCCGATTTATATCTCGAAGGGTCTGATCAACATCGCGGTTGGTTCCAATCATCGTTAAAGACCTCGATAGCAATGAATGGCACTGCACCGTATAAAGCGGTTCTCACACATGGTTTTGTCGTCGATGCTGACGGTAAAAAAATGTCTAAGTCATTAGGTAATATTGTTGCCCCGCAAGAAGTTATGAATGAGCTGGGTGCAGACGTGCTTAGATTATGGGTAGCAGCGACAGACTTTAGTAGTGAGATGAGTGTTTCTAGCGAAATATTAAAACGCGTATCCGATTCGTATCGTCGTATTCGTAATACTGCCCGTTTCTTATTATCTAATTTAGAAGGCTTTGATCCAAAGACCGATTTACTTCCTAATGATCAATTGTTGTTGCTTGATCGCTGGGCGATTACTCGTGCGGCAGAGTTGCAAGAAGAAATTTTAACGGCTTACAACGAGTATCAACTGCATACTATTTATCAAAAGCTGCATAATTTTTGCGTTGTTGATCTAGGCAGTATTTATCTCGATATTATTAAAGATAGGCAGTACACCACGCAGGCAGACAGCGTGGCTAGACGTTCGGCGCAAACGGCGATGTACCATATTATTGAAGCCTTTACGCGTTGGATTGCTCCTATATTAAGTTTTACTGCCGACGAGCTTAACGAGCACATTCCCGGTGTGCGCAGTGATAATATTTTTATCGAAGAAGTGTATACCGGCTTAGGCAATTTGTTAGATGAGTCGAAAGGCGAAGTCGCGCTAATGCAAACGCTATGTGAAGTAAAAGTAGCGGTAAATAAAGCAATAGAAGGCGAACGCTCTAATGGCACTGTCGGCGCATCACTTGAAGCCGAAGTTATTATTTATGCTGAGCAATCATTGGCTACACAACTGTTAGCGATTAAAGATGAATTGCGCTTTGTGTTAATGGCTTCTGCTGTCACCGTAGTCAGTGATCAAACAGCGCCAGACAATGCCATTGCGACTGAATTAGACGCAATGAAATTAGTCATAAACAAAAGTGAGCATGAGAAATGTGCGCGCTGCTGGCATCATCGTGAAGACGTTGGCGCTGTTGAAGTACACCCTGAACTTTGTCAGCGCTGTGTTGATAATGTTGATGGCGACGGCGAAGAAAGGTTATACGCTTAATGAGCAACTCAACAAGCCATTCATTACGTTGGGCGTGGTATACGCTGGCGGCGGTTATTATTGTGCTAGACCAATTAAGTAAGTATTGGGTGCAGGTAAGTTTTTTTGAATTCGAAAGAATCAACTTGCTACCCATTTTAGATTTTACTTTAGTCTATAACAAAGGGGCCGCATGGAGCTTTTTAAGTGATGCCGGTGGCTGGCAGCGTTGGTTGTTTACAGGTATTTCTTCGGTGGTCAGTATCGTTTTAGTTATCTGGATTCATCGCTTAGTAGCCGTGCAAAAATTATTACTTATTGCGCTCACATTAATTCTTGCTGGTGCAGTGGGTAACTTAATTGATAGAGTGTTACTCGGCAAAGTCGTCGACTTTGTGCTGTTTTATTATGATGGTCATTATTTTCCTGCGTTTAATGTAGCAGATAGTGCCATTACTATTGGCGCAATTTTTATGTTGGCTGATGTTTTCTGGGGTCCGTCAGAGGATGATTTGAAAGCGGATGCTAACGATACAGCACAGAATAAAGAGACAGCAGAAAATAAAGAGACAGTAAATAATAAAGCGAAAGGCGATTCAAATGACAGCTAACTCAATCGCAATAAAAGAAAATACCCGTGTCACTTTAAATTTTTCTTTAAAGTTAGCGTCGGGCGATGTGATTGATTCTAATTTCGACAAGCCCCCCGTGAGTTTTACGGTTGGTGATGGCAACTTGCTAGAAGGTTTTGAACAATCTTTGTTTGGGATGGTTGCGGGCCAAAAAAGTAGTTGCGTAATTGCCGCAGAGTTTGCTTTTGGTGTGGGTAACCCAGATAACATACAGCGCTTTCGTCGTCATGAAATTGAGCCAATGCTAAAAGAGAGTGATGCAGCGCTTGAGCCGGGTTTGGTGTTAAGTTTTGCCGATGCTGCGAAAGGTGAGTTAGCCGGTGTTGTTGATTCGGTAGAAGCAGAGGCTGTATTCGTTAATTTCAATCATCCGCTTGCCGATAAAGATATTACTTTTGATGTTCATATTGTAGAGGTGGTTCCAGCGTGAGTGATTCCATTATTGCCACATCAGCCAGTTTGGTGTTAGCTAACCCACGAGGTTTTTGCGCGGGCGTTGACCGTGCCATTGATATTGTTAACCGTGCGTTAGAAGTGTTTGGCGCGCCTATTTATGTGCGTCATGAAGTGGTTCACAATAAATTTGTGGTTGAAGATTTACGCGAGCGCGGCGCAGTGTTTGTCGATGAGCTATCAGAAGTACCCGATGATGTTATCGTTATTTTTAGTGCGCATGGTGTGTCGCAAGCTGTGCGTAAAGAAGCCGAGCAACGCAGTTTAAAAGTCTTTGATGCCACTTGTCCGTTAGTGACCAAAGTGCATATGGAAGTAGTGCGCCATAGCCGAGAAGGGCAGGAGTGCATTCTGATTGGTCATCATGGCCATCCAGAAGTGGAAGGCACTATGGGCCAATATGACAATCAAAACGGCGGTGATATTTATTTAGTTGAAACTGAAGACGACGTTGCCAAGCTGGTCATCCGTAATCCAGAATCCTTGTTTTATGTGACTCAAACTACACTTTCAATGGATGATACTGCAAGAGTCATTGATGCATTAAGAACGCGTTTTCCGGCTATTGAAGGGCCGAAGAAAGATGATATCTGTTATGCCACGCAAAACCGCCAAGATGCTGTCCGCACGCTTGCTGCTGACTGTGACCTATTGTTAGTAGTGGGTTCGCCGAACAGCTCTAACTCTAATCGCTTACGAGAGCTCGCTGAGCGTATTGGTACTGAGGCCTATCTTATTGACAGTGAAGACGATATTCAGCCGCAATGGCTTGAAGGTAAAGCCGCAGTGGGTATTACCGCCGGTGCTTCAGCACCTGAGGTCTTAGTGCAGAAAGTGGTTGATTATTTGCAGTCACTGGGCGCCACATTACCGCAAGAGCAGGTGGGTACCCCCGAAAACATCACCTTTTCAATGCCCAAAGAGCTGCGTCTTCCCGTCAATTGAGAGCAGAGCAAAAACCGTTTAAATACAGTTTTTGCCGTGTTCATCGCATTTTTTAAAATCCTTTTTACGTTTATCAGTAGAAGTCTACCGTTAGCGCCTCTGCCGCTGGCTTAACCCCCTGTAATGCTCAACAATTCTCTTAACGTTTAAATTGTGGGAACTAGCCTTAGTTAGGGTCTGTCTCACATCCATTCAGATAATAAACTTGATGACTTGAGTAGTGTTTGTAATGCCTCGATTACATGACCCAATAGAAGACCGATTAAAAAGCCGATTAAAGAGGCTTTTATATAGCCAGTTAGGCATGACATTGCTTGAGCTTATGGTGGTTGTGGCTATTGCCGGTATTTTAGCGACGGTGGCGTTGCCGAGTTTTCAGACGGCTATTAAAAATAATACGGTAGGTTCTTATCGCGATGCTTTTGCTACGGCCGTAAAAATTGCCCGTAGCGAGGCCATTAATACGCAATCCTTTGTCACTATTTGTCCCAGTAATAATCAAGCGGGTTGCAGTGGTAATTGGGCTAACGGCTGGATTGTGTTTGCCGATGCTGATGGCTCGGGCACGCGTGATATTGCGAATGAGCGTTTAATTGATACGAATAGTGGTAATGCAAATATTCGTATTACCACTGGCTTGGCACGAACGGTTATCACTTTTGCTGCAACGGGCCTGAATGTGGGTAATGCTGAAACTATTAGTTTTTGTGATATCCAAACTACATCCAACATTGATGGACGTTCAGTTGTTCTTACCGTAACGGGTTCATTGACCTATTCGGCTGATCAGTTAGTGGCTAATTGTTAATAAGGGTATTCCTATTTTGAAATCAAACGATATTAACAAGATGTCTATGGCGCAAAAGGGTTTTACCTTAATTGAGGTTATGGTTGCTGTATTTGTATTAGCCGTGGGTATTTTAGGTATGGCGGGTATGCAAGCAGTCAGTGTGCGCGAATCGCAAAACAGTATTTTTAGATCGCAGGCCGATATTTTAGCTAGCGATATGGCCGACCGTTTGCGAGCGAATAGGGCGGATGCCGCAGATCCATTATCGTTAAATTACGAAAGCGATGGGACGGCAGTGGTTGACACCGCTTGTCTAGGCACCACTGCTAGTTGTGATGAAGTGCAAATGGCGAGCTACGATATTGCTCAATGGCAAACTCAAATAACCAATTCCAGTTTGCCTTCAGGTATAGGCACAATTACAAGAAATGCGGGTACCTCTGAATATACTATTTTAGTATTTTGGGATGAAGACCGTGATGGTGCCGTGGTAAGGGGCGCAAGTTGTAATCCTGCAGCGGCAGATGGCTGTATTCGTTTAGTGATTCAAATTTAGGTTGCAGGTTTTGACTATGACAGTGACAAAAACAAAACAAGCAGGTTTTTCATTAATCGAGCTAATGATCGCAATGGGTCTTGGCCTTTTTATGTTGGCGGGCATTATTCAGGTGACCGTAGGTAGTCGGCAGGCTTTTGATGTAATTCGAGCACAATCGATTATTCAAGAGTCTGGGCGTTTTGGTATGAGTTTTATTAGTCGTTCTTCGCGTGCTGCGGGTTATTTGAATCCGGGTGATATTACGACTATGAATGGCGATGACTATGCGGCTGACTTGGTTAACCTTGTGGCGAGTAATGCCTATTGGCTTGGTCAAAATGGTTTTGATGTGGGTGCGATAGTTGTGGGTGCAGATAGCACAGCCGCGATATTAACGGATGCTGATACGGCACTCGATAGTTTCACTTTTAGAATGGAAGGTGACGGTGATGCTACTAGGCCGCTATTAGATTGTGCCGGTGTTGCGATTGATGGAACACCAGGCATATTTACTCGAATGACTTTTTATGTCGATACGAATGATCAATTACGTTGCGATGTTGCCGGTGCTAGTTCGGTGGTGCTGGTATCTGGGGTAGAGGATATGCAAGTGCTTTATGGTGTGGGTAATGCTTCAACGCCTAATCGTGTTACTCGTTATTTAACCGCAACGCAAATGACCGGTGCCGATTGGCCTTACGTAGTTATTATGCAAATTGGCTTGATGACGGTCTCTGATAATACGCCACTGGATAGAACGGGTAGAGGTTATATTTTGTTAGATAAGGATATTGATTCGACAGCCACTGCCGATGGTCGCGCACGACAAGTTTTTACTCAAACCATTGC
>CAXAHI010000065.1:0-14105 GCA_963968645.1 uncultured Gammaproteobacteria bacterium | reverse complement strand
ACCTAATGCGCGAGAAAAACGCTCTTCACTAATTGGCTTTAGCAAATAATCTATAGCATTAGCATCAAAGGCATCAATAGCAAAGGCATCAAAGGCTGTGACAAAAATAACGGCAGGCATTTTATCGGAGCCAAGCGAGCGAATCACATCAAAACCACCCAGTCCAGGCATCTGAATATCAAGAAACATCAAATCAGGTGACAACTTATCAACGGCATCTATTGCTTGGCGACCATTCCCACATTCGGCAACCACCTCAAACTCTGGATGGTCAATTAAGCTAGCAACAATCAAACGACGCGCTAACGGCTCATCATCAACAACGATAACTCGAAAAGGAGTCACTTGATTTCTATCCATTTCTTTCTTATTTATCATAAATTATTTCTTATAGGTAAGCTGACAAAGACACTAAGACCAACCGTTTTTTTATTCTCTAAAATAACGCTAGCTTTATCACCGTAGACATTGGCTACTCTTTCAATAATATTGCGCACACCCAAACCACTAAACTCAAAGCCTTCCCGAGTGAAAGTGCCGTCATCTAAAGACGCAATACCTGGGCCATCATCACTCACCATCAAGGTAAGATAGTCATCTGTCACGCTCGCTGAAACCCGAATAAGGCAAGTATCTTCGCAAACATTGACAGCATGCTTTATTGAATTCTCGGCCATTGGCTGCAACAAAAGACTCGGCACTTTCACATTAAGCGCCGCATCATCAATATCAAACTCAATAGTTAAACGATCAGCAAATCGAATCAACTCTATCCCTAAATACAGCTCTAAAGCCTCTATCTCACTAGAAAGAGAAACCCAACCTGTTTTCTCTTCTTTTAAAGCAAACCGGAGGAACATACTCAATTTTTCAATCGTCTCCCTCGCCTGCACCGGCTCATTTGACGCAATAAGAGAATTTACCGCATTCAAGGTGTTGAATAAAAAATGTGGATTCAGCTGATATCTCAGCATTTGCATTTTGGCTTCAGCTGCACTTTTTTCAGCGCTTAGCCGCTTAACACGCTCACCGCGCGATCGCTCGACTTGCTTTATACGACGATACTTTTCTGCAGTGGCTACACTGTAGTAATAAAGGCTGTAGTAAGTCGCGGTCCAACATAAGAAAACGAAAAAACCACTAAAATACCAGCCGCCGAAGTCGCCCCATAACTGATGCCCCTCATTGGTCACGAGAATAAATGTGCTTATCCTTAACACTGACCAAAAGAACGAAAAAATCAAAACAACCGCAACCGTCCAAACAAGAAGAGCAATAGAACCCGTCTTCTTAAGCATTGAGCGATATATCCAATGCATAGGTATTGTCAGCGCCAAACCGATTAACGACTGAAGCAAATCATAAATAATATGCGAAATATCTGGTGATGCGTACCAAAGCGTTAAGCTAAAGAAAGAAAAAACAGTTAGCAGCGTCCAAAAAATCGCCTGCATAAACCACAGTTTTAGCACTATTGGGCGAATTTCAGTGTGATCAACTGTTATTTTGTTATTCATATTTTTTAATTACCACATCATTTATACCAATGATACTAGAAACCAGACAGGTAAAGAGCATTTAGGTAACAGCTCCACTCCAGCTTAACGCGCCGCTATACCTACTGAACGAAAGGGAGGACATTATAACCATCTAATTTTAAACAGCTATTCTGCTAGCTTAAGTATTATCGACTTAACTTTAAGAGCCAAAAAGGGAGAACCAAGTATATTTATTGAAATTTTGACATAAACCTAGAATGTTTTCGAACTAACGCTTTGCCAATACCTTCAATTACATAGCTCTAACAGCTATATTTAGCCGTCAACATAGAAAGTGCCTCACTCGAGATTCAGACCAACAACTGAATAGATTTTTGGAGCAAAGCACCTAGCAACTATAAAAGTACCTTCTAAAAATAACTCTCGTACCTTATCTATCTATATATGCCTATGTATTCATATAACTTAAGCATCTAACGATTTTGATCAGCGGCTTAAAGTGTAAAAAAGTATTATTTCGAGCCTTTTATTCAATAATACAGATAAAAACACTTGATCTTGCGGTAAGGCGCCCCTGTTGCAAGGTTAAAGCGATGACAAACTTTAAAACTATGGCTATAATTGTTTATAGATTGATCGCAAGTACAAAGATTAAAAGTCATTTAACCCATCAGTCTCAATTACTTAGTGCCATAGGCTATTGCGATATAAGAATAACAGATTGATAAATTAAACAGTTAGCTTGATAAACGTCACACAAAAAATAAAATTATAAGCCATTGATTTTTATAGAGTATTTTAAAGGTTAAACATTTTAACCCTAAAATATACCCACTTACCGCAAAGGGATAGACAATATGTTTGCTCAAGGTATGATCAATACAACTTTTTATTTAAAGATTAAAAAATGCTCAGCAACACAAGAATAATATAAAAAAAGGCTCAGCCTTAACTAAGCAAGATAAGCAAAAATAATTAAAATTAATCACCAAAAAATAAAATTAAAATTTTACGGAGCTTCTAAATGTTAAAATCAACTCATAAACTCGCTATTGCTACAGGCGCCGCCCTTTTGCTTGTTGGCGCTTCAAGCCACGCTGGTATTACAGAATTTTCTGAAGACTTTGAAGCATTAACTGCTGCAGATGGCACGAATGGTCTTGATGATCTTTCTAATGCTGGCTGGAATGTTGCTGGTAACGTTTATGACGGTAATACATCAGTTGCATATCCTGGTAACTACCTTTATTTCTATGGTTGGTTTGTAGCTCCAAACAATGGTGGCGGTGGCTTCTCCGCAATTGCTAATGATGATGTCTCTGCTAACGATTCAGGCACTAACTACCTAAACGTTTATAACAACTATGATGCCCGCGAAGCTCAAGAGTCTGGTCAAATTACCAACGCGATTATTGCTCAAGAATACACCATTGATGCCTCAGAAATTGGCAAAATAGTTACTTTATCCTTTGATGCTAAGCGTCCTGATTTTGAAGACGATGGTCTTGGTGGCGATGCTAGCGCTGCTGCTGGTAATGGTTGTGTCGTTCAATGTGTTGCAAACGCATTTGTTAAGACACTTGATCAAGCCAATGGCTACAATACTACTAACTATGAGCTTGTAGAAACTACTGCTATTTCGCAATCTGATTGGACAAGCTACACAATAACGCTTGATCTAACTGATCCTCTTTTAGAAGGTCAATTATTACAAGTTGGTTTTGAATCTTTTGCAACTGGCGACGGCAATACTGGCGTCTACTACGACAATATAGTTTTGGCCGTTAATGGTGATGTTGAACCTGAATCAGCTAACGTTCCAATCCCAACTATTGCATTGTTAGGTTTTGGCGCACTACTAGCTTGGTCTGGCATGAGCTCAATTCGTAAAAGATTGTCATAAGCTATTCGTTAAGGCCTTGTGATCAAGGCTTTAACAACAATCGCTTAGTTCCAGATATAAAACCGCGATAAAGGATAATCGCGGGTAACAAATTCCATTTGCTGACCTCTCCCTGGTCAACCTTGGATAAGAAAGTAGGCATTTATTACTAATGCTTAATTTTTAAACAGGTAAGATATAGTATAAGTTATCACCTGTTACATTTTTTAACCCCTGTAAATAATAATAACTCTGGAGTATTTTATGAAAATTAAAAACTTAGCAACTGCAACTTTAGCCCTTACAATGTCAGCAAGCTCTTTAGCTGCATTTCAATTAGTTGAAAATGGTGATTTCTCTAGCGGTCTTGACGGCTACGGCGTTTATAACGATGCTGGTACAACTTTCTCTAACCCTGGCGGTTACGGTCTTATCGATGGCGCTGGTTGGGGTGGTGGTTTCGTTTATAAAGACGACGCTCCTACTCTTGCTTCAATGGGCTTAACTGCTGGCGATACTTACACTTTCCAGTTTGATATGATCTCTGGTACTGCTGGTACTACTGGTATCAAAATTGAGTCATGGGCAAATGGTGCTGCATTGGGCGACTCTGGTGAAATCAACTTCAACGGTAACGGTACTGACTGGGCTACTTACACTCAAGACTATACAATTAACGCTGCAGCAGATTCATTCAAAATTGTATTGTTAGGTAATGGAGCCGTTCAAACTTCGTTTGATAATGTTGGTATCGATGTTCCTGCAAGTGCAGTTCCAGTTCCTGCAGCTGCATGGTTATTTGGTTCAGCATTAGCTGGCTTAGTAGCAGTACGTCGTAATAAGTAAGTTTTATTTTCGACATAAAAAGGCCGCTCATTGAGCGGTCTTTTTTTTGCTTTAAAATCCATTCTTAATCGCTATCTCTCAGAAATACCTCCCTTCTTAAACTCTATTCGATTCTAAATAGACTCTTAAATAATATGATCCACAGAAGCTATCAATCGTATTTAATAAGTATATGAAGAATTCATTATCGTTCTCAAATCAGATGCTATACTTATTGAATACTCAATCACTACCTATTACTTAATACACGTGAGTATTTAGATTTTGAACGACTTATCGATACGTTTTATCATATTCCATAAAAATTAAAACTTAACTATCAATACTTAACTATCAATACATAAAGTATCTAAGGGCCATGGTCATGAATAATAATAAAATTAGACGTATAGTCATCGTTGGTGGTGGTACATCAGGCTGGATGACGGCCGCAGCAATGAGCGCACTCCTCCCCGATAACGCCTACGACATTACACTCATTGAATCCGACCAAATTGGTACTATAGGCGTAGGTGAAGCGACTATCCCACCTATGCAGCTTTTCAATAGAGAAATCGGTATAAAAGAAGATGAGTTTATAAAAGAAACAGGGGCAACTTTTAAACTCGGTATTGAATTTCATAACTGGAAGAAAAAAGGTGAGCATTACTTTCATCCGTTTGGACAATACGGACGAAAACTTGATGCTACCCCTTTTCACCAATACTGGCTTCGCGCTAACAAGCGCGGTACTGCTGCTCCGTTAGGTGAATATTCTTTATGCGAGATAATGGCGAGAACTAAAAAATTCGCACCGACAAGTCCAGATCCTAAATCAGTGCTCTCAACAACCGGTTATGCTTATCATCTCGATGCAGGTCTTTATGCACAGTTCTTGAGAAAAAGAGCAGAGAAAAAAGGGGTTAAGCGCGTAGAAGGTAAGGTCGTTGATGTTGCGCTTCGCGAGTCTGACGGCTTTATTCAATCGGTAAAACTAGAATCATCTAAAGAAATTACAGGCGACTTATTTATAGATTGCTCTGGCTTTCGCGGATTACTTATTGAAGAGGCACTTAAGACCGGTTATGAAGACTGGTCTCATTATTTACTTTGCGATAAGGCGCTTGCCGTCCCGTCAGAAAATGTCGACACTCCCCGCCCCTATACTATGTGTACAGCTCACAAAGCTGGTTGGCAATGGCGTATACCACTGCAGCATAGGACCGGCAACGGCCATGTGTATTGCAGCAAATATACTTCTGATGATGAAGCCGCAAGTACTTTACTAGCAAACCTTGAAGGCAAACCCTTAGCGGAACCGCGACAGTTAAAATTCACCACTGGCCGTAGAAAAAAATTCTGGAATAAGAACTGTATTGCAATTGGTTTATCGGCAGGGTTTATGGAGCCGCTGGAATCAACGAGCATTCATTTGATTCAGAAAGCCATTACTCACTTAGTGACTTCTATGCCAGGAAAAGAATTCAACAAAGCAGAAATCGATGAATTCAACAACATTACTTCAAGAGATTATGAACTCATTCGTGATTTCCTTATTTTGCATTATCATCTCAATGAACGAACAGAAGATTTCTGGCAGCATTGTAGAACAATGGATGTACCCGATAGCTTAAAGCATAAAATTGACTTATTTAAAAATCGAGGACGTATATCTGTTGAAGAAGAGAATCTCTTTAGATTGGATAGCTGGTTAGCGGTATTGCATGGCCAAGGTATAACACCTTCTGGTTACGACCCATTAGCCGATTGCCATAATAAAGATACTGTCGGCAGCTTTTTATCAGATGTGAAATCATCTTTTGTTCGAGCCACTAAAGCCATGCCGACTCATGAAGAGTTTATTGGTCGTCATTGCAAATCGAAAGTAGGTTAAACCGTCACTAGACGCATGCGGTAATAAAGTGTGGAAATTGCCTCTACCCTTTATTACCGTAGTTACTGATAAGCACTCATTGTATTAATGCCAGCACTTGCTAGCTTAAAAGTTAGCGACCATTCCAACCCTCAGTTTATTCAAATAAAAAAACGTCACTATCTTTTAATTCGATAAATAACTAATATAAAAACCACTCAATACAGAAGCGGCTTTTATAGTGAAGAAGTTTATTTACGCATTGTTATTACATTAATAAACCGGTAGCAAGCACCCAAATAGAAAAGAACACCTTCAACCTAACAGGCCCTAACCGCTCAGAGAGTAATCGCGCAATTGAACCGCCTATTATGGCCGCAGGTGCAGCAAACAATAGTATTTGCCATGAGATGCTATCAACTGCCCAAATATGGTAAGGAATACCTGCCAGTACCACCATCGATGAAATACAAACGGCAACACAAACAACCGCCATTGTTGGATAGCCCAGAAAGAATAATAGAATAGCCAACCATTCCCCTACTCCTATCGAAATCCAGCTAGTAATAACGCCACCTAAAAAACAGACAACTGTAATAATAGGTATGTCTCTTCGACGTAAACGGTTATGTGACGCCCTATTTTTATTTCGCCTTAGAATGGCAAACAATAAAACCAAACCAAATATAATAGAGAAATATTTGAAAATCTGCTCTATAGGCCAAACCGGAGGTGAGAAGAAATACTGTGCGCTTAACATACCTAACACTGAACTTATGCCTGCCAATATAAGCAGTTGATAAATAAGTTGAAGTGTCCCTTTTCCATCTAAGCGCTGGCTGTACATAGAGTACATCCAAGATAAGCTACCCGCTGTCATGCCAAAACATTGAATGGCAAGGCTTGTGCCTAAAGCTGACACGCCAACAACCCCCATTGATGTGAATGCTGGAATAAAGACAATACCCCCGCCTGCGCCCGTAGAGTTAGCAACAATCGCGCCCGCCAAACCTAAGAAGAAAAATTGCCCATATTCTGAGATAAGCTGTATAGGGTTTTCAACAAATAGAGATAGAATAAAAAAGGGTATAGCCAATACCGCGAACGTAAACAGAATTATTTTCTGCCAAGAAAACGCTGGCGCGATGACATTGGGTGTAGCAACATTATTCAAGGTAGTAACTCTTTTATTAAAATAGATAGTTTTTATAGTAATGAAATAGGTTTTTGATACTAATCAGAAGGATTAGCATCTCCCCAATCAGGTTTGGCATAAGCACGTTGCGAATATACCAAAGGAGCTCCCTTCCCTTTTTTAGCGGCAAGCACTTGGCCTATAAATATATAATGCGTTCCTTCCTTGTGTACTGCGTTAACTTTACAATCAAAAACTGCTAATCCTTCTTTAAGCGATGGACAACCGGTTTTTAATGAAGCCCAATGCTCAGCGCCAAATAAATCTGCAGGGATATCTGAGCTCATACCCGCAAAGATTTCTGCAAAATGTTGCTGATTCGAATCCAGTACATTTAAACAAAAAACGCCATTTTTTTGGATAGCAGGAATCGCTTTGCTTAACTCATGAATACAAACCAATAAAGTAGGTGGCTCAGCAGAAACCGATGTTGCTGCACTCACCGTCACACCTATCTGGCCGCCGGCACCATCAGACGTAACCACATTGACACTGTTAGCGACACGCGACATTGCATCGATATAATCGGTACGGCTCGCTAGCTCAATTGCTGTATCGGAACAGGCATTTTTAGGTAGTTGGCTTGTTTTCATTATTGTCCTATTTCCAGCTAACGACAGAGATTAGTCTTTGTCCTAACGGTAAAATTTAAGTATAGCAAGGATTGTGATCTTATCGAATGCAAGCAAACGGCTATCCTTGTAGCGGATATTTTATAACCATAGCTATTTTTGGTTATAAGCCTGAACGCTTTCGACGTTTTTATTTTTAGGCAAAAAAAAACACGCACAAGCGTGTTTTAGAAGCCGCTAATTAGGGCAAACTATTCAACCTTAATTATTTGATCTGCTATTTTTTGCTTCCAAATAGCAGGACCCGTTATATGCACCGATTCACCCTGACTATCAACGGCTACTGTTACCGGCATATCTTGTAAATCAAATTCATAAATGGCTTCCATTCCAAGTTCAGGAAAGCCAACGACCTTCGCAGCTTTAATAGCCTGTGCAACCAAGTAAGCCGCACCACCTACCGCCATTAAATACACTGATTTATGATCCTTAATCGCTTCTATCGCGGTCGGTCCTCGCTCAGCCTTACCTATCATCCCTAGCAGTCCTGTTTGATCAAGCACCTGACGGGTAAACTTATCCATTCGTGTTGCTGTGGTTGGGCCTGCAGGGCCTACGACTTCATCGCCAATAGGATCTACTGGTCCTACGTAATAAATAAAGCGACCTTTTAAATCTACGGGTAATTCTTCGCCGCGATTCAACATATCAACTAGCTTTTTATGCGCTGCATCCCTACCCGTTAACATCTTGCCACTGAGTAGTAAGGTTTCGCCCGGCTGCCAAGTAAGCACATCCTCTGGCGTCACGGTATTTAAATCAACCCGACGAACCGTATCGCCAACTTCCCAAGTAATATCGGGCCATTGATCAATAGACGGAGGCGTGAGCGCAACGGGGCCTGAGCCATCAAGCGTAATATGGGCATGACGTGTTGCCGCACAGTTCGGAATCATCGCTACCGGCTTATTTGCGGCATGTGTGGGGCAATCCATTACCTTAACGTCTAACACTGTTGTTAAGCCGCCTAATCCCTGTGCACCAATACCGAGCTGATTCACTTTTTCGAATAGCTCTAAACGCAACTCTTCAGATCGGTTAGATGCGCCGCGAGCTTGCAGCGCCTTAATATCAATTGAACCCATTAGTGATTCTTTCGCCATAATCATGGCTTTTTCTGCTGTTCCACCAATGCCAATACCCAGCATGCCCGGCGGACACCAACCAGCACCCATTTTCGGCAATTGCTCTAGCACCCAATCAACCACTGAATCTGAGGGATTAAGCATGGCGAATTTAGACTTCGCTTCAGAGCCACCACCTTTGGCTGCGACTTGAATATCTACGGTATCACCTTGCACAATATCGTAGTGAATAACCGCTGGCGTATTGTCTTTGGTGTTCTCTCGCTTGCCATCAGGATCAGCCAAGATCGATGCACGCAGAATATTATCAGGGAGAAGATAAGCGCGACGAACGCCTTCGTTAATCATATCGGTAACGTTCATAGTGGCATTGCCCCACTGAACATCCATACCTACACGAACAAAAACCGTGACGATGCCGGTATCCTGACAAATAGGTCGATGACCGGTTGCACACATTCGTGAGTTAATTAGAATTTGCGCCATTGCGTCTTTCGCCGCTTTGGACTCTTCGCGTTCGTAAGCCTCGTTAACCGCTTGAATAAAATCAAGCGGATGGTAATACGAAATATATTGCAGCGCATCGGCGACACTGGTAATTAAATCTTCTTGCTGTATTACAGACATCCAATCAGGCTCCTAAAGCAAACGGTTTACGGTTGTAGACTTACTGTAATTCTGGTCGATTATTGGCTGGCTGATTTATGATGGTTAGCTGTTTATTCACTTGCTGTCTAAATGCATTAATAGACTCAACCCATTCTTCGTTAGCTTTTATACGTTGCTCGTGATTATCCATTTTTTGACTTAACTTGGGCAGTTTATCTTGCAAGGCAGCCGATTGCTTAGCACTGACTTGTGATTCTTCTACCGCTTCATTAATTTCATCTAACGAAGCTGCATAGCGCATTAACTCGGCATTTAATTCGACTAGCTGCTTATTGGCTTTGGTTTGGCCTTTACCTAGCGAGCCGGTGCGCGTGGTTAAGTTTTTAATATTAAGGCTGTGTTCGTCCAGCAAAGCCTTACTTTTTTTCCAAACGTTATCCCATAACTTTCTTACTTCGGTATCAAGCTCTTTAAGACGTACTCTTACGGCAGCATCGGACTGTGACATTTCGTCACCGGTATTGGCCAGCTGGGCTTCTAAGGCGGCTATACGAAATTCAGTTTGCGCAGCCACCTCAGCTGCAGCACGATTTTCTTCGTACAAATAGTAAGAGGCAGCAGACGCCGCGATAGCTATAAGCAGGGTTAAGAGACCTAAACGGTTTGAGCTTCGCGTTGGGATAACCGCACTCGATGAAGAGCGCCCTTGCCTGCGCCGATTAACGACTTCGTCACGGGCTGGCTTCATGGCAGGCATATCGCTTATATCGTCGTTATTTCTGCGTGGGTCACGCGTAGGCATGGCTAAGAATTCCTATTAAAAATGAATAATCAATAATGAATACTAAATAAGGATTTAAATGATAACGCTAAACGAATCGACAATGGTTATAACTTCTGTAAAAAAAGAGAGCGTAAACGCCCTCTTTTTCAATTAACTTGGTATGTAACATTGCACAGCCTTAGCTGTGCAAATAACAAGCTACACGTAATGTAATATCGCAAATATAACAGCTGTTAAGCCTAAGCTAGCGTGAATAACGCCTTTAACTGTTGTCATTGGACCTAACTTACCAAAAATAGCATTAAGTTCTAACAGGATAATAAGACCTAAGCCGATATAAAAACCTGTAGAGAGACCATTGGCCGACAACAAACCATTAGCGCTATAGCCTAGGTGAGATGAGCCCAGCATGCCATATGCCATAGGTGCAGAGAATAAAGTGTTAGTACGCGAAGCTAAAAGTGCTTTTGCACCTGCAGCAGGACCATCACCTTCAACCATGCCTAAAGCGATTTTCTGGTTTGGCCAAATAATTAACCAGACGTTTAAAAACATAAACGTACCCATTAATGCGCCAAGGACTATATAAGAGTTCAATAAGCCTTTACCGTGTACCATTCCCAATAAGATTACACCGGTAATAAAGGTAAACATAGCGCCCCAACGGAACCACCATAACGCTTCTGGTGCGAGTTTCGCTTTCGCATCCGATAAACCTTCAGGCGATGCTGCTTTAAAATAACCGCCTTGAATAAAGTTAAAATAGTAAAGCAAACCAATCCAAGTGATACCGAATAATAGGTGTCCCCAACGTAAAATAAAATTAAGAATTTCTGAATCCATAAAGCAATACCTTGTTTTGATTAATCGTTTATTAATGGCTACCCATTCAGGTAAAAAATTTTGCCGTAACAGCGCGTATTCTATGCACAAACGCCTGCAATTAGTATCCCTTGCCTGCAACTAAGTGATATAAATAACTGCTTATTGTCATGAAAATCTTTGTTATCGAATAAGCAACAAGCAAAAAAAAACTCGGCGCTTAAAAAAGCACCGAGTTTTTGGTTGAGCAAGAGGCAATTACATCATGCCGCCCATTCCACCCATACCGCCCATGCCACCCATATCAGGCATTGCTGACGCGCCGCCAGACTCAGGCTTATCAGTAACCATGGCTTCTGTGGTAATCATTAAGCCCGCAACTGAACCGGCCGACTGTAAAGCCGTACGAGTCACTTTTGCAGGATCAAGAATACCCATAGAAATCATATCGCCGTACTCACCAGACGCAGCGTTGTAGCCTACGTTGCCCGTACGTGCTTTTACTTCATTAACGACAACAGATGATTCGCCACCCGCATTCGCTACGATTTGACGTAAAGGTGATTCCATTGCTTTACGAGCAAGGTTAACACCGACTGTTTGGTCTTCGTTATCACCTTCAAGACCCTCAATTGCTTGTAATGCACGAATAAGTGCAACACCGCCACCAGGGACAACGCCTTCTTCTACTGCTGCACGTGTTGAATGTAATGCATCTTCAACGCGGGCTTTTTTCTCTTTCATTTCGATTTCAGTGCTAGCACCTACTTTAATAACCGCAACACCGCCGGCTAATTTAGCCACACGCTCTTGCAATTTTTCACGATCATAATCAGAGCTTGTGTCTTCGATTTGCGCGCGTATTTGGTTAACGCGAGTTTCGATTAATGTTGCATTACCTGCGCCATCAATAATGGTCGAATTTTCTTTGCTCATAGTAATGCGCTTAGCTTGGCCAAGATGCTCTAAAGTCGCTGTCTCTAAATCAAGACCCACTTCTTCAGAAATCACAGTACCACCGGTTAAGATAGCAATATCTTCAATCATCGCTTTACGACGATCGCCGAAACCTGGTGCCTTACAAGCCGCTACTTTAACGATGCCGCGCATATTGTTAACAACTAATGTTGCTAACGCTTCGCCTTCAACGTCTTCAGCAATAATCACTAGCGGACGGCTAGATTTTGCAACGCTTTCAAGTAAAGGCAATAACTCACGGATGTTTGAGATTTTCTTATCAACTAAAAGGATATACGGCGTTTCGTGCTCAACACTCATATTGTCCTGGTTGTTAATAAAGTAAGGCGACAAGTAACCACGATCAAACTGCATGCCTTCAACAACATCCAATTCATTCTCAAGGCCGCTGCCTTCTTCAACCGTAATAACGCCTTCTTTACCGACTTTTTCCATTGCTTCAGCAATAATTTCGCCAACATGAAGATCACTGTTTGCAGAGATAGTACCTACTTGAGCAATGGCTTTACCATCGGCGCAAGGCGTAGCCATTTCTTTAATTTCTTTAACAGCAGCAGTAACTGCTTTGTCGATGCCGCGTTTCAAATCCATTGGATTCATGCCAGCAGCAACGGCTTTTAGGCCTTCATTAACAATAGACTGTGCTAATACTGTTGCAGTTGTTGTTCCGTCACCAGCCACATCAGAAGCTTGTGAAGCCACTTCTTTAAGCATTTGTGCGCCCATGTTTTCGAACTTGTCTTCAAGCTCAATTTCTTTAGCTACCGATACACCGTCTTTAGTAACAGTTGGAGCACCGAAAGCTTTATCTAATACAACGTTACGGCCTTTTGGCCCAAGTGTTGTTTTTACTGCATCCGCTAGGATGTTTACACCGTCAAGCATCTTTGCTCGAGCAGCGTCGCCGAATTTCACGTCTTTAGCAGCCATGATGATTACCCTACTTTTAAATAATAACTAGAAAATTAATTGTTTGTTGTAACTTTGCTTGCCTCAACACTGGTATCTACGCATCTGTATTACTAGGTTGAAGCCTATTTATCGATATTTTTAATCGATGATCGCTTTGATATCCGACTCGCTCAATATCACAAGCTCTTCGCCTTCAACATCAATAGTGTCGCTACCGGCATATTTACCGAATACCACAACATCACCGACTTTAACGTCAAGAGCGCGTACATCACCGTTATCCAATACTTTACCGTTACCGACAGCGATAACTTCACCCTGATTGGGTTTTTCTTTAGCAGAACCTGGTAGCACGATACCACCAGCAGAGGTTGCTTCTTCCTCCTTGCGACGAACGATTACACGATCGTGTAAGGGACGAATTTTCATCTTTTTCAATCTCCTGATATTAATATTAATACAGCGAACACCTTAGGCGCCCGAGGCCTTGAACCTGATACTTAACGCAGTGATACGAGCGGTTTGACGCGCTAAAAACTGCAACTCTACAACCACAAAAAGCTCAAAATGAGCGAGAGCCAATTGTAGGAACGAAAAAACGCACGTCAAGCGCCAAGCCACTATAAAAGAATGGAATATGGCGCAATTGGTTGCGAACAGAGTAGATAAGGGCATTTACTGACAATTCAAGGGAGGCGGTTAAACTTTCTAATCACTTTGACTACTTTTTGAAAGAAAGGTATTTAATTAAACAAGCAATCATATTGTGCTGTACAAATATCAACCGCTCTAGTCTTCTCGAGAGCATTCGCCATCGATCACTTTATTATCATTAGCGCTATCACGCCCACCGAAAACTGCATTGATATGTCCCATGGGATTAGGTTGCGCTTGCTGACTAGGAGAAGAAGGACTTGCCATTGGCTTATTGGATGAAGAGCCCTGTGAGGTAAAACTGCCCTCCATAGTATTATTGGAATGATTAGCGTTGGCTTGACCCGACATAGAA